>JANMHN010000060.1:0-2353 GCA_031375185.1 Allobosea sp. | reverse complement strand
CCTCGGCTTCGGCCACGCAGGCGTCGACCTCCCGGCGGAACACCGCCGCCACCAGATCCGAGCGCTTGGGGAACCGGCGATAGAGCGTGCCGATGCCCACACCCGCCTTTGTCGCAATGTCCCTGACGGGGGCATCCACGCCAGCGGTGACGAAGACGATCTTCGCCGCCTCCAGCAGCGCATCCTCGTTGCGCAATGCATCGGCCCGCACGGCGCGTCCGGGGCGGGCATCGGGTGTCGGTTTCGGCTTTCTGTCGTCCTTCAAGCGCACCTCATGTCTCGACCGGGCCTTGCCGACAACAAAGCCCTTGATAAACGGAACATTGTTCCGTATATGAGATTCAAGCGGATCAGTGTTCCCTTTATAGATGGAGCGTTGATCCGCTTGCAACAGATAAGCGGGCCGATGCGGTTTCGCCAATCACATATGCGGAGTTGCCCCTGTGAACAATCTCATCACCCACGCCCGTCACATCCCGGTCAGCCCGGCGACCCAGACGATTGCCATCAATCCCGTGTTGCTGCCCGCACCCGGCAGGGGATTGCCGCTGGAAATGCGCATCACCGCACCGGCCACGGGGCGCGATCTGCCCATCATCCTGCTGTCGCACGGCCATGGGCCATCGCTCTATATCCCCTCCAAAGATGGCTACGGCCCTCTGGTGAACTTCTACGCCGAGCATGGCTTTGCGGTGATCCAGCCGACCCATGCCAACTCGAAGTTGGCCGGGCTGGACCCGACATCGCCCGGCGGCCCGTTGTTCTGGCGCTCCCGCGTCGCGGACATGAAGCTGATCCTTGACAGCCAGGACGAGATCGAAGCTGCGGCTCCCGCCATTGCAGGCCGTCTCGACTGGAGCCGTGTCGCCGCTGTCGGGCACTCGCTGGGCGCGCAGACAGTCGGCATGCTGCTCGGCTCGCGCCTCACGGATACGAAGAACCCGGCGGATACCGACGTCAACCTGATCGAACCGCGCATCAAGGCTGGCGTTCTGCTGGCGGCACCCGGCCATGGCGGGGATGATCTCAGCCCCTTTGCGCGGGAGAATTACACGGCGCTGAACCCGGACTTCAGCCACATGACGACGCCGACACTGGTGGTCATGGGCGACGAGGATGCGAGCCCGCACCTGACCACGCGGGGCGCGGACTGGCATGCCGATCCCTACCACCATGGCCCCGGTGCCAACGCCCTGCTGACATTGGTCGGCGCAAAACACGGCCTTGGCGGCATAGCAGGCCATGACGCCAAGGAGACCGACGACGAGAACCCGGATCGCCTGGCGCTGACCCAGCGCATGACCTGGGCCTACCTGCGCACGGCGCTTGATCCGGAGGATGCCGCATGGCCGGAGGCCTGCAAGGCGCTGCGCGCGCATGCGGCGATGCTGGGGCACGTCGCCCTCAAATGACCGGATGACCCGAGGCGGTTTGCGCCATCGACCAGACGCTTTTCCCTGAAACACATCAATGGAAGAAATCATGCGCATCTTTGTCACAGGAGCCACGGGCTTCATCGGCTCAGCCGTCATTGCAGAACTGCTCGTCGCGGGTCATCACGTCACGGGCCTCGCGCGCTCTGACGCAGCGGCTGATATGCTCATATCCGCCGGGGCCGAGGCGCATCGCGGCGCGCTGGACGATCCCGACAGCCTGCAGCGTGGCGCAGCCGCCTCCGACGGCGTCATCCATCTCGCCTTCATCCATGATTTCTCGAAATATGCCGCCAATGGCGAGACGGACCTGCGGGCGGTCGAAGCAATGGGTGCGGCGCTTGCGGGTTCTGGCCGACCATTGGTCATCACGTCGGGCACGACCGTTGTCACGCCGCGCGATCGCCCGGCGACCGAGGAAGATGCGGGCGATCCTCAATCGGTGGGCATGCCGCGCGTTGCGTCCGAAGAGGCGATCTTGAGACTGGCTTCGCAGGGCGTACGCTCTTCCGTGGTGCGCCTGCCGCCGTCAGTGCATGGAGAGGGCGACCGGGCTTTCGTGCCTGCGCTCATCGCGATTGCGCGGGACAAGGGCGTGTCGGCCTATATCGGCGATGGAGCCAATCGCTGGCCGGCCGTCCACCGTCTTGATGCGGCGCGGTTGTTTCGCCTGGCGGTCGAGCGCGCACCGGCAGGTTCCCGCCTGCACGGCGTCGCCGACGAGGGCGTGCCGGTCCGCGCCATCGCCGAGGTCATCGGGCGGCGTCTGGGTGTGCCAATCGTCGCCAAGTCGCCGGAAGAAGCTGCCGCACATTTCGGCTGGCTGGCCGGGTTTCTGGGTGCTGATTGCCCGGCATCGAGCGCGAGGACCCGGCAGCTACTGGATTGGCATCCCACTGAACCAGGACTGATCGCGGACC
>JANMHN010000036.1:0-8838 GCA_031375185.1 Allobosea sp. | reverse complement strand
ATCGACAAGATGGGCATGGATTTCCGGGGTGATCCATCTGCGGCGCTGCTTGAGGTGCTGGACCCCGAGCAGAACTCGACCTTCAACGATCACTATCTGGAGGTCGATTATGACCTCTCGAACGTGATGTTCGTGACCACGGCCAATACGCTGAACATCCCTCCTGCCCTGCTTGACCGCATGGAGGTGATCCGCATCGCGGGCTACACCGAGGAAGAGAAGGGCGAAATCGCCAAGAAGCACCTGATCCCCAATGCCGTGACCAAGCATGGTCTCGACAAGAAGGAGTGGCAGCTGACTGACGAGGCACTGGAAAAGCTGATCCGCCGCTACACACGCGAGGCTGGCGTGCGCAATCTGGAGCGCGAGATTTCCAACACGGTCCGCAAGGGCGTGAAGGACATCATCTTGCTCAAGAAGAAGAAGATCAGCGTCACACCGGAGCTGCTCGAGGAATATCTCGGCCCGCCACGTTTCCGCTATGGCGAGGCGGAGACGGAGGATCAGGTCGGCGTGGTCACGGGTCTGGCCTGGACGGAAGTCGGGGGTGAGCTTCTCACCATAGAAGGTCTGCTGATGCCAGGGCGCGGCAAGATGACCGTGACGGGCAACCTGCGCGACGTGATGAAGGAATCGATCTCGGCGGCGGCGTCCTATGTGCGCTCCCGTGCGGTTGATTTCGGCATCAAGCCGCCGCTGTTCGACAAGCGCGACATCCATGTGCATGTGCCGGAAGGCGCAACGCCCAAGGATGGCCCATCTGCCGGCATTGCCATGGCGACAGCCATCGTGTCGGTGCTGACCCAGATCCCGATCAGGCGCGACATTGCCATGACCGGTGAGGTCACGCTCCGCGGCCGGGTCCTGCCGATTGGGGGGCTGAAGGAGAAATTGCTGGCAGCGCTTCGGGGCGGCATCAAGAAGGTGCTGATCCCCGAGGAAAACGCCAAGGATCTGGTCGATCTGCCCAAGTCCGTGAAGAACGGGCTTGAGATTGTCCCGGTTTCCAGCATGCACCAGGTGCTTCAGCATGCACTTGTGCGTCAGCCTGAACCCATCGAATGGGACGAAGCGGCAGAAGACCGGCGCATTGATGCACGTGCCGGACGAACGGATGACGAGGCTGCCGTCCCCATCGCCCATTGAGGCAGCTCGCAAGCAAATGAAAGCCCCGGCAGGATGCCGGGGCTTTTTTGCGGATCGTCCCGGACGTGATCCGGGACCGCGACGAGCGCTCAAACCTCCGGAATGTGACGCCTGAACACCGTGACGTCCCGGATCGAGTCCGGGACGTCACGCGCCATTCACGGTGCCGTTCTGCAGCAACGTACTGATTTGATTGCCTTGACCTTCATGGCGATCAGCCGTTGTCGAAGCAGGGCGGCTTTGCTACATGACATTGAGGCCAATGGCAGGGGCGGTTAGCTCAGTTGGTAGAGCATCTCGTTTACACCGAGAGGGTCGGCGGTTCGAGCCCGTCACCGCCCACCATTCCTTCTTGCCACCATGCCTTCTTGCCACCATGCCTTCCTGTTGGTCAATTCACATGTTTGTCTGATGCCGCATTGGGTGGCTTCATGTGCCGATCAATCGCATTGACTCAACGCATTCGCATCGCGAGCATGGTTTATCAATATGCCGCAGTGGCGACAGACATGAGGCTGCACATGATGCGTTCCCTTTTGATGACTGCTCTCGCAGCTTTCGGGTTGTCCCTCGCCACAGGCAATGCCGCACATGCCATGAGTTTTTCACTCGTGCAGATGGGAAGCGAAAACTGCCAGCCCGATTGCCAGAGTGTCATCGTCGCATCAGGTGAAATAGAACTCAATTCCGGTGAAGCGTTCGTGCGCTTCATCAAGTCCGAGGTCATGGGCCAGAAGGTCGCCAGCCTCATCATGATGTCATCTCCGGGCGGCAATGTGGTTGGCTCGATCAAGCTCGGCATCGCCGTGCGCCAGCTTGGATTTTCGATCATCGTGGGGCAGGTCAGATCAGGCACATTCGTGACCGCGCGCTGTTATTCGGCCTGTGCCTACACGCTGGCGGGCGGGCGCAGCCGGATCGTGCCGGAGGGCAGCGAGGTCGGCGTCCACAAGGCCTGGACGGCGACCACGGGCCAGACAGACCGCGTTGGCGGCGGCACCATCGACGCACAGGTGGCAACAGAGGGCTTCTCGCCGGTTCTGGCGCGCTACCTGCAGATGATGGGCGTTTCCGGCCAGCTCATGGCGCTAGCCGATGGCACCCCAAGCACCTCGATCCGCGTCCTCAGCAGGACAGAGCTTACCAAGCTGCGTGTCATGACCGGGGCAACTCCCAAAAAGCAGCGCCGGGCGTCCTGATGCAGCTTGAGCCGATGCCATGACCGCTTGACCAGGGCCTGGCTTCTCCGCATGGTCAGCCTCGAATCCACGAGGTGAATCATGCGGTCTGTCAGGTGCTTGTTTGTCGTTCTGGTGGCATTGACGGGCTGCGTGTCATCAGCACAGGCGATCACGCCGGCTGAACGGCGCTTCGCTGGTTATGCAGCCAGCCCGCTTCCGGCCTGCGCTTCGTCCGAAGTTCTGTCTTACGTGACAAGCTGGTTTTCGTCGCGCGAGGCAACGTATTGGCAGACAGGTCTCGTGATTGGCGCCTTCGACCATGTGAGGGAACGGGGCTTGCGTTCCTGGGGGGCCAACTTCGTGCCGCGCCGCTATTGCTCGGCACGGGCACACCTGTCAGACGGCAAGATCCGGCACCTTAACTATTTCGTGCGCGAGAGCATTGGCCCCATCGGCAACACCTGGGAGGTGATCTGGTGTGTGATCGGGCTTGACCGTCACCGCACCTATGCTCCGGGCTGCGAGCAGGCCACCGCATGGTGAGCCTTCTGACATCATTGCCACGCCATGTCGCAGCCGTCCTGCTGATCTGCTTTGCAGCCGTGACGGCGGCATCCGCGCAGGACCGGATCATCCGGGGCGGTCCTTCGGGAGAGTTCGATTTCTACGTTCTGGCGCTCTCCTGGTCGCCAGGTTTCTGTTCGCTTGAGGGCGATCAGAAAAACCGTGATCAGTGCCGCAACGGGTCCGGCCTGGGCTTTGTCGTGCATGGGCTGTGGCCCCAGAACGAGCGCGGCTTTCCTGTCGAGTGCGGCCCTTCTGGCCGCACCCCTTCACGGCAATCGATGGATGTAGCCCGGCAGGTCTTCCCTGAAGAAGGTCTGGCACGGCACCAATGGCGCAAGCACGGGGTCTGTGCGGGCTCCAGCCCGACCGACTATTTCAACGATGTGAAGAAGGCACGGGCCGCAATCGTAATCCCGTCGCAGTTCGCCAAAGTCGAGCGCACACAGAACTGGGCGCCGATCGATCTCGAGCGGGCTTTTGTGGCTGCCAACCCCGGGCTGCGCACCGATATGATGTCCGTGGCCTGCCGCCGGAGCGAATTGCAGGAGGTCCGGATTTGCCTGAGCAAGGATCTGCGTTCGTTCCGCACTTGCGAAGAGGTTGATCGTGGCGGCTGCCGCACACGCGAGATCACCGTTTCGCCTGTCAGGTAGGATCGCACCTGACGCGCGAACATGGCGCTTCACGCGCCACATGAAAGGTATCCATGAACTATCGTCATGCCTTTCACGCGGGCAACTTTGCGGATGTTCTGAAACACGCCGTGCTGGCCTGGATCATTACCTACCTGCAGCAGAAACCCGGCCCGATCCGTGTCATCGAAAGCCATGCAGGCGCAGGTCTTTATGACCTTGGGAGCGCCGCGGCATCCCGCACGGGCGAATGGCGCGAGGGAATCGGCCTTCTGGTCGAACCATTGGATTCCGTCGCCGAAAGCATTCTTACGCCCTATCGTGCCGCTCTCGCGGCCTTGCGAGCCGGCCACGGCCAGCAGACCTATCCGGGATCGCCGCTGCTCTGTCAGCAACTCCTGCGCGCCGATGACCGCTATGTCGGAGCTGAGCTGCATGGGGAAACCAACTGGCAGTTGAACACGGCGCTGGCCAAGGATCGCCGCTTCAAGGTGCTGATGCTGGATGGCTGGCAGGCGCTGAGAGCGAACGTTCCACCAAAAGAACGACGCGGCGTCGTGCTGGTCGATCCGGCTTTCGAGGCCGGAGACGAATGGGACATCATGGCGCGCGAGGTGCTGGCTGCGTGGCGAAAGTGGCCGACAGGCTGCTACATGCTCTGGTATCCGCTCAAGAATCCGCGCCAGTCGGATTTGCTGGCTGATGATCTTGTTGACGCTGGCGTTTCATCGGCCCTTCGCCTTGAACTCATCGTGGATGACCTGGCCATGGCCGACAGGCTGGCAGGGTGCGGGCTGATGATCATCAATCCGCCGTGGACGCTGAAGGAGAATGCAAATGCCCTGCTGCCCGCACTGGCCGAGAGGTTCGCCCGCTCCAGAAAGGCCGGATACCGCTGCGAGATGATGGCGGGCTGAGTTTTCGTGCTATGAACTGCCCTTCCTTCACTCCTCACACCAGAAATGCGCCATGCTCATCCTACGTTCCGCTCCCGCCTCGCCCTATGGCCGCAAGGTCAAGATCTGTGCGTCCCTGCTCGGGTTGACCGATCAGATCAGGATCATCGAAGCTGACACCAGCAATCCAGACGATCCCCTGCGCAGCCAGAACCCGCTCGGCAAGATCCCCACACTGGTGCTGGAAGATGGCAGCACGCTTTTCGACAGCCGCGTCATCGTCGAATATCTCGACTCCCTGGCAGGTGGCGGAAAGATGCTGCCACGCGGTGCCAAGCGGTTCACGGTGTTGCGCCAGCAGGCCTTGGCCGATGGTCTGTGCGATGCCGCCCTGGTTCAGGTCTACGAAGCCCGTTGGCGGGCGGAAAACATGCGCGACCAGAAGTGGCTCGATCACCAAGTCGGCAAGGTTGAGCGCGCCCTCGCCGCACTGGAAGCCGATGCGCCGAAACTGACCAAACAGCTCCATGTCGGCCATGTCATGCTGGCCTGCGCGCTGGGGTATCTTGATCTCAGATTTGCCGGCGCCTGGCGCAAGAAGCACCCGAAGCTGCGCAAGTGGCTCGACAAGTTCGCCGCACGTGTGCCTGCCTTCGAGGCGACACGGGTGAAAGGCTGAACACAGCAGCACTCCTGACAACAAAAAAGCGGGCTTGAGGCCCGCTTTTTCAGTGCTCGTGCCTGGACAGGATCAGGCGCTTTTGACCTCGGCAGCCTTGTCCTTCTCCTCATAAATGTAGAGCGGACGCGCATTTCCCTCGATGACTTCGGGGCTGATCACCACCTGGTTGACACCGTCGAGGCCAGGCAAGTCGTACATGGTTTCCAGCAGGATCCCTTCCAGGATCGAGCGCAAGCCACGCGCGCCCGTCTTGCGGTCAATGGCCTTGCGCGCGATCAGGTTGAGCGCTTCATCCGAGAATGACAGCTCCACATCTTCCATCTCGAACAGGCGGCCATATTGCTTGACCAGAGCGTTCTTGGGCTCGGTCAGGATCTTCTTCAGCGCGGGTTCATCCAGATCCTCGAGGGTCGCGAGGACAGGCAGGCGGCCGACAAACTCGGGAATGAGACCGAACTTGAGAAGATCGTCGGGCTCGACCTCGCGGAAAATGGCTCCCGTGCGCCGGTCATCAGGCCCCTTCACCTTCGCGCCAAAGCCAATGGATGTGCCCTGCCCGCGTGCCGAGATGATCTTTTCAAGGCCGGCAAAGGCACCGCCGCAGATGAACAGGATGTTGGTGGTGTCGACCTGCAGGAACTCCTGCTGGGGATGCTTGCGCCCGCCCTGCGGAGGCACGGACGAGACTGTGCCCTCCATGATCTTGAGCAAGGCCTGCTGCACGCCCTCGCCGGAAACATCGCGCGTGATCGACGGATTGTCGGACTTGCGCGAGATCTTGTCGATCTCGTCGATGTAGACGATGCCGCGCTGGGCGCGCTCGACGTTGTAGTCGGAGGCCTGCAAGAGCTTGAGGATGATGTTTTCGACATCCTCGCCCACATAACCGGCTTCGGTCAGCGTCGTGGCATCGGCCATGGTGAAGGGCACGTCGAGGATGCGCGCAAGGGTCTGCGCCAGCAAGGTCTTGCCGGAGCCGGTCGGGCCGACAAGCAGGATGTTGGACTTGGCCAGTTCGACATCGTTGTGCTTGGTGGCGTGGTTGAGACGCTTGTAATGGTTGTGGACCGCAACCGAGAGAACCTTCTTGGCGTGTTCCTGGCCAATGACATAGTCGTCAAGAACCTTGCGGATTTCCTTCGGTGTCGGCACCCCGTCCTTGGCCTTCACCATCGAGGTCTTGGATTCCTCGCGGATGATGTCCATGCACAGTTCCACGCATTCATCGCAGATGAACACTGTTGGGCCTGCAATCAGCTTGCGCACTTCATGCTGACTTTTTCCACAAAACGAGCAATAAAGAGTGCTCTTTGTGTCGCCGCTCGCCTTCGTCATGGCCTTGTCTCCATCGTTGCGGGTCAAAAACCGCCGCAACGCGCGGTTTGATTCGGGAAACCGGCTATTCGGTTTCCGTCACAGTAAACGCTACAACACGCCATCAGATCGTTAACGTGGCACGATACAGACGCGGCAAACAGCATCAATGCCGCATGTTGTATCATAAGGTTGGCCATCCGCTTGGCCAACCTCCTTTGTGTCGCAGCTTTGTCATGTCACCGGGGCTGTGACTGCGCCACCATCCTCAGGCCGCTTGTCGATGACCTGGTCGATCAGGCCGAAGGCCTTGGCGTCTTCGGCGGACATGTAATTGTCACGCTCGAGGGCGTCCTCGATGTCCTTGTAGGAGCGGCCCGTGTGCTTCACGTAAATTTCGTTGAGGCGCTTCTTGGTGTTGTCGAACTCGCGGGCATAAATCATGATGTCAGTGACCTTGCCCTGATAACCTGCCGACGGCTGATGCACCATCACGCGGGAATTTGGCAGAGCGAAGCGCTGGCCAGGTGCGCCTGCCGTGAGCAGCAGCGAGCCCATGGACGCGGCCATGCCAAGGCAGATGGTGGTGACGGGCGGCTTGATGAACTGCATCGTGTCATAGATCGACATGCCGGCCGTGACCGCGCCGCCCGGCGAATTGATGTAGAAGGAGATTTCCTTCTTGGGATTGTCAGCTTCCAGGAACAGCAACTGCGCCACGATCAGCGACGCGCCGTAATCCTCGACCGGGCCGGTGAGGAAAATGATGCGTTCGCGCAGAAGACGCGAGTAGATGTCGAAGGCACGCTCGCCCCGGCTCGACTGCTCGATCACCATCGGCACGAGATTGTTGTAGATTTCGACGGGATCGCGATCGCGGATCATGGACTATAGCTCCTGGCGCGCGGACAACGATTCGTCTGCGCTCGTTTTGCTAATGTAGTTAGCGTGCCGCCGATTACAAACGCTAGCGCGGTATTCAGCCTTGTTCTCTCGATCAGGGTGAACCGGGCGGGTTGACCGTCTTTTCAAGTTCCTGCGCGAAGGCCAGTGCCCAGCGTTTCAGCACATCTCCGGCGAACAAACACATGTGGCGCGAACCTATGTCTGCCTCAGCACATATATCCCTCAACTCCATGGAAAGGTAATGTGCTCGGATGATGATGTCTTGAAGCTGCTCGATCTCGCGCGGCCGCAGGGGCGAGCGGTCAGGTGCTGGTTGCTGCATCACATCGATCATCGCTGTCTCGGAACTTGTGTTGTTGTTGCGGATCATGGGCCACCTCCTTCGTGAATGGGGAGCTTGGCCGTGATTCGAGGCATCTTGCGCAGGCATGTGCGGGCATTTGCACGCAAACCGTTTCGCGGTATATTCGGACATGACCTTCCAGGCTGGTGACCCGTTTCCCCAAAAAACCGATCGGGACTACACCCGGGAGCAGGAAATCAAGATCCTCGAAGCTGTGGACCGCATCAGCACCTCGGGTGTGCTTGGCGCAGGCGAACGCATGCCGGCCTTGCTGGGCTATCTCGTGCGAGAAGAACTCGCCGGGCGCGGGAACCGGATCAAGAGCTTCAGCATCGCGACCGACGTTCTGGGGCGTGGCAAGGAGTTCGATCCGCAGTCAGACAGCATTGCGCGCGCTGAGATGACGCGCCTGCGCAAGGCCATCGCGCACTACAACGCGACAGCTGGTGCGCGCGACATGGTCACGCTGATCATTCCGACGGGCAGCTACCGACCTGTGATCACGGTCACCGAGCCTTTGGAGCAAGATGCACGCCCCTCCCCCACCCCAACACCCTCGCAGCGATTTCCCATCACATCAAGCTGGGCAATGCCACTGGCGTCCATGGTTCTTGTCATCATGGCGCTTACCGGACTGATGCTGACAGGCGTGCTGCGTATCCCTGGACAGCAGACAGTGTCGGTTCAGGTCCAGCCGCCACTTCTCGTCATGCAGCCGCCCGGCATTGGTCAGGACAGGCGCTTGAACATGATCGTCGAGGGCGTTCAGGCGGAGGTTGCTGCAGAGCTTGCACGGCAGGCGTGGCTGACCGTGATCCAGCCATCCAGCTTGAACGAGGTCAGGTCTGCGCTCACAACCGCTTCCGCGTCGCGAGCCGTTTACCTTCTTGACATCCGGATTGCAGAACTGGGCAGCGGCTACAAGCTCACAACTTTTCTCAAGCGGTGGCCAGACGAGGCCGTCCGCTGGTCCGGCAGCCACGAGGGTTCATCACTTGCCCGGCAGAGCGGCCATGTGCTGCAGGATGTTGGCAGCGAGATCGCACGCGATCTGTCGGCACCGGGCGGCGCCATCAGCATGGCCGAAGTGGCCCGGATTGATGGCGAAACACGCCACGACGTCCGCTTTGCATGTCTCATGAGCATCCGGCGCTATTGGCGCAGCTATGAA
>JANMHN010000034.1:0-7366 GCA_031375185.1 Allobosea sp. | reverse complement strand
AGAAGCGTCAGGCCGGTGGCGTCGCGCAGGTCTTTCAGCAGGTTCAGCACCTGCGCCTGCACCGAAACATCGAGCGATGAGGTCGGCTCGTCGCAGATCAGCAGCGTCGGCCGTGCTCCCAGCGCCCGCGCGATCGAGATGCGCTGCCTTTGCCCTCCCGAGAACGCGAACGGAAAGCGCGCCGCATGTGCGGGTTGAAGACCAACGGCTTCCAGCAGCAGCGCCGCATCGGCCTCGGCCTCCGCGCGGGTTGCCGCCAGCCGGTAGAACAGGATGGGTTCGGACAGGATCGAACCCACCCGCATGCGCTGGTTGAGCGACGCGTAAGGGTCCTGGAAGATCATCTGAAGCGCCTGCTTGCCGGCACGCTCAGAGCCTGCTCCGGCAATGGTCCGGCCCTTGAACAGCACCGAGCCGCTGCCCGGCTTCACAAGACCCGCCACCACGTTTGCCACCGTGGTCTTGCCCGATCCGCTTTCGCCGACAAGGCCCATGACCTCACCGCGCCGGATCGAAAACGACACGTCATCCACAGCGCGGAAAAGCCTGCCTTTTGAGCCCGGAAGCCAGCCGCGGGAGGCATAATCGACGCAGATGTTGCGAACCTCGAGCAATGCTTGCGTGGCGCCCGGCACGTCTGCAGTGTGGGCGCGCGCGGCAATGGTTGCGCGCGCGGCGCGGCCCGCTTCGCCTGCGCTGTCATCCACCACGGCAAACCGCGATTGGCGCGCGCCGAAACGCGGAACTGCCGCCAGCAGGTTGCGCGTGTAGTCATGCCGCGGTGTGGCCAGAACGTCGCTGACCAGCCCTTGCTCCACGGCCCGTCCGCGCAGCATGACACTGACCGTGTCGGCTGTTTCGGCGACAACGCCCATGTTGTGCGTCACCAGCATCACGCCAAGGCCGCGCTCGGCGGCGAGTTTGCGGATCAGCCTGAGGATCTGCGCCTGGACCGAAACATCGAGCGCCGTGGTCGGCTCATCGGCGATCAGCAGCTTCGGTGCGCATGACAGGGCCGCCGCGATCACCACGCGCTGGCGTTGCCCGCCCGAAAGCTGGTGCGGATAGGCCCCGAGCCGTCTCTCGGGTTCGGGAATGCCGACGTCATGGAGCAGCGAAATGGCCCTGCGCCGAGCCTCCTGCGCGCTGATGCCGAGGTGATGCCGCATGGTTTCGCCAAGCTGGCTCTCGACCGTGAACAGGGGATTGAGGCTGGTCATCGGATCCTGGAAGATCACGCCGATGTCGCGCCCCAGCGCCAGCCCGTCCCCCTTGCCTGTCAGCGGATCGAGCAGCACTCCGCCCACGCGGATGTGGCCCGCCGTGATCCGTCCGGGCCGTTCGATCAGCCCGATCAGGGCGTTGGCCACCGTGGTCTTGCCCGCGCCGGACTCGCCCACGACGGCATGGATCTCGCCGGGCCGGATGATGATCGAGACATCGTTCACAGCCACCAGTGGTGGTCCGTCGGCATTGGGGTATTCGACCCGGAGGCCGCTGATGTCGAGTGAGGGCGCGCTCATCTGCGGCCCCTCAGCTTGGGGTTGAAGCGGTCGCGCAGGTCATCGCCCAGCACGTTGACCGCCAGCACCATGATCACCAGCGTCAGCGCCGGGAACAGCGCGATCCACCAAATGCCGGAAAACACGAACTCGTTGCCGATGCGGATCAGCGTGCCCAGTGAGGGATATGTCGGCGGCATGCCGACACCCAGGAACGACAGCGTCGCTTCGGTCAGCACGGCCCCGGCCAGGTTGATCGTGGCCAGCACCAGCACAGGCCCCATCACGTTGGGCAGGATGTGCCGGAACATGATGCGGGCCGGGCTGAAGCCGATGACGCGGGCTGCCTTGATGTAGTCCTTTGCGCTCTCGACCATCGTCGCGGCACGCACCGTGCGCGCATATTGCACCCATTCATGGATGGTGATGGCCGCGATCAGGATCAGCGGCGCCATGCGCGGGCTTGCAGCTTCCGGCACCACCGCGCGGGCCAGCCCCGCGACCAGCAGCGCGAGCAGGATGGTGGGAAACGACAGGATCACGTCACCCAGCCGCATGATCGCCGCATCGACGCGCCCGCCGACATAGCCCGCGATGAGGCCGAGCGACACGCCGATCAGTGCCGCCAGCAGCACCGCCCCGCCGCCGATCATCAGCGAAACACGCGCGCCGTACAGGATGGCCGAGAGCATGTCCCGCCCCTGGTTGTCCGTGCCGAGCCAGAAACGCGGGTCTCCGCCCTCGGCCCAGCGCGGCGGCAGTTCGCTGTCGAGCAGGTTGAAGCTGGCGAGGTCCAGCGGGTTGGTCGGCGCGATCTGCGGCGCGAACGAGGCGCAGAGGATCACGATGGCGGTGACGATGCCGGCGATGATGACGGACAGGGGCGGGCGCGACCTGATCAGGCGGAGGAGGCCGGAGCCCACCCGCCTGATGCGCAGCAGGCCGATCAGGCCCTTGAACATGCTTGCCGCCAACGCCATCACGGTCCCGTCCTCAGGCGCGGATCGACCAGCGCATAGACCACATCGACGGCCATGTTGATCGCCACGAACAGGAAGCCGACAAACAGCAGATAGGCCGCCATCACCGGCAGGTCGACGAACGAGACCGCCTGGATGAACAAAAGCCCCATGCCGGGCCACTGGAACACGGTTTCGGTGACGATAGCGAAGGCGATGAGCGAGCCGATCTGCAACCCGGTGACGGTGATTACCGGCATCAGGGCATTCTTCAGCGCCAGCCGATAGTTGATGTAATGCGATGGCAGGCCGCGCGCCCTGGCATAACGGATGAAATCCGATGACAGGACGTCGATCATTTCCGAGCGCACCAGCCGCATGATCAGCGTGAGCTGGTACAGCGAAAGCGTCACCGCAGGCAGGATGAGCGAGCGCAGGCCGCTGCCGGTCAAGAGCCCGGTGGACCACCAGCCAAGCTGCACCACATCGCCGCGCCCGAACGAGGGCAGGATCTTCAAGGTCACGGCAAAGATCAGGATCAGCATGATGCCGGTGACGAAGGTGGGCGTGGAAATGCCGACCAGCGAGACGCTCTGGATCAGTTTCGACAGCCAGCCATGCGGGTTCAGCGCCGACACCACACCCAGAGGGATGCCAAGGCCAAGCGAGATCAGGGTTGCCACGAACACAAGCTCCAGCGTGGCTGGCAGCCGTTCCGCGATCAGGCCGGCCACCTGCCGCTGGTTGCGGAAACTGATGCCGAGATCGCCCTGCACAACGCGCAGCGCGAATTTGCCGAACTGCACGATGACGGGCTGGTCGAGCCCCAGAGCCACCCGCATTTCGGCCTTTTCAGCCTGCGTTGCATCTTCCCGCGCCATGACCGAGACAGGATCACCCACATAACGGAACATGATGAAGGCCACCGCCGTCACAGCCAGCATGACAAGTGCCGCCTGGAAGAGACGTGCGAGAAGGACCCTGATCATGGTGTCAGCCGTTTCGGATGCCGGGCTTTGGGCCGGAAATGGGCAACGATGCCTGGTTTCACTTCACCTGCGCGAACCAGAGCCGCACATACTCGTCGGCAAACACCGGTACATCGACATTGCGCTTCATGGCCCAGGCCACCGGCTGCTGGTGAAGCGGGATGAAATAGGCTTCCTCGCGCACAATCCGGAGCGCTTCGGTCATCAGCGCCCTTCTCTTGGGCTCATCCAGTTCGGTTGAGGCCTTCTTGGTCAGGTCATCAAGGCGCGGGTCGCTGAGCCCGTTCGGGTTGTTGCCGCCAAAGGTGCCTTCGCGGCTGTGAAGCAGCGCGGACAGCACCGAGTAGCCGTCCATCGGCGGCAGTGTCGCCCAGCCAAGGATGTAGACATCGGTTTCGCCCTTGTCGACGAGCGGGAAGTACGTGGCGCGGCTCTGCGTCTTGAGCTCGACCTGGATGCCTGCGCGTGTCCACATGGCCGCAATGGCCACGCAGGTCTGCTCATCGGCGATGTAGCGGTCGTTCGAGCAGTCAAGCCTGGTCTTGAAGCCGTTGGGATATCCCGCTTCGGTCAGCAGGGCCTTGGTCCGGGCGGCATCGAATGCGAGTGGCTTGTCGAGATCTGCGGAATATCCCGGAATGGGCGGGGCCACCATGGTGCCGACGGTGCGGGACTTGCCGCGCATGATGCGGCTCTGGATGGTGCTAAGATCGATGGCGTGCCACAGCGCCTGCCGCACGCGCTTGTCCTTCATCGGGTTCGGCTTGCCCGGGTCACCCAGAAGCTGCTCGCGGCTGTTGAGCCCCAGGAAAATCAGCCGGAGCGACGGCTCCTCGATCACCTTGAAGCCGTCCGCTCCGCTGATGCGAGCCAGATCCTGCAGGGGGGCCGGCGCCATCATGTCGATTTCGCCCGACAGCAGCGCCGCCACGCGGGTTGCGTCCGATTTGATCGGGCGGAACTCGATGCGGGTGATATTGTGCTCGGCCTTGTCCCACCAGGCTTGGTTCACCGTCATCACGGTGCGGTTGTCCGGCTGGTAGCTCTCCAGCTTGAACGGCCCGGTTCCATTCGCATTGGTCGAGGCGAAGGTGGTCAGGTTGCGGGTGGTGTTGCCGGGCGTGACCGCGTTGTTGGCCTCAAGCCAGGCCTTGTTCATGATGAAGATGCCGGACAGGTCGTTCAGCAGCAGCGGATAGGCACCCTTCAACACGAAATCGACGGTGAAATCATCGACCTTTTCGGCCCGCTCCACATTGGACAGGTTGCCCCGCGCCCGCGCATCGGGATGCAGCAGGCGGGTGATTGAGGCCACCACGTCATCGGCGGTGAAGCCATTGCCGTTGTGGAACTTGACACCTTGGCGAAGCGTGAAACGCCAGCGGTTCGGCTCCACGATGCGCCAGGCTGTCGCCAGGCCGGGTTGGATCTGCAGGTCGCGCCCGCGCCGCACCAGCGGATCATAGATGTGGTGGTGCATGTTCGAGGTGAAGCTCTCGGTATGCGCATAAGGGTCCATCGTGGCGATGTCGCCCTGCGAGGACCAGCGCAGCGTGGTCGCCGACGCGCCGATTGCGCTGGCCAACAGAAGGCCTGCACCAAGACTTGCAGCAAGACCTGCTGCCCGCACACACTGGCGTGGTTTCAAACCTGATTGACCGAACATGCGTGAAATCCCCCGGCGACGTCTGCTGACCTGCGACAATCTAAGCAAGAAGCAGGCCGTATGGCGAGAGAAATTCACTCTGCCGCAATGGGCCATGCACCGGACGCAGGCTTGGCGCCTGTGAAGGCCCTGCCCAGCAGAAGGACGCCGGGGCCGCCTGCCTTGCACGCGGCCACATGCGCAGCGATGCTGCTGGCTGTTCCGGTCACGCAATGCTCGTCGGGCCGCGTGGCATTGATGACGAAATGCGCAGGCGTCGCAGGGTCCAGCCCCGCATGGATCGCCCGCAACATCATGCTGCCCAACGTCCTGCGGCCCATGTAGATGCAGGTCGTCGCGTCCGGATCGGCGATGCTCGCCCAGTCAAGCGTTGCGGGAATATCTCCGGCCTCGTCATGCGCCGTGATGAATTGCAGCCTGCGGGCCACGCCGCGCCGGGTGAGCGAGGCTCCCTGCGAGGCCGCCGCCGCCATGGCCGCCGAAATGCCGTTGATGATCGTGACGGGAATGCCCGCTTCGGCGGCCGCCGCGATCTCCTCGTCCGCCCGCCCGAAGATCAGCGGATCGCCACCCTTGAGCCTGACGACCCTGTTGCCTTCGCTGGCCAGCAGCACGGCCAGGCTCGAGATGTCACCTTGAGCGCACGATGTCTCGCCGCCGCGCTTGCCGACATGGATCTTGCGCGCCTCGCGCCGGGCAAAGGCCAGAACCCCGTCGCCCACCAGATCGTCATAGAGGATCACGTCGGCCTCGCGCAGGAAGCGCACGGCCTTGAGCGTCAGCAGTTCCGGATCGCCCGGCCCCGCCCCCACCAGAGCCAGCGAACCGCCGCGCGTCTGCGGAAGGGCGTGCTCAAGGTCAACGATCATCATCTCGCGTTCGATGGGGCAAGGCGCTTCATGCGGGCGGGCCATGGCCATGGCGGCAAAGCGCCGCCAGAAGCTCTTGCGCTGGCCTCCGTCAAGGCCGGACGTCGTGACGCGCCCGCGCCAGGCTTTGGCCGCTTTGGCCCAGCCCGTGAAGCCGGCGGGCAGCAAGGTTTCGATCATCGAGCGGACAGCCTGCCCGAGCGGCGGCGCGCCGCCATCGGTCGAAATGCCGATGACAAGCGGCGAACGGTTGACGATGGCCCCGAACTGGAAATCACAGAAGGCAGGCTTGTCGACGACATTGACCGGAATGCCGCGCATCCGGGCCGCTGCGGCGAATGCCGCGCCCTCTTGGTCGTCCTCCAGCGCGCCGATGGCAATGGCCGCCCCGTCGAAATCGCTGTCCAGCAGCGCCCTTTCGATGAGCGTCACCCGATCTGGCCAGTCTGCCGCCAGCTTGGCGGCCTCAGCGTCCGGCTCGGCCCAGACCAGCCTGACATGTGCCCCGGCTGCCGCCAGAAGCTCTGCTTTCCAGGCTGTTCCAGCGGAGCCGCCAGCGATGAGCGCGGTCTTTCCGGCCAGCTTCAGGAAAACCGGAAGCGTGGCCAGATCGCCCATGCGCGGGGAGGCCTCACGCGGGCTGCGGCTGGGTCGCTTGGTGCTGTTCATCACGGATCACCCGGTTGATTTCCGGCCTGCAGGAGCCGCAGTTCGTGCCGGCCTTCAGCGCAGCGCCAACGGCCTCGACGTCCTGGGCTCCTCCCCTGACGGCGGCGGCAATGGTCGAGCGGCGCACCGCGAAGCAGGCGCAGACCAAAGGCCCCGGATCGGCTCCGCCAAGACCAGTCCCGAACGTGGGCGCGCGCCCTGCCAGCACGGCCTTGCGCTCGGCAACTGTGAAGGACGTCTTGGCGAACGCTTCAACCAGCCACTCGAATGTGGCGGCGTCGCGCCGCCGGCCGACGAACAGCGCGGCATCGATCCGCGGGCCACCGAACGCGATGGTGCGGAAATCCTGCATCACGCTGTCAGCGGCCAGCGCACGGCGCGTCGCTTCGCCAAGATGGTTGATCAGGAGCGCGTGAATCTGTTCAGGCGCCTTCGTCGAGGCAAACAGGATGGCTTCGCCGCCAGGTATCGTCAGCCGCGTGTGCTGGAGCCAGGCGGGAGGGATGAGGCGCGTTCGGCTGATCAGGAAGCCTTCAGACGCCATGACAAGGGGCGTGATCCGGACAGGGGTGGCTTTCAGCTCCGGCTGGCCGGAGGCCGCATCCGTGAAGGGCTGCACCACGGCATCGACGCGGGCCAGCCCGCTGGTGGCATCGTTCCAGTGAAACGGCGCGAACACCGTTCCGCGCGGCAGGCCATCATCAAGCGTGAC
>JANMHN010000032.1:0-5370 GCA_031375185.1 Allobosea sp. | reverse complement strand
ACTGCCATTTGAAGACGTTCATTTTTGGAGATGTGCAGGTGGCCGCCGTTCCGAACCGACACGGCGGCCTTCCCCGAACGGAAAATCCGTCGTGCCCGGCGTGAAACGCGATTGATCCCGAGGCAGACATACAGCAGCGCACCGAAATAGGGTGAAAGCCATGCAAGGCCGATCCATCCGATCGCAGTCGGCACATCCCGTTTCGTGATGAGGGCGTGGAGTGTCACTGCGGTCGCACCGGCAATATAGCCAACTGCAAAGATCAGTGCCTCGTTGTCTACAATCGCTGAAGGCAATTCCACGAATTCCATCTGATTTCATGCACTCCAGTTTTGAAACTACAGGAATATTGCGCTATTTTTTTACAAAAACAAAAATCAAGTCGCGCGCGCGCAATCGAAATTGTGATCCCTGCGTGTATGCTGATATCGGCATTTACCTTCCGATTGACTTTTGATGTTGTCGGATACGCCAACGACATCAGACAACCAGCGGGGGCCTTCAGCGGCAGCCGTTCTGAGGAGCATGCACGTCCGCATGACCAGAGGTTCCCCGCGAGTACGTCGAAATGCAAAACTTGCCCAAATTTTCAGATTATTGCCTGCCATGCCTGCAGAGCCTGCTTGCCAAGGGATGTTGTGCGCGCCGCAATGAACGCATTGTTGTTCAATCCTTGCCTGACCGAATACCGGAGCGGTGTTCCGGCCTGGCCCAGCACAACGCCGCCGGTAGCTTCCACAAGGGCATGGCCGGCCGCTGTGTCCCAGCCACGAGTCGGCGCGAGCCGGAGATACAGATCGCTCCGCCCTGACGCGAGCATCGTGAACTTGAGTGCAGACCCCATGGGCTGGGGGGTCTTGCAACCAAGATTTTGCGTAAGCGCCGCCGTTGCGCGATCGGCATGAGACCGGCTGACCACCACGCGCAGACCCAAGTGAGCTCCTTGATGGAGAGCATTCAGATTGAACGTGCCATCCACGGTCTCGATAGACGCCAGTCCGGGTGCAACTCCGATGAAGCACTGACCCGTCGAGGGCGCGTAAATCAAACCAACAGTTGGCACGCCACACTCGATCAGGGCGATATTGATGCTGAATTCATCACGGCCAGCAATATAGTCGCGCGTTCCGTCCAGCGGGTCGACGAGGACGAAGACGGGGGGCTCAGTCTCGGGAGCCGTCTGTGCATCTTCTTCTCCGATGATCGGCCATTCGGGCCGCAACACAGATAGCGCAGCTGTCAAGATGCTCTGACTGGCCAGATCGGCTTCGGTCACGGGGGATGCGTCAGCTTTTGTCCAGACGTCACACTCCGCAGCGCGAAGGCGCAAAACCGTCGCTCCCGCTATTCGCAGTGCGGGCAGCAACGCTCTTGCGAACGCTTGACGTTGATCTGCCGACACGAGCATCGGGTCGGCGCAGGCGCACGGAACGCCCTGAGGAATGACAGAGTGCGAACTCACCATCATTCATTATCGTCCAACACGGTCAACCCAACTCTGATCAAGGTCAAAGACCGCAAAAGGTGTTCATGGATTGTTGAAACTCTCGGCTGGTGTCAGCTTGCTCGGAGGTCGCGCCGGTGATTGTCGATCCGCAAACCGCTGCCATCGCGCTGATGAGCGACCCGCACACGCATGCCGGAGCACCGGTCGAGCGGATCACAACCCACATCTCGCAGATTTTTCTCGCCGGGAATCGCGCCTGGAAGATGAAAAGGGCCGTGAAGTTGCGCTATGTCGATTTCTCGACGCCGCGATTGCGCCTTGCAGCCTGCCTTAGGGAGGTTGAGCTCAACGCGCAGACCGCGCCGAACCTGTATTACGGCGTGCACAGGCTGACGAGCGCACCAGACGGGCGATTGTCTCTCGATGGCGACGGCGAACTGATCGACGCTGTGATCGAAATGCGCCGTTTCGACCAGCATCAGCTTTTCGACAAGATGGCGCTGGCCGGTGTCCTGAACGCGGAGCTGATGACGCGCGTGGCGTGGACGATCCATCGTTTCCATGACACCGCTCCTGTTGCTGCAGGCGCGAGCGGTGCCGCAAATCTCGCGCTTGTGCTTGAGATCAATGAGGCTGGCTTCAGGACCAGCAATATCTTGCCAAAGATGGAGGTAGCAGCGTTCACCGGGGCTTGTCGGAGTGCCCTCGCCAAGCACGCCGACTTGCTGGATCGCCGCGCCAAGGCCGGGAAAGTCCGGCGCTGTCATGGCGATTTGCACCTGCGCAACATCTGCCTGCTGGATGGCGAGCCGCGACTGTTTGACTGCATCGAATTCAACGACGCTATCGCGACAGTGGACGTGTTGTACGATCTGGCCTTCCTGCTGATGGACCTCTGGCACCGTGGGCTGACACAGCTCGCAAACCTCGTGGCCAACTGCTATTTTGATGCAGGTGAGGACGAAGACGCCTACCCTTTGATGGTGTTCCTGATGGCCGTGAGGGCTTCCATCAGGGCGCATGTGATCGCTACGCAAGCCCAGGACGGCGGCGAAGCGGCGGTTTCCCTTGGTGCGGAGGCGGCGAGTTATCTTGACTTGGGACAGAGCCTTTTGCGCGAAGGCCACCCATGTCTGATCACCATCGGCGGCTTGAGCGGCTCCGGAAAGTCAACAGTCGCAGAGGCGTTGGCACCGAAGATTGGCATGGCACCTGGCGCGCGCATCATCGAAAGCGACCGCGTTCGCAAGGGCTTGTTTGGTGTGGCGGCGGATGTCCGCTTGCCGACGAAGGCCTATAGCGCTGAAGTATCGCGGCGCGTTTACACGGTCATGGCTGAACATGCGGGAAAAGCTCTTGCCAGTGGCGGCGTGGTTGTCGCCGATGCGGTGTTCAATCGCGAGGATGATCGGATCAGCATGGAGGCCGTCGCTTCTCGTGCGGGCACTGCGTTTCATGGCTTCTGGCTTGAGGCGGACCCGAACGTGCTGCGCCAACGGGTTGCAGCCCGGATCAGCAGCGCGTCTGACGCCACAATCGATGTTCTGGAAGGGCAACTTAGGACATGTGGAAAAGATGCCATCATATGGACCAAGCTTGACGCAACTCTGCCGGCGGCGGTCACGGTCGAGAGTATATTGAAAGTGGTCGAAGCCAAGAGCAGCGGCGCTGCCTGTGTTTGGATCTGAGAAGTGGACGACGACAAAATTGTCCTGTCCGAAATCTATCGATCTTGATCGGAGAAGTCGTCAGTAGGCAATCACCCCTTGAACAGCTTACTGACAGATCGAAGCGGCAATATTGATAGATCCGGGGCGTGACCGAATTTGACCACCAGATCGATCCGCCAAGGTGTAAACCTCATCGCATGGGCGAAAGGCGGCAAGGATCGAACGGCGTCCGCCAGCGCGATCCTTGGCTCCCCGAACGCCAAGGCCGTGCTGACGACACTGGAAGGTTTGCAGGGTAAGCGCTAGCTGCCCCCGGCGCTGCGCATCCAGACGGCCATTGTTGTGGTGACCAGCGAAAGGACGGAGGCAGAAGTAGCATCGGACGGCAAAATCGCAGCTGACGACCCAGACACCAGCGATGCCGACCCGTTGCAGGCCACTGCCGCGCACGACAATGACCGGCACGTGCCAGGATTGCCCTAGGCTGATATCCATCCAACAATCGGCGGCTGATGGAGCCAATCGGCAACATCCCGCCAGCTGAAGCCGAGGAACGCCACTACGCCATGCTCAAAGAGCAGAAGCTAGCCGCGTGACTCAAGCGAAACGGCCTCCGGCAAACCCAGTGTGGTTCAGTACCCGCCAAAACCTTGCTAGATCCGTTGTAGTAGCAGCGCCATTGTTTGGCTGGTCCCAAGATCGAAAAATTGATCCAGCACAAGGTCGTGCCAGTCCTCTTGACCTATTCTATGACTGTCCGTCGGCGCAGCTGTCGGATCCGTTGGAGCGGATGTGATGGAAATCAGAGTAACGCCCAATTGGAAACAGCAATCAAGGCTCGAAGGTCTCGAACTCTTCGGTCTTTCAATCATCTCCTCCGGACCGCTCAGTCTGGTGGCGAGTTGCCGCTTCTTGCTGACAGGGAATGCCGTCAACCGTTCCCGAGATTATGGGACCAATCCATGTCGCAGCGCTTGAAAACGGTTCTGCGATATGGACTGCTAGTAACAGCATTTGGCGCTCTCGCCGCCCTCGGCGTCCTGTTCGTGAGCAATCGCCCTGTCACTTTGGAAGTCGCTGCAGTTGAGGAGAATGTGCGGATCACCGTCTTCGGACTGGGCTCTGTCGAGGCGCGTGTTCTCTCTCGTATCGGCTTTGAGGTTGGAGCGACCCTGTCGGAACTAACTGCAGATCATGGCGAGCGCGTCGCCAAGGGGCAAGTGCTGGCCAGGCTCGATCCTGGTGAGCAAGCGGCAAAGGTCGCCAAGGCCCGCGCAGCTCTCAGCATCGCAGAAGTCGGCATCGCCCGTTCAACGGCCAATCAGGAGAAAAGTGTTGCCGTACTCGCTCAGCGCGAACTGGTTGCAACACGACGGCAAGCCCTGATCGGTCGCGAGGTCGTCACGCAACAAGCGCTTGAGGAGGCGCAACGGGACGCGGCCGTGGCGCGTGCTGACGTCACCATCGCTGGTGTTGAAATCGAGACGGCCAAGGCGCAACTGACCGACGCGCGCGCGCAATTGCTGTTCGAGGAGACGATGCTGCGCCATCGCACGCTCGTCGCGCCTTTCGACGCTCTTGTTATCGAACGCCACAAAGAACTTGGCAGTGTGGTGAAGCCCGGCGACCCCATTTTCACACTTGTCGAGGCCGGTTCCTTCTGGGGACTCGCCTTCGTCGATGAGGCGCGGGCTGGCTACATCGCAGAAGGCCAGCCGGTCGAGGCCAGGATGCGCTCGCGTCCGCAGGAGAGCTTCAATGGGCGTGTCGTCCGCATCGGACTGGAGAGCGACCGCGTTACCGAGGAACGCAAGGTGTTCATCAAGGGGGACAAACCACCAGCGCAGGTCTTCCTCGGTGAGCAGGTCGAGTTCCGCATCGCGGTGGCAACCCTGCCGCGCGCGTTGATGGTGCCGGAGATTGCTGTCTCGGGATACAACGGGCGCGAGGGCACCGTCTGGACCATTGAGGATGGCAAGCTTCAGCGACGGTTGGTCAGCATCCGCCATCGCAGCGACGACGCGCGTCTCGAAATCGTCGGTGGATTGCCGGACGGTACACTGGTGGTGTCACGCATTGATCCTGCCTTGCGCGAAGGCCGCGCAGCTCGCGTTGCAATGCCAGCTTCTGTGGGCACGAGGCCATGAACCTCGCCTATCGTGACATCCGCCATTCATTGGGGCGCTTCCTGCTCACTTGTGTGGGTCTGGGGCTCTTGCTCGGCGTGGTGCTGGCAATGATCGGCATCTATCG
>JANMHN010000024.1:0-11589 GCA_031375185.1 Allobosea sp. | reverse complement strand
TAGGCGATCACAGGCACGGTTGATTTTGCGAGTTGGGCTGCCTGGGCTTCGGCGCCTGCGCGCGGCGGGTCCAGCACCACGGCGTCAAAGGCCTTGAGTTCCATGTCCAGCAAGGGCCTGCGGAACAGGTCGCGCGGTTCGATGGTAATGCGGCGCAAGCCGGGCACCGCGCGCGCCGCCTTGTCGAGCGCCGCGAGCGATGCCGCCTCGCTCTCGACCGCATGGACTTCGGCGTGTTCGGCGAGCCTCAGTGCGAACGGGCCTGAGCCCGCGAACAGGTCCGCCACGCGCCTGGCACCAGCAACGGCCTCGACCGACAGACGGGCCAGCGTCTCCTCGCCCTCAACGGTGGGCTGCAGAAACCCACCGGGAGGTACATTCACCATAGCCTTGCCCATCACCTGCATCGCCTCGCGGCGCGCGACGATGGTGTCGCCATGGATCGACAGGCGTGCCAGGTCAAGCTGGTTTGCCAGTTGGGTCAGGCCAAGGCGCTGCTTGTCGCTGGGGGGGCCATTTCCGCGCACATCGACATCCAGCCCGCCGGTCGTGGCCGTGATCAGGATGGTCAGCGGCTTGGCAGATGCCGCCAATGCCCGCGTCAAGGCCAGCGCCACATCGGGTGCGCGGGCCAGCGAGGGGCTGAGGATCGGGCAGGCCGCGACCTCGATCAGGTCATGGCTCTTGGCGCGCATGAAGCCCGCCACAGCCTCACCGTCGCGGCGGCGGCCATGAAGGGTCACGCGTCTGCGGCCTGCGCCATGGCCGTCCACCAGCGGCAGGATGTCGGTTGTGATCCGGGCACGTTCCAACGCCTGAACAACCAGATTGCGCTTCCATTCGGCATAGAGCACCGGTCCGACATGCTGGGTGGCGCAGCCGCCGCAACTGCCGAACAGCGGGCATATGGGCTGAATGCGCTCTTGTGAGGGCGTGATGACGCGTTCGAGGCGCGCATGTTCACCGCTGCCGGACACCTCGACCTGTTCGCCGGGCAATGCGCCTGCCACGAAGATGGCACCATGGCCTTCGCCCACAATGCCATCCCCCCGCGCGCCCAGACGCTGGATGGTCATGTTTCGGGTCATGGTTCCGGTCATGGTTCCGGTCATGGTCTGTGGATCGGTCACGGCTGGCTTTCGTTGCGGATACATGATGTCTGGCGAATGGATGACGGTTTGTGCCAACTCGCCTATCAGGTTCGGCGGGTGGGGCAAACCAACTTGAACGGGACGTGAGACATGAGCATCCGCAACAGCGTGATCGACGCCATCGGCAACACGCCGCTGATCAGGCTCAAACGCGCATCCGAACTGACCGGATGCCACATCCTTGGCAAGGCCGAATTCATGAATCCCGGCCAGTCCGTGAAGGACCGCGCCGCGTTGGCCATCATCCGCGATGCCGAGGCGCGCGGCGTTCTGAAGCCGGGCGGCGTCATCGTCGAGGGCACGGCAGGCAACACCGGCATCGGACTGGCGCTTGTCGGCAATGCCCTGGGCTACCGCACCGTGATCGTCATGCCGGACACCCAGAGCCAGGAAAAGAAGGACATGATCCGGCTGGCGGGCGCCGAACTCATCGAAGTGCCCGCCGCGCCGTATTCCAACCCCAACAACTATGTCCGGTTTTCAGGCCGTTTGGCGGTAGCCCTGGCCGCAATCACGCCCGCAGGCGTCGTATGGTCCAACCAGTTCGACAATGTCGCGAACCGCGAGGGGCATGCCGCCACGACCGGGCCTGAGATCTTCGCGCAGACCGGCGGCGAGATCGACGGCTTCATCTGCGCGGCCGGCACGGGCGGGACCATCGCCGGGGTTGCACAGGCCTTGAGAGCCCGCAAGCCGGATGTAACCATCGGGCTTGCAGACCCGATGGGTGCCGCATTGCACAGTTATTACACGACAGGTGTGCTGACATCCGAAGGTTCGTCGATCACCGAGGGCATCGGGCAAGGCCGCATCACGGGCAACCTTGCGGGCTTCAGGCCGGATATCTCCTTCCAGATCAGCGACAGCGAAGCTCTGCCCGTGGGTTTTGACCTGCTCGAACACGAGGGCCTGTGTGTCGGCGGCTCGGCAGCGCTGAACGTTGCAGGAGCCATCCGGCTGGCCAGGCATCTTGGGCCGGGCAAGACCATTGTCACCATCCTGTGCGACTACGGCACGCGCTACCAGTCCAAGCTGTTCAACCCGGCTTTCCTGCGGGCCAAGGGGCTGCCTGTGCCCGGCTGGATGGAGCGCGCCTCGCAGGTTGATGCAGATGTCATCGCGAAGGTGATGGCGGGCTGACTCAGTTATGCCCCGAAAAGCGAGCTTGCTTGGTCAACCAATTCCTGGGGCAGCATTCTGAGTTGCTTCGTGTCGAATGGCAGATGTGGCATGTGCTCCTTCACGATCTTGCCGACAACACGCGCCTGGGCAGCATCGCGGACACGCTGAACGGGATTGCGGCTGGGCTGCCGGGATACCCAGAGCTTGTGCGCCGCAAACACCCTCGGATCGACACACACCAGTCGCAAGGGATAGCCCCTTTCATCAATGGCGACGGCTTCGAAAGCCGGTGCGCTTTCGAGCCATACCAGTCCTTCGATCTCGACAGCCTTGAGGTCGTCCGCTGCAGCCTGATCGGTGCCGCCTATCTGTTCACGATCCGAGATCCATGGCGGATCGCGCATCGGCTTGATGAGATCGACAAAGTAACCCTCCTGATTCACAGCCCGAAAGGATTCACGCCCCTGCACGAAAGATTGGTCTATGCGCTTGAGAATATGCAGCAGATGAGGCGCTTCAATTCCGCCTTCGGTGAGCCCTGACGCGGCCACGAACCGCAATGCTGCCCGACTGTCGAGCAGCAGGTCGATGTCCTGTGTTGCTGCCAATTCGGCATCGACATGGACACCGGCTGCAGCTTCATAGGCATAAAGTACATTTGTTCCGACGAGACGCAGATTGCCGCCGAGCAGCCCGCGTTCGTCAAGAGCACGCAGGATGTTGGCACTCAGCAGCGGAACACGGCCAAGGCCCAGCGCGCGATTGACCCCGGCCTGCCGATCAAGCGTTTCGCCAAGGACAGCGACGCGGCGCCTGGCCTCAACCCGTCCCTTGTCGAAGGCGAGTTTGAGAGTCTCTGTCCCGGAGGATCTCGGGCCGAGTGATTTTTGCCTGCGCGGGCCGGTTTCGTAGTGGCTCCTGAGAAGATAATCGACACCCTTTGTCGATGACCAGACCATGGAACCGCGAAACTGGGCTAGGTGCCGTTTCGCGGCGACCAGCGCCTCGAAGCGCTGCCGCGTGTTGATGATCTCGCGCCGCTGATCGTTGTTGAGTTCCAGCATGACGGGTTCCAACAGTTTGACCCCTTACCTGCCTAAAGTGTTGGAACTTCCAAGGCAAGGAGGTTCCAACAGTTTGACTGGAGTTTCATTGGAACTGTTGGAACAGACGCCGTGTCAGGGCCGCGCGATCTCGCCCCGCAGCGAGACGATCTCGGCTTTCAAGGCCCGCAGTTCCGCAAGGACATCCTGATCACTATGGGCCGGATGGCTGATCTTGGGGGCATCCCCGGCTGTGACCTCGTCGAGTGCCGTGACAACAACACCGATGAACAGGTTGAGCACCATGAAGGCGGAGACCACCATGAAGATGATGACAAAGATCCAGCCATGGGGATTGCCCTTCTCCGCCAGCGGCTTGACGATGCCGTTCGACCAGTCGTCGAAGGTCATGGACTGAAACAGCGTGTAAGCGGTGGTGCCGATCGAGCCAAACAGCTCCGGATTGCTCTCGCCGAACAGCTTTGTGCCCATGACCGCGAACACGTAGTACACAAGCACGAGCAGGAGCCCGATGGACCCCATGCCAGGCATCGCGCCGATCAGGCCAGCCACCACCTTGCGCAGTGACGGCACGACCGTGACGAGGCGCAAGGCACGCAAGATGCGCAAGGCCCGCAGCACCGAGAGCGACTCGCTGGTCGGGACAAGAGCGATTCCGATGACGAACAGATCGAACAGGCTCCACGGATCGCGGAAGAAGGCCCCGCGCTTGACGATCATCCGCGCCAGCAACTCGACCACGAAGATGGCAAGGATCGCATGGTCGAGCGCGACCAGAAACGGGCCATAATCGGCCATGATCGACCTGGACGTCTCCATGCCCAGCGTGACCGCGTTGATGATGATCAGGATCATCACGATGCGCTCTGTCATGGGGTGATCGACGATGCGGGCGAGGAAAGCGGTCATGCGAGATATCCGGGACGTGTTGCGTGTCCGGCAGATTGTCTGCTTCACCCGAAAAGACAACGGCAGCCGTGAGGCTGCCGTCAAGATGTCCCCTCTTTTTGACGACATAAGGCTCTCATGCAGGGGTCAGAGGCCGTCAAACAGCGCGCTGGAAATGTAGCGCTCGGCGAAAGAGGCGATGATGATCACGATGTTCTTGCCTTCCATGCCAGGGCGGCTGGCGATCTCGAGCGCGCCTGCGACCGTCGCACCCGACGAGATGCCGCCTGGGATGCCCTCAAGGCGCGCCAGCGCGCGCGCGGTCTCGAAAGCGCTCTGGTTGCCGACCGTGACGATCTCGTCGATCACGGAGCGGTCCAGCACATGCGGCACGAAGCCTGCACCGATCCCCTGGATTTTGTGCGGGCCGGGCTGCCCGCCCGACAGGACCGGCGAGTCCTCCGGCTCGACCGCGATGATCTTCACCGATGGCTTGTGCGCCTTCAGCACCTGCCCGACGCCCGTGATGGTCCCGCCAGTGCCCACGCCCGCCACGAAATAGTCCACCGACCCCCGTGTGTCGTTCCAGATTTCCAGCGCCGTCGTGTTGCGGTGGATCTCGGGGTTTGCCGGGTTCTCGAACTGCTGCGGAATGATCGCGCCGGGGATATCGGCTGCAAGCTCGCTCGCCTTGGCGACCGCGCCCTTCATGCCCAAGGGGCCCGGTGTCAGGATGACCTCCGCGCCAAGGAAGGCCAGCATCTTGCGGCGCTCGATGGACATGGTCTCCGGCATGACCAGGATCATCCGATAGCCGCGCGCTGCCGCCACGAAAGCCAGCGAAATGCCCGTGTTGCCGGATGTGGCCTCGATCAGCGTGCCGCCCGGTTTCAGTTTGCCGGACGCTTCAAGGGCATCAATCATGTTGACGCCAATGCGGTCCTTGACACTGGCAATCGGATTGAAAAATTCGAGTTTGGCCAGCAAGTTGGCCTTGATGCCCCGCTCCGTGCCAAGGCGGTTCAGCCGAACAATGGGCGTGTTTCCGATCGTGTCCGTGATGGATTCGTAGATCTTGCCGCGTCCGATCTGCTGCGAGGCATCAGTTTCGGGCTTATGGGCTACGGACGGCATGGGTTGCTCCTTTTTCAGATGCTGGAGACAACACGTAGTCCAATTTACATTTTTTGTCGATAAAATAAATAATCTACGTTTTAAATTGTAAAATCAGCAATGGCGGCGTCACCTGCAAAAACACTGCGAGCATCGGCGTTCCTGCACAGATCATCGACGGTGATGCCGTCGAGCTTGCTCAGGAAGGCTTCCCCAGCGGCCTTGACTTCAGGCCCGACAATCTCATCGACGAGCCTTGAATGCGGCAGCGGCGGCAGATCATCCTCGCCTGTCGCGGACATGGCCGCCCGCACGATGTCGCCGGCGGTGACACGGCGCCGTTCCCTGGCCAGCTCATAGCCACCACGCGGCCCGCGCACACCCTTGAGGATGCCATGGCGCACCAGAGCCTGAAGCACTGTTTCAAGGTGTCTGGGCGGCAATTCGTGACGGCCAGCCAGCATCTTTGCCGAGACCGGCATGGGGCGCGAATGGAGCGCGATATCGACCACCGCTGCGATGGAGAGAAGACTGCGGCGGGACAGCAGGATCATATCAAAAACCTTCATAAAAATGGGCTTGCACCCAGAATATCGATATCAGGTGGTGATGCCTGTGGAGCCGAAACCACCGGTGCCACGATGGGTCTGCTCCAGAGAGATCACCTCGACCAGTTCAGCCCGCATCACGGGTGCCAGGACAAGCTGAGCCATCCTGTCGCCCCTGCGCAGCGAGAACGGTTCCCGCCCGAAGTTGATCAGGATCACCCTGATTTCCCCCCGATAATCGGCGTCGATCGTCCCTGGGCTGTTGAGCACGGTGACACCATGCTTCAGAGCCAGCCCAGAACGCGGACGAACCTGCGCCTCGTATCCTCTTGGAAACTGGAGCACCAAACCGGTCGGGACAAGGGCTCGTTCGCAAAAGCCCAGTGTCAGGGTCTCATTGATGTCGATGGCCGCCAGAAGATCGAGCCCTGCGGCATCTGCCGTGGCATAGGCAGGAAGCGGCAGGCCCTCGGCATGGGGCAGCCTCTGCACCGCGATCCGGACAGCCGTGGCTGCCATCAGGTCCAGTCCGCTCCGAGGGACGCGATGTGCGCCACGAGCCTTGATGCCACCTCGGCCTTGCTCATCACCGGCCATGAGGTCACGCCGCCGGCGCTGACAAGGTGAACGGCATTGGCATCGCCGCCCATCACGCCGCCGCTGATGCCGGCGCCGGTCTGGCTGACATCGTTCGCCACGATCAGGTCGCAGCCCTTGCGGGCCAGCTTGGCGGTGGCGTGGGCTGTGACGTTCTGTGTTTCGGCGGCGAAGCCCACCACAAGCGCCGGTCGCCCGGTCTTGCGCCCGGCGATCGTGGCAAGAATATCAGGGTTCTCGACGAGGTTCAGCGTCGGCACGCTCTTGCCCGACTTCTTCATCTTCTCACCCGCTTCACTGGCCACGCGCCAGTCGGCAACGGCCGCCGCAAAAATGGCGATGTCGGCCGGAAGCGCCGCCTCGACAGCGGACAGCATCTCGCGAGCGGTGCTCACATGAACCGTTGTCACACCCTGCGGATCGGGAATTGCCACCGGTCCCGAAACCAGAGTGACCCGCGCGCCGGCGGCGGCGGCGGCGGCGGCAATGGCATGGCCCTGCTTGCCGGAAGAACGGTTGGCGATATAGCGCACCGGGTCGATCGGCTCATGGGTGGGCCCGGAGGTGATCAGCACGTGACGGCCTGACAGCACCGCGCCCGGAACCGGCTTTGGTTGTGCCACGGTCAATTCGGCCTCGATGGCCGCAAGCAGTTCAGGTGGCTCGACAAGACGTCCCAAGCCAAATTCGCCACAGGCCATCGCACCGGAGGCCGGACCAACGACCTTCACGCCATCACGGACCAGGGTGGCGATGTTGCGCTGGGTTGCCGGATGATGCCACATGCGCACATTCATCGCCGGTGCGATCAGGATCGTCTTGTCAGTCGCCAACAGAGCGACACTCGCCATGTCGTTGGCGATGCCGTTGGCCATTTTCGCAATGAGATCGGCTGTCGCAGGTATCACCACAACCAGGTCAGCGGCCCGCGAGAGCGCGATATGGCCCATTTCCACTTCGTCGGTCAGCGAAAAGAGATCATCGTAGACCTTCGAACCCGACAGGCCCGCGAGCGACAAGGACGTGACAAACTCTGCTCCAGCTTTTGTCAGGATCGGCGTCACGGATATGCCCCGGCGCCGAGCCAGGCGGATCAATTCAAGCGCCTTGTAGGCAGCGATGCCCCCACCCACGATCAGAAGTATGGATTTGCCGTCGAGCATCACTGGAAACCTGAAAAAATGCGGAAGGCCCGCCGTATTTCCCTATCACCTGAAGGGCGGCTCATCAAACGACCGCAGCTTGCGCGAATGGATGCTTGATCCGGCCTGCTTGAGCAACTCCACAGTTTCGATGCCGATCTTCAGGTGCTCGTTGACGGCGCGCTCGTAGAAGGCATTTGCGGCACCCGGCAGCTTGATCTCGCCGTGCAGCGGTTTGTCCGACACGCACAGCAAGGTGCCGTAGGGCACGCGCAGGCGATAGCCCTGTGCCGCGACCGTCCCGGATTCCATGTCGACCGCGATGGCGCGCGACTGGTTGATGCGCTTTCGGGCCGGAGTCCATTGCAATTCCCAGTTCCGGTCATCGAACGTCACGACCGTGCCTGTCCTCAAGCGGTTCTTGAGCGCTTCCCCGCTCTCTCCGGTGACGCGCGCAGCAGCCTGCTGCAAGGCGATCTGCACCTCGGCCAGGGCCGGTATGGGGATTTCCGGCGGCAGCAGATCGTTCAGGATGCGGTCCTGCCTGAAATAGGCATGCGCCAGGACATAATCGCCGATGACCTGGGCCTGCCGCAAGCCGCCGCAATGGCCGATCATCAGCCAGGCATTGGGACGCAGCACGGCCAGATGATCCGTGATGTTCTTGGCATTGGATGGCCCGACACCGATGTTGATCAGCGTGACACCCTGCCCGCCTTTCTTCACCAGATGATAGGCCGGCATCTGGAACCTGTGCCAGGGCGCAGCGGCAAGTCGCGCCAGGGCTGATTCGTCGGCGGAGCGCAGGTCGATGGTGAGGCCGCCGGGCGCAACCAGCCGCTCGGCCTCGCCGGAGCGGATGGCCTCGATGCCATGGCGGACAAACTGGTCGACATAACGGTGATAGTTGGTCAGCAGGATCCAGTGCTGGCAGCTGCGCCAGTCCGTGCCTGTGTAATGCACCAGACGCCTGAGCGAATAGTCCGTGCGGACGGCATCGAAGAGGCTGAGCGGGCGCGGACCAGGCCCGGTCATGTCATAGGTGCCGTCAGCGATCTCGTCGCCGATCACAGAGAGCAGGGGGACCGGGAAATAACGCGCCAGCTCGGCTGCGGTCACCCCACCGCGGGCGAGTTCATCGCCGCCCTGCAGCGCATAAGGATAGGGTATTTCCTGCTCGCTTATGCCCACCTCGACCACGGCACTGTAGTCGCTCATCAGCGGCGAGAGCTGGTCGATCAGATAGTCGCGGAACTCGAAAGGGTGGGTGATGGTGGTGGCATAGATGCCGGGAGCCGCGAACTTCGCATAGGCCCTGCGTGACTTGGCTGGCAGCCGGTCAGGCTCGTAGGTAACGCGCAATTCAGGGTAGCGGAAACGCGCCCGCTGCTCAGGCGTCGGGATCGTGCGGTCCGTCAGGTAGGCATCAAGCGCCTTGCGGATGGCGCTCGTGGCCTTCTCATAAAGCTCCTGAAGCCGGTCAACGGCCTCCTCGGCTGTCAGGACCGTATTATGAGGTGTGGTTCGGAACTCTGTCATGGCCCAGATAAGCCATCGCCGCGAGGTCTGGCAACCGCTTCGGGGCGATCAGGCCCTGAACACGAGGACGGCCAGCAGGCCCGCGATCAGCCACAGCGCAAGGTTTCCCCATCTGTTGCGCCGGGCTTCCGCCCTGCCGATGGCCTCGATGCTGTCCGCATCCAGCGTAAACCCACGCGATGTGGCCTCCTCCAGATGAGCCAGAAGCCGCTCGCCGCGCGTCAGAGTTTCGGGCAATTGCGCGACTGCCCCCGCCAGGGTGAGAACGCCTCGCCCGGCATCCTCGATGCGGCCGACGGGACCGAGATTGCGCGTGATCCATTCGCGCACCACCGGCTCCGCCGTGCGCCACATATCGAGCTGCGGGTCGAGCATGCGCCCCACGCCTTCGACGACAACCATGGTCTTTTGCAACATGACCAGTTCGGTGCGAGTCTTCATGTCGAAAAGGCCGGTGATCTCGAACAGAAGCGTCAGCACCTTGGCCATGGAGATCTGGTCAGCGCTGCGGTCATGGATCGGCTCGCCTACAGCGCGGATGGCCTGGGCGAAGTCATCGACCGAGTGGTGCGCCGGCACATAACCGGCCTCGAAATGCACCTCAGCAACGCGCTTGTAGTTGCGGGTGATGAAACCGAGCAGGATTTCCGCCAGAAAGCGGCGTTCCTTGAGGCCAAGCCGCCCCATGATGCCGCCATCCACAGCGACAATCCGGCCCTCCGCATCCACGAACAGGTTTCCCGGATGCATGTCGGCATGAAAGAAACCGTCACGCAGGGTGTGCTTGAGGAAGGACTGGATGATGCCGCGCCCCAGCGCCACGCGGTCATGCCCGGCGGCATCGATGGCGGCGAGGTCTGACATCCGGATGCCGTCAACCCATTCCGCCACCAGGATGTCGCGCGCGGTCAGCTCCCAATCGGGCTTCGGCACACGGAAATCGGCATCCTTGGCCGTGTTCTGGGCGAGTTCGGACAACGCGGCAGCCTCAAGCCTGAGATCCATCTCCATGGTCACGGAGCGGATCAGCGTATCGACCACGCCGGTGATGCGCAGGCGCTTGGCATCAGGGAAAAACTGCTCCGCCAGTTCGGCGCCGCGCCGCATGGCCTTCAGGTCGCGGTTGAAGCGCTCGCGCACCTGGGGACGCAGCACCTTCACGGCAACCTTGCGGCCATCCTTCGTGATCGCCGGATGGACCTGCGAAATGGACGCTGCCGCAATCGGCTCGTCAAAGGCGTGGAACACATCTTTCAGAGGCCTGCCCAATGAGGCCTCGATGGTGCGGATGGCAACATCGGTGCCAAAGGGCGGCATGCGGTCCTGCAACAGCGCCAGGTCTGCGGCGACGCGTGGGCCGACCACATCGGGCCTTGTTGCCAGGAACTGCCCGAACTTCACATGGCTCGGGCCGAGCCTCGTCAGGGCTGCGGCCAGCCGCTCGGCGGAAGCGCCCGCATTGCGGCGCTCGACAAGCCGCGCGAGCTTCAGCCCCCAACGGGCCGGGCCTGCCGGAACGGCTGCGGGATCAACCATCGCGAGCGCGCCTTCACGGGCGAGCACAGAGCCGACACGCATCAATCTTGCCAGTGAACCCAGAGTTGACAACACGCTGATGGCGACCTTGGGTTCAGAGCTTCCAGCCGGAATGGATCGCCACCACCCCGCCGGTCAGCATGGTGTGGCTGGCGCGTGCAAAACCTGCATCCGCGATCATGCCCTCGAACACCTTTGGCTTTGGGAACTTGCGGATCGATTCGACCAGATACTGATAGGGTTCCGCCTCGCCCGTGACCATGCGGCCCAGCGGCGGAATGACATTGAACGAATAGGTCTCGTAGATCCGGTCCAGTACCGGGATGTCAACCTGGCTGAATTCCAGGCACAGGAAGCGCCCGCCACGCTTGAGCACGCGCCTTGCCTCAGCCAGCGCGCGGTCGATGCGCGGCACGTTCCGGATGCCGAAGGCAATCGTGTAGGCATCGAACTGGCCCGATTCAAACGGCAGATCCTCGGCATTCGCCTCGACAAAATCGATGCGTCCATCGTCTGCAAAACGCTTGTCTGCGCGCTCCCTGCCGACACCCAGCATGTCGCCATTGATGTCGAGAACCGTGACGCGGGTGGCAGGCCCGCCCGCATCCAGCACGCGGAAAGCCACATCGCCCGTACCGCCCGCCACGTCCAGATGGCGGAAGGCCTTCGTCTTCGAGGGCTTCACCATCGAGACCAGCACGTCTTTCCACACCCGGTGCAGACCCATCGACATGAAATCATTCATCAGGTCATAGCGGCTGGCGACCTTGTGAAAGACATCGTCGACCTTGGCCTGCTTGTCGGCAAGGCGCACGGTTTGAAAACCAAAGTGGGTCTCGGCCTGGACGTCAGCCTTGACATCGGAAGGGGTCGCGGCGCGTGGATTTTC
>JANMHN010000022.1:0-5372 GCA_031375185.1 Allobosea sp. | reverse complement strand
TTCCAGCCCGTGTCCCGGCCGGCAATGATCTGAAAGACGGAGCCTGACTGGATGACCATCATGATCGGTGCCAGCAGCGCGGACATGATGATTTCGAGGATGGCTGAAACCGTCAGCCTGATCCCCCCGCCGCAGGCACGGCGCTCGGTAGCGTTGAGCAGGGTCAGCAGCCAGCCGAACAGCTTGGGGGCCAACAGGATCGCCATGGTCAGACCGAACAGGGCCAGCGATCTTTCCGGATCGAACCTGGGCCAGACCGGCACGAGCGTGAACTCATTGGTGAAATACTCAGGGCGGGCATATTTGACCTGCAGCACCAGAGCGATGCCGACCACGAGCTGCATGAGCCAAAAGGGCGACGCCATGTAGGACATGATGCCGGTGGCGAAGTGCTGGCGCGTCGGCCATTTCAGCCCACTGGCAAACATCACGCGGCTGTGCTGCAGGTTTCCCTGGCACCAGCGCCTGTCCCGCGCCGAAAGGTCGATCAGCGAAGGCGGGCTTTCTTCATACGAGCCATGCAGGTCAGGCAGCATGTAGACCGCCCAACCGGCTCGCCGGATCAGGGCTGCCTCCACAAAATCGTGGCTGAGGATATGGCCGCCGAAAGGCGGTTTTCCCTTGAGGTCCGGCAGTCCGCAATGTGCTGCGAAGGCTGCCGTGCGGATGATGGCGTTGTGGCCCCAGTAGTTGCAGTCACGGCCAGCCCATTGCGCCAACCCAGTGGCGATCACCGGGCCATAGACCCGCGCCGCGAATTGCTGCAAGCGGGCGAAAAGCGTGTTGCGGTTGATGATCAGCGGCAGTGACTGAATGATGCCTGCGTCAGGATCAGCCTCCATGGCAGCGGCCAGACGGACGATGCAATAGCCGGTCATGAGGCTGTCGGCATCGAGCACGAGCATCTGCTCGTAGTGCCCGCCCCAGCGCGTCACGAAATCGGCGATATTGCCGGCCTTGCGGTGGTGGTTCTTTGGCCTGTGGCGATAATAAAGTCTGGCATTCGGCCCTATGCGCTCGCGCAGCGCCAGAAAAGCCCGCTCCTCAGCCACCCAGATGTCAGGATTGGTGGTGTCCGAGAGGATGAAGTAATCGAAATTGTCACCCAGCCCGGTTGCATCGACAGATTCGCGAATCGCGGCGACCGCGGCAAACGTGCGTGCCGTCGATTCGTTGTAGATCGGCATCACGATGACCGTGCGCTGGCTCAGACTCGTGGCGCGCGGCGTTTCCGCTCGCTTGAACAGCAGGACGGCGAAGCCAAGCACGGCACTGGTGAAGGCAAGCGCGATCCATGAGAAGTTGATGGTGAACAGCACAAGCAGGACATACTGAAGGGCCGTGGTCCGGCTCACCGACACGACCTCGTACATCTCGCGAACGCCATAGGCAGTGAGCAGCAGCGCCGCCCCGAACACCAGAAAGCGCGACATCAACGGCGTGGTCCACGCTGCGGGCCTGTCGGGTGCCCGTTCCTCGCTGCTTTTCCAGCGGCGCAGGGACTGGGTCGGCATGTCAAGCCGATTTTCGGGTGGCAGGGCAGGCTCGGCGTGTCGAGGCCACGTGGTCTCAGGCGTGATGTCAGGCTCAAGGGATGGCGGCATGACGGGTTTTGGATCGGCTAGGGCGTCCATCGGTTCAGCCATGTCTCCGAAATGGGTTTGCCGCCAACATCAAGCTGCAGTCTGAGTTCGCACGCACTGTCCGCGCCGGGGTCAAACTCGAAGGTCACACGCATCGTCTTGCGCTCCGGATAAGCCACAAACCGCATGTTGTGAATGGCACCGGGAGTTGCCGAAAGATTGACCTTGACCATCTGAGCCAAGTTGGGATCGGTCAGGACATCGCCTGCAAAATCGACAAAAAAACGGCGCCGACGCCCTTGCGAACCACGACCTTGCCGTGTTGAGCGCACCATGGCCACTGGCGGAGCCTCCGGTGGCTGCCAGCACCAGAACTGCCGGTAGGACAGGGTGGTCTCGGAGCCTGCCGCGAGCGGCTGCCGTGGACGCCAGTGTGCGATGACATTGTCATTCATTTCGGAATCGGTCGGAACCTCGAGCAACTGCACGGTTCCCAGACCCCAGTCGCCCAGCGGCTCGATCCAGACACTTGGCCTGAGTTCGAAGCGCTGGTCGTCATCCTGATAGGCGTTGAAGTCGCGTTCGCGCTGGACAAGGCCAAAGCCTCTGGGGTTGTTGTCGACAAAAGCCGAAATCTGAAGCTGTTCAGGGTTGTTCAACGGACGGTAGACCCATTCGTCGGCACCGGTCCTGAGCTGCAGCCCCGAGACTTCATGCACCGCAGGCCTGACATCGTCGAAGATCCGGCGGCGCTGGGGGGCGAACAGGAAGTTGCCCATCAGGCCGGCGAAGCCGACATTGTCGAGCTGGCTTCTGGCAAACAGCGTCATCTCCATATCGTTGATCATGATGTCGCCGGGGCGAAGGGTCATGCGGACGGATGCTGCTGCGCTGTCTGTCTCGATCAGCCCGTGAACGGTGATGGCGGTGGCGGCAGGGCCGGGCCTTTCGATCCAGAAGGCGCGGAAGAACGGCACCTCCTCGCCGCGCTGCTCTCCCGGCCTCAGCACGAGCGAGCGTGCGACCGCGCCGAAGATTTGCCCGCGCGCAATGGCCCGGAAGAACGTCGCGCCCTGGAATACGGCTGCCTCGATCAGGTTATCTCCGCCGAAATGCAGCCTGAAACCTGAAAATCCGAGGTCGGCCTGTGTGCCGGGGACAGGCACGCGCCCGTAGTCGAAACGGTTCTTGTCGAAACCGACGCGCCGGGCAATGCCGTCTTCGACAACGAAGATCGTCACCTGGTTGTTGAAGATCGATCCCCTGTGCAGCGGTTCGATGGCAAACCCGCGTGACTCACCGGCCCAGACCCAGTGCTGGCGCTGCAACCTGATGGCGCCGACTGCCTCCGGCGTCAGCGCGCCAAGCCCGTCGGGCAGATCTGTCGGATTGGGCGCCATCGGTCTCTTGGCAAGCCCGCGCGCCAGATCCAGCAAGGATGCAGTGCTGAAGCGCTGTCCATCGCCGATATCGCCTGGAAATGTCATGTTTCCGTTCTGCTGCGCATGTGCGGGAAACGCGGAAACCAGTGCTGCGGTTCCAAGGCCGGAAACTGTGCGACGTGAAAGCGCGAGGCCAGAAAGTGCGAGGCTTGAACGTGAAAGCCCTGAAAGTGTCTGCCGCCGGGTGAAAGAGACTGTCATTGTTCAGATGAAAATACGTTCAACTCGGGACAGGTGCCAACATGGACACGCCATGCGCGACTGGTGACAATGAGACAACGGCATAGCATTCTTCGTGCCACACAGTGCGCAGGTTTGAAATCGTTATTCTCCCGAAAACCAAAAATCACGCCATGTCCCTGCCGAATCATGTCAGCAAGCCGGGCCGGACGAAAACTGCCAGAGGCAGTTCTGACAGGATGCTGATCTGATGACCGACCAGACGCCACTTCGGACATGCCTCGCCGTCGTTCTCGCAGCAGGCGAGGGCACCAGGATGAAATCGGCCATGCCGAAGGTTTTGCACAAGGTGGCGGGCCGAAGCATGCTTGGCCATGTTGTTGCCGCTGTGGGCGCAGCTGGCGCAACCCATGTCGCGGTTGTTGTCGGCCCTGACCGGGATGATGTGGCGGCCGAGGCCCGCTCCCATTTTGCCGGTGCTGAAACCTTCATCCAGCGTGACCGGCTTGGCACCGCGCATGCCCTGTTGGCTGCGCGTGATGCCCTCATGCGCGGCTATGACGACGTGATCGTGGCCTTCGCCGACACGCCATTGCTCACAGCCGGAACCTTCCAGCTCATGCGTGAACGCCTGGGTTCAGGTGCAGCCGTGGTCGGCCTTGGCTTCGAGGCGACGGACCCGACCGGCTACGGCCGCATGATCGCTTTCGGCGATGACCTTGAAGCCATTGTCGAGCACAAGGACGCAAGTGATGAGCAACGCCAGATCAGGCTTTGCAATGCAGGATTGCTGGCTCTCTCGGGAGAGCATGCGCTCGCCATCCTTGAACGGATCGGCAACGACAATGTCCAGAAGGAATACTACCTGACCGATGCACCCGCAATCGCGCGCCGCATGGGCTTGCGTGCCAAGGTGATGACCGCACCTGAAAGCGAGGTCCAGGGGGTCAATGACCGTGTGCAATTGTCAGTGGCGGAAGCGACGATGCAGACAAGGTTGCGCCATGCGGCCATGCGCGCGGGCGTCACCATGCTCGATCCCGCCTCGGTCCACATGAATCACGACACGAAGATCGGGCGTGATGTTATTGTCGAACCTCATGTTTTTTTCGGACAAGGCGTGATTGTCGATGACCACGCCGTGATCCATGCCTGCTCCCATCTTGAAGGCGCGCATGTTGGCAAGCGGGCGCGGGTCGGGCCGTTCGCACGGCTGAGGCCGGGATCTGATCTGGGTGAGGAGGCCAAGATCGGCAACTTCGTCGAGATCAAGGCCGCCACCATTAGCAAGGGCGCGAAGGTCAGCCACCTGACCTATATCGGCGATGCCTTGATCGGCGAGAGCGCCAATATCGGCGCGGGAACCATCACCTGCAATTACGACGGCTACCAGAAATTCAAGACGGTGATCGGTGCGGGAGCGTTCATCGGATCGAATTCGTCGCTGGTCGCGCCAGTGACGATTGCGGATGGTGCCTATGTCGGCTCCGGAACGGTCGTGACCAAGGATGTTCCCGCCGATGCGCTGGCTGTCGCGAGACCCAGGCAGGTGAACATTGACGGCTGGGCGGCTTCGTTCAGGGCCAGAAAAGCAACCGCTAAAGCAACTGCCAAGGCAACTGACACGTCAGCGCCAAAGAAACCGTGATGGAGGCCTGCCACAGGCGGCTTGGTTAAATCCCGTCATTCAATGTGATTGGGCGTTCGTCACGATAAAAGCTACCCGTTTTTCGAAATCTAAATGTTTGATCGTGCAAGTGGCGGCGAACCAACCTGAAGGGACGCAGGGCTTATGTGTGGTATAGTCGGAATTCTGGGCAAGGGCCCGGTCGCCTTGGACGTGGTCGAAGCGCTGCGCCGCCTCGAATATCGCGGTTATGACTCCGCTGGCATCGCCACGCTTGAAAATGGGCAACTCACCCGTCGCCGCGCCGAAGGCAAGCTGCGCAACCTTGAGACCAAACTTTCGAAAGAGCCTCTCAACGGCCTCATCGGCATCGGCCATACCCGCTGGGCCACCCATGGTCGTCCGAACGTTCCGAACGCACACCCGCATGCGACCGACAAACTCGCCGTTGTCCATAACGGCATAATCGAAAATTTTGCCGAACTCAGGCTGGAGCTTGAGGCGGATGGTTTTCTGTTCGAATCCGAAACGGACACGGAA
>JANMHN010000009.1:0-5454 GCA_031375185.1 Allobosea sp. | reverse complement strand
ACGAAGCTGATGGCGCGCGGATACTTGTAAGGTGCAATGTCCGCCTTCACGTGGTCCTGCAATGCCTTGATCGTTGCATCGCCGGGATCGAAGCCCGGTTTCAGCACGACATAGGCCTTCACGATCATGCCGCGCTCATGGTCGGCCACACCGACGACACCGCACTCGGCCACCGCCGGGTGGGCCAGCAGCGAGGCCTCGACCTCCGGCCCGGCAATGTTGTATCCGGCGGAAATGATCATGTCGTCCGAGCGGGCCTGATACCAGAAATAGCCGTCGGCATCCATCTTGTAGGTGTCGCCCGTGATGTTCCAGCCATGCTCCACATACCGCGACTGGCGCGGATCAGCCATGTAGCGGCACCCTGTCGGCCCGCGCACCGCCAGCCTGCCTATGCTGCCGGGAGGCAGATCCCGCCCTTGCCCATCCACGATCTTGGCCTCGAAACCGGGCACCACCTTGCCTGTGGCGCCGGGCCTGACCTCGTCCACCCGCGCGGAAATGAAGATGTGCAGCATCTCGGTTGCGCCGATGCCATCCTGGAGGGTGATGCCGGTCGCGGCTTTCCAGGCTTCGAACGTGGCGAGCGGCAGCGCTTCGCCTGCTGACACGCAGATGCGCAGCGTGTCAGCGGCGCCTTCCTGCATCTTGCCCAGCATGGCGCGGTAGGCCGTGGGCGCGGTGAAGCAGACCGTCGGCTTCAACCTGGCCATGGCCGCCAGCAGATCATCGGGGGAGGCCTTCCCGATCAGGATCGTCGATGCGCCCACGCGCAGCGGAAACAGCACGAGGCCACCCAGCCCGAAGGTGAAAGCCAGCGGCGGCGAGCCGATAAAGCGGTCATCCGCACGCGCCCTGAGGACATGCCGGCCATAGCAGTCGCAGATCGCCAGCAGGTCGCGGTGGACGTGCATGGTGGCCTTCGGCTCGCCCGTTGTGCCAGAGGTGAAACCGATCAGGCAAATATCGTCAGCCGCCGTGTCGCAGGCGGTGAAATCCGCTGGCGCACCCGTCGTCAGCGCATCAAGCTCATCACCAAGTGTGACAATGCGGGTCAGGCCCGGCTCGGCGGCGGCTGTCTTGTGCAACTCGTCAACCAGATCTGGATCGCAGAGCGCCAGAGCTATCCTGGCCTTGCCCACGATGAAGCCAAGCTCTTTGGCGCGGAGCATCGGCATGGTTGCCACCACGATGCCGCCCGCCTTGAGGATGGCGAGATAGACTGCGGCCAGGGCCGGACTGTTCGGCGCGCGCAGCAATACACGGTGTCCGGGCTTCATACCGAGCTGACGCGTGAGCACATGCGCGATACGGCTCACGTAAGCTGCCGTCTCGGCATAGCTCCACACCTTGCCATCCTCTGCGACCAGGCAGTCGGCAGCGCCCCGACCGGCAGCGACATGGCTGTCCAGCAATTCGCTGACGGCATTCAGGCGCGCCGGATAGTCCAGTTCCGGCAGGTTGAAGACAGAATCGGGCCATTGATCGCGTGGCGGCAGATGGTCCCGCGCAAAGCTGTCCTCATGGGCGCTTGTGGCCATGTCCGCTCTCCTGCCCGCTTTCCTGCCCGGTTGCGGTACTGGCCATAGCGGCATGCTCGCCCAGCAGCGCGCGGGCGATGATCACCTTCTGCACCTCCGTCGCACCTTCATAGATGCGCAGCGCCCTCACCTCGCGGTAAAGCTCCTCGACTTTCGCCCCGACGCGCACGCCTTCGCCACCGAAGATCTGGATCGCGCGGTCGATGACGCGCTGGGCCATTTCGGTCGCGAACATCTTGGCCATGGCCGCCTCCCGCGTGATGCGGGCCGCGCCCATGTCCTTGGTCCAGGCGGCGCGGTAGATCAGCAAGGCGCCGGCATCGATCTCTGTCGCGCTGTCCGCCAGCGAGGCTTGCGTCAACTGCAGGTCAGCCAGCACGCCGCCCATCATGGGCCGGGTCGCAGCACGCGCCGTCGCTTCATCCAGCGCCCGGCGAGCCATGCCGAGGGCTGCAGCGCCGACCGTGGAGCGGAACACATCGAGCGTCGCCATGGCGATCTTGAAACCCTCACCGCTGTTGCCGATGCGCTGGCTCAGGGGCACGCGGCAATCGGCGAAGCGCAAGGTTGCGAGAGGATGAGGCGCGCTGACGTCTATGCGGTTCGCGATCTCGAAGCCGGGCACTCCGGCATCCACGACATAGGCGCTGATGTTGCGGGTTCCACCGCCAGCGCCATCACGCACGAACACCACATAGTGGTCGGCGATGCCGCCGTTAGAAATCCAGGTTTTCTCACCATTGAGGCGCACATGGGCGTTGCCGTCAGGCGTGGCGCTTGCGGACATGGCGGCCACATCCGAGCCTGCATCCGCTTCCGACAGCGCAAATGCCGCAATGGCCCTCCCAGCAGCCACAGGCGGCAGGTAGCGTGCCTTCATCTCGTCGGAGCCGAACAGGCTGATCGGGCCTGTGCCGAGGCCCTGCATGGCGAAAGCAAAATCCGCAAGACCCCCATGATAGGCCAGCGTTTCGCGGATGAGGCACAGCGCTCGAACGTCCAGCTTGGCGGATGCGCCCCCATGATCTGCCGGGACGGCATGGCGCAGGAACCCTGCCTGCCCCAGCGCCGCAACCAGCTTGCGGCACGAGCCATCGACATCGTGGTGGTCGATCAGGCCGGGCACGTTGCGTGCAGCCCAGGCGTCCAGTTCGCGCCGCAGGGCGCGGTGCCTGTCATCCAGGAAAGGCCAGTTCAGGAAGCTGTGGTCCGCCATGGCTCTCCTCAATCGCCCTTGAACACGGGCTCTCGCCGCTCGGCAAAGGCCTCATAGGCCCGGCGGAAATCCTGCGTGGTCATGCACAGCGCCTGCGCCACGGCTTCCGCCTTGATGGCTTCCTCGATGCTCATGGCCCATTCCATCGCCAGCATCTTCTTGGTCATCTCGTTGGCAAATGTCGGGCCGTGCGCCAGTTTCCGCGCCAGCGCGGTGGCCTCGGCCAGCACGGCATCAGGGGAGGCAAGCCGCGTGAAAAAACCCCAGCGCTCGGCTTCCTCGCCGCCCATGACCCGACCCGTGAACAGCAGTTCCGAGGCACGGCCATAGCCGATGATGCGCGGCAGCATGGCACAGGCCCCCATGTCGCAACCGGCAAGGCCCACCTTGTTGAACAGGAATGCAACCTTGGCTCTCTGGGTGCCGATGCGCATGTCAGATGCCATGGCAATGATGGCACCCGCGCCGACACAAACGCCGTCGATCGCCGCCACCACCGGCTGAGGGCAGGCGCGGATGGCCTTGACAAGGTCGCCGGTCATTTCCGTGAATTTCAGAAGCCCCTTCGTGTCCTTGGCCAGCAGCGGCTGGATGATCTCGAACACATCGCCGCCGGAGCAGAAATTGCCGCCCGCACCCGTTACAACAACCGCCTTCACCGCTTCGTCATCCTGAAGCTGGCGGAAAAACCGGACCAGTTCGGCATAGCTCTCGAAGGTGAGCGGATTTTTCCTGTCTGGCCGGTCGAGCGTCACCGTCGCCACCTTGTCCGCCACGTCCAGATGAAAATGATCGGCCTGCCGCATGGGCTCGCTCATGGCTGATGTCCTGATCGAGGCCCGGATGGAGGCATTGCCGATGTTTCCGGCTTCCGGCCTGCGTCCATGGCGGCCCGCACCGAACCCTTGAGCTTGCCCAGAAGCATCATGAGCTGTTCGGTCTCGGTGTCTCCAAGCTCAAGGAACAGTTCGGCGATCCACCCTTCATGCTCGCGGGCCATGGCGGCGAAGGCGCGCTCGCCCGCATCTGTCAGCCTGACGTTGACGACGCGCCGGTCATTGGCGGTGACGCGGCGCTCAAGCTGGCCAGCCTCCACAAGCCGCTCGACCAGCGCCGTCAGGTTGCCGTTGCTCACCATCATGCGGCCGGAGAGTTGGCTGAGGGTGAGGCCACCCGGTGCCTTGTGCAGTTGTGCCATCAGATCGAACCGCGGCAAGGTGACGTCGAACGCGCTGCGCAGCCTTGCCCTGATGTCGTCCTCCACCAGCGTCGCGCAGGTCAGAAGGCGCAGCCAGAGCCTGAGTTCGGCCTTGTGGTCGCGCGGGCGTTCCAGAACCACGGTTTCGGCATCAATGAAGACGGCATTCGGATCATCCATGCTCAGATCTCCCCGCCTGACAGGCTCAGCGCCACGCCGTTGATGCCATGCGCCAAAGGCCCGGCCAGATAAACCACAGCCGCAGCAATTTCTTCCGTCGCGATCAGCCGCCCCTGCGGATTGGCGCTCGCGAGGATCGCCCTCGCCTGTTCGGCGGTTTTGCCCGTCTTTTCCATGATCGTGCGAACCGCCTCGGCCACAAGATCCGTGTCGGTATAGCCAGGGCAGATTGCATTGATCGTCACGCCCGTCCTTGCAAGTTCAAGCGCAAGCGACCGCGTCAACCCGATCACGCCGTGCTTGGCCGCCGCATAGGCGCTGGCATAGGCATAGCCTTTCAGCCCTGCGGTGCTGGCAATGCTGATGATCCGGCCAGAGCCCGCCGCGATCATGCCCGGCACGACCAGCCGGGTGAGCGTGAACACACTTTCAAGGTTCAGCGCCAACATGCGGCGCACCAGTCCAGCATCGGTGCGCGCAATGGGTGCGGTTTCCGCCCCGCCCGCATTGTTGACAAGGATGCGGACAGCGCCGTGTGCCGCGACAGCTTCCGCAAGGCACATGGCCAACGCCGTCTCATCGGTCACGTCCGCCGCAAGACGCAAGCCCGCTGGTGCATCAGGAGGCAGATCTCCCCATGTCCGCGCCACCAGCGAGAGCGTGGCCCCCTCGGCCTCAAGCGCCCGGGCGACAGCCAGGCCAATGCCGCGGCTCGCCCCGGTGATCAGGACATGTTGCCCAAAAAGGCTTGATCCAAATGCTCCTGATCGCATCGGCAGACCTGCAACGCGGCACGGCCTGCGGGTGCAGTCCTGCCAATGTTTTAAGCCTAAAATATCTTCTCGCCAGTGCCAAGCCCTTCGAGGCCCGAGGGCCTCCCGGCCCAAGCTCTTCCGGGTCCAAGCCCTTTCCGGCCCAAGCTCTTCCCGGCCCGTGTCGCGGTCTTCTGACCAGCCGAGAATCGTGCGCGTCCTGTTCGTTGGTCGAGCCGGGCGGCGTTGACCTTGTGCGCCACTGGCTCAATATCAAGCTCCCGTTGTCCGCCTGAAATGTGATGCCCCATGCCCCATGCCTTTCTCGTTGCAGGTGTCCGCACGCCGATCGGTCGCTATGCGGGAGCCTTGTCGTCTGTCAGGCCTGATGATCTGGCCGCTCATGTGGTCAGGGCCTTGATGGCACGACTGCCACAGGTGCCCGCATCCGCCATCGATGACATCATCCTTGGCTGCGCCAATCAGGCCGGGGAAGACAACCGCAATGTCGCACGCATGGCCGCGCTCCTTGGCGGGCTGGAGGGCGTCACCGGGACCACCATCAAC
>JANMHN010000487.1:0-9126 GCA_031375185.1 Allobosea sp. | reverse complement strand
GCACTATCTTGCCGCTGCGCTGACGCTTGGTGGTGTCAGTCTTGTGCTGAACGGCTTTGCCAGCCTTGGCGGCTCTGGTCGGCACGCCTTGTTCGGCTGGGCGGTCGTGCTGCTGGCGCTCAGTCAGTTCCTCGGAGGCTGGCTGCGTGGCAGCAAGGGCGGACCCTCGGACCCCGCGCCGGACGGCTCGCTGCATGGCGATCACTACAACATGACACGCCGCCGCCTCGTGTTCGAGTATCTGCACAAGACCGGGGGCTATCTGGCGCTTTTCCTTGCCTCAAGCGCCATCATCACCGGCATGTGGCGGGCCAATGCGCCGCTCTGGATGTGGCTGGCCATCGGGCTGTGGTGGGCGCTGCTGGCGCTGGCGTTTGTCCTGCTTCAGCGCGCGGGCCGCGCCATCAGTACCTATCAGGCGATCTGGGGACCTGATGCCACGCACCCCGGCAACAGCCGCCGCAAGGCTGCTTCCTTCAAAGCGACGCCGTGATACCGCCGTCAACGTAGAGCACATGCCCGTTGACGAAGCTGGACGCATCCGACGACAGGAACACGCAGGCCCCGACCAGTTCCTCGACGCGGCCCCAGCGGCCTGCGGGGGTGCGTTTTTCCAGCCAGCCCGAGAAGGCCGGGTCCGCCACGAGCGCGGCATTGAGCGGCGTGTCGAAATAGCCCGGCGCGATGGCGTTGCACTGCAGCCCGTGCCGCGCCCAGTCGGTCGCCATGCCCTTGGTCAGGTTGGCCACTGCGCCCTTGGTGGCCGTGTAGGGCGCGATCGAGGGCCGGGCCAGCGCCGACTGCACCGAGGCGATGTTGATGATCTTGCCGCGCCCGCGCCCGATCATGTGCCGCGCCACGGCCTGCCCGACATTGAACACGGTCGAGATGTTGGTGCTGAGCAGCTTCTCGAACGCCTCGGGCGGAAAATCCTCCAGCGGCGCGCGGTGCTGCATCCCGGCATTGTTGACGAGGATGTCGATGGGGCCGCTCGACACTTCGAACTGGTCCACCGCCACCCGCACCGCCGCATGGTCGGTGGCGTCGAACGCAAGCTGGCTGGCCTTGATGCCCGCTGCTTCAAGTGAGGCTGCCGCTGCCGCCAGTTTGCCGGCATCACGCCCGTTCAGCACGACCATGGCCCCGGCCTCGGCCAGCCCCCGCGCCAGTGCCAGCCCGATGCCCTGCGACGAGCCGGTGACAAGAGCCCGCCGCCCGCTCAGGTCAAACATCTTCGTTCCGGCAGCCATGGCGCACCCCTTTAAATGTGGTTTGTGGCCATGGACTTAGATGGCGAGGGACCGATGGGCAACCGGATTTGGGGCAGGGACAGTGCGATCACGTCAAGTGAATGCGGAACAGGAACTCGGGCATGATGGCCTTCTCCCTCAAGGGGAGAAGGGCCAAACCCGCGATATTGTGCAGAACTGTCACCCGTTGCCAAACCCTCTGCCCTCCCTTGCCATCTCGACCAGCAGCCGCGCCGGTTCCCAGCCTGCGCCATCGCGAGCTTGCATGCGCTCCACCTCGGCCAGGATCACGTCCATCCCGATGCGGCCGGCCTGGAACATCGGTCCGCCGCGCCATGCGGGCCAGCCGTAGCCGTTGACGAACACGAGGTCGATGTCGCTGGCGCGCGTGGCCATGCCCTCTTCCAGAAGGCGCGCGCCTTCGTTGACCATGGCCGCGATGATGCTCATGCGAATGTCGTCAGGACCGATGGCGCGGCGGGTGATGCCCTTCAGCGCCGCCTCGGCCTCGATAATGCGCGCAACGCTGACATCAGGTTTGCGCTGGCCGTTGTCGTAGGCATGCCAGCCGGCCCCGGTCTTCTGGCCAAAGCGGCCAAGCTCGCACAGACGGTCTGCGATGTGGACATAGCGCTCGGCAGGATCACGCGTGGCGGCAAGACGCTTGCGGCGTGCCCAGGCAATGTCCAGCCCCGCGAGGTCAAATACCGCAAACGGCCCCATCGGCAGGCCGAAAGCCTCCATGGCGGCGTCGATCTCGTGCGGCAGCGCGCCATCTTCGAGCATGTATTCGCATTGCTTGCGATAGCTCGAGAAGATGCGGTTGCCGATGAATCCCTCGCAGGCACCGGCCAGAATGGGCAGCTTGCCCAGCTTCTTCGCCAGCGCGAAGGCTGTCGCCAGCACGTCTGGCGCGGTGGCCGGGGTCTTCACCACCTCCACCAGCCGCATGATGTTGGCGGGCGAGAAGAAATGCAGGCCCACGACGCGTTCGGGGTGCCTGGCCGCTTCGCCGATGGCACCGGGGTCGAGATAGCTGGTGTTGGTTGCCAGAATGGCATCCTTGCGCACGATGCGCGAGAGCTCGGCGAACAGCGCCCGCTTGATGTCCAGGTCATCGAACACGGCCTCGATCACCAGATCGCATGGTGCGAAGGCCGCCAGATCATGCGCCATCACGGTTGATGTCATGCGCTGGTCATGGACTTGCCGCGAGATGCGCCCGGCCTTCAGCGCCCGCGCATGGATCGCCGCGATCCGCTCAAGGCCCCTTTGCGCGGCATCCGGCGTCTGCTCGACCACGATGACGCCATAGCCGTGCTCCGCGAGGGCTGCGGCAATGCCTGACCCCATCGTGCCAGCCCCTGCGACGCCGACCGTCGTGACCGGGCGGGGCGAGATGCCGACAATGTCCGGTACGCGTCCCGCCTCGCGCTCGGCAAAGAAGATGTGGCGCAGCGCTGCGGATTGTTCGGTGGCGACCAACTCCAGGAACGTGGCGCGCTCCCTTGCCAGCCCCTCTGCAAAAGGCAGGCTGGCGGCAGAAAGCGTGGCGCGTGCCGCATGGCCGGGCGAGAGTTGGCCCCGCGCACGTGTCTCGATCTGCGCGATCTGCGCGGTGACCGCCGCTTCATCGAAAGCCATCACGGCGCGCTGCGAGGTCACAGGCTTTTCGCGGTTCTCCAGACCGAGCGCCATGGCCACGGCGGCGTCTTCCAGCGCGCCATCCGCCACAGCATCGATCAGGCCGATGACGAGAGCCTCCTGCGCGCCCACCATGCGGCCGGATGCAATGATCTCGATGGCGGTCGCCATGCCTGTCAGCCGTGGCAGGCGCTGGGTCCCGCCCGCGCCGGGAATGAGGCCGAGCTTGACCTCGGGCAGGCCCAGCCTCGCATCGGGCGTGGCGATCCGTTCATGGCAACTCATGGCGATTTCGCAGCCGCCGCCCAGAGCCGTGCCATGGATGGCCGCGATGACGGGTTTGCCGCTGGCCTCGATCAGGTTGCACACATCCGCCAGTCCCGGTTGCAGTGGCGGCTTGCCGAATTCGCGGATGTCAGCCCCTGCCACGAAGGTGCGGCCCTTGCAGGCGATGATGATGGCACGGACCGCGCTGTCAGCGTTCGCCACGCCCAAGGCTGCCGCCAGCCCGGCCCGCACGGCTTGCGAACTTGCATTCACCGGTGGATTGTCGATCTCGATCACAGCCACGCCGCTGACGAGCCGGATGCTGACGGGACGGGTGTGAACAGGGATGGCCTGCTGTTCGGTCACGTTCATAAGATCCTGTTTTCAAGGCCGAAACACTTGCACAATCTGCGCTTTTCCGGGGCCTGAAGCGGCTTGTCCGCGTAAGGAACCCGGAATCCAGCACGTGTGTTCGCCGTAGGCGACAATAATTCTGATGTTTTATCAGTAGCTGCCTTCGGCGATGGTCTTGCGCTGGATTCCGGGTTCCGTCCGCAGACAAGCTGCAACCGGCCCCGGAAAAGCGCCCTGCCGCAGCAATGTGGCATCTTGCCATCACGCTCAGCGCTTGCAGAAGCGATCATGGATCAACTGGATGAAAGCTCGCGTGCCCTCGTCGGCGAGGCTGTAGAAGATGGCCTTGCCCTTTCGCCGGGTCTTGACGAGCCCATCCTGCCTGAGCCGTGCCAGTTGCTGCGACACGGTCGGCTGGCGCAAAGCGAGCAGATCCTCAAGTTCGGTCACTGACCTTTCCTGTTCCGCCAGGAGGCAGAGAAGCATCAACCTGTGCTCATGGGCTAGAGTCTTGAGATAGTCGCTGGCATCGCGCGCGTTCTGCATCATGCGGGCAATGTCAGGCCTGGCCAGGTCCGGTTCAGTGACAAGGGCGCCTGTCAGGGTCATCGCTTCATCCTGCCGGGCCGGGTGGCAGCTTCTTCACCAGCCCCTCGAACAGGCCCCAGAAGAAATCCGCGCCTGGGTAGCCGACGATGCGGCCAACTTCGCGGCCTTGGTCATCCACCAGCACGAAAGTTGGCGAGAACTGCACGGGACTGGCAAGTTTCACACCCTCCGGTGCGCCCGGTTGCAGGGCAACGCTGCGGACGGGCGCGCGCTGCCCTTCGGGCGATTTCGGATAGCCGACCCCGACCTCCTGCTTCCAGCGCAGGCACCACGGGCAGCCCGGTGCTTCGAACATCAGCAGTTCGGCGGCAAAGGCAGGGCTGGCCAGCCCGGCGCACCACAATGGCAAGATCACCAGCAGATGTTTGATGAGCTTCGATACCGTCATGCGGAAGCTCACTTGTTCACCGGGCTGTCCGGATCGAACAGATAGGCCACGACATCCTTGATCTGCTGTTCGGTGAGAAACTTGTGGAAGCCAAAGCGCGGCATCTGGGAGCAGGGCAGCACCGACATGGCGTTGAACACCTTGGCGTAGGCATTGCGCGCCTCTGCCGCATCGAATTTGCGGTCCTTGCCATAGCCTGTCAGCGGTGGCCCCAGCGTACCGTACGACAATTCGGCCTTCGACATCTGGTGGCAGGCATAGCAATTGCCGCCGCGCGGCGTCTGGTCGGTGTCGCTGAACTGCCCGCCCGTGCCGCGCTGCGCCACCTGCGCCCCGCGCTTCCAGTCGCCGATGACGACGTCATCGGCGGGGAAGACCACGGTGGCTTTTTCGGTGTCGCGGATCTGGTCGAAGAGAGTGCCGGCCGGTTCGTTGCTCGTCGCGGTGCAGATTTTCTGCGTCTCGTCCTGCACCACGCGGGCGCGCCACGCCTCGCTGGTGTTTTTCCACGTGCCGGCGACATAGGCCTCGACGATGGCGGGGTCGATTTTGGGCATGCTCGCCTGCTGTGCCGACGCCGGATGGACGAGGCTGATGGCAGAACCGGTCAGGACGACGGCAACAACAAGGTTCTTGATCAGGTTCATGATGATGTCCTCAGCGTTTGATCGACGGAACCTGGATGTCGCCGCCTGCTGCCTGCCTGACCATGTAGACGGTGAGCGCGGTCAGCCCGTCGGAGGCATAATCGGGGGCTGGCATGCGCATCTGGCGGTAGCAGTCCCACAGGCGGTGCTGCATCGTGCGCATCTGGCTCTGGCTCACGCGGTAGGTGGGCCAGGACCCCATGGTTTCCTGCGCGGCCTTTCCGGGTTTGGAGAAATCCGGCAGGCCCTGGAGGCGGATGCGCTTGCCCTCCGCCGCATGGCAGGTGGCGCAGGAGAAATCCCATGGCCCGGAGCGGCGCTCGAACATCGCCGCGCCCACGGCGAGCATTTCCTGCTCCTTCGGATGCTGGAGTTGCGGCTCATAGGCCATTCCGTTCGACTTGTTGGCGATGAACCCGACCAGATCCTCCATGTCGGAGGTGCGCCCCGGCCCGGAAAAGCGGCGGGCGATCACGTCCTTGGTGTCGAGTTCCTGAATGCTGGCCATGCACCAGAGCAGGCGCTGTTCAAGGTCCATCACCTTGCCGGTGTCGGCAAAGAAGCGCGGCAGGCGGGCATAGGCCCCTTCGAGCTTTCCGGCTCCCATCCCCAGGTCGCAGCTTTCAAGCGAGATGTTTTTTGCCCCGCGCGCCAGCGCCCAGAGTTGCTCGCCGCGATCCACGTTGAGATAGCCGGGGTTCGACATGGGATCGGAAATCATCGCCCGATAACGCTCGATTTCCTTCTCGCTGAGATCCTGGGCCGGTTGTTGGCCCTGTGCGGTCCGGCTGGCAAACATGCCACATCCAAGCACCCCGAGCGCGACAACAAGTGATGCCAGCAGGCTGCTTCTGATCGCCATGGTGATCCTCCCATCAAAGGCTCTGTGCGGGCACTTTTCCCGCCTCGTTTGTGCGGTGCAGCGACGAATTGACCTCGACAGCCCCAAACCTGAGCTTTACATTCAGAAACCGGAATATCAATAGCCCGCCACAGCCTGTGAAATAATGGCCTGGAGAGTTGGCACAAAGCCGGGAGGGATTGGAATGGCGACAGACCGTCAAGAGCTGACACGGCGCGATTCACTTGGCCTTGGCGCTGCGGCGTTCGCGGCGTCCGTGCTCGCGCCCCACCTCGCGATGGCCAAGCCATCCGATGTTGAAGCCGAACTGGCCAAGCTCTTCGGCAGCACGAAAATGGCGGACGGGCGGATCAAGCTCGACCTGCCTGCCATCGCGGAGAACGGCCTGGTCGTGCCCCTGACCATCGATGTCGAAAGCGCCATGACCGAAACCGACCACGTCAAGGCGGTCCATGTCTTTGCCGACGGCAATCCCCAGCCCGGCGTCATCTCGTTCTTCTTCTCGCCAGATGCGGGCAAGGCATCAGCCTCCACACGCATCCGCCTGGCGCAGACCCAGAACATCATCGCTGTGGCGCAGATGAGCGACGGCAGGCTTTTTGCCGCCCGCCAGGAGGTGAAAGTGACCATTGGCGGTTGCGGCGGCTAGATCAGGCAAACCGGAGAGCATACCATGTCCACACGCCCAACACCCCGTGTCCGCCTGCCAGCAACGGCCAAGGCGGGCGAACTCATCGAGATCAAGTCGCTGATCTCCCACGAGATGGAGAGTGGCCAGCGACGTGATGCCAATGGCCAGCCCATTCCGCGCAAGATCATCAACAGCTTCCGCGCCACGTTCAACGGCAAAGAGGTTTTCAGGTCGGCCTGGCACCCGGCGATCTCGGCAAACCCGTATCAGGCGTTTTTCGTCAAGGCCACGGAGAGCGGCGAGTTCGAGTTCACCTGGACCGATGATGACGGCTCGACCTATGCGTCGAAGAACAAGATCACCGTGGCTTGATCACAAGCCGCGCTGTCATCCCGGACTTGATCCGGGATCAGATTGCGCGTCGCGACGACAACAGGTGATCTGCCATGCGTGCGTCGGCAGCGATTCCGGATCAAGTCCGGGATGATACGGATTGCAGATCGTCTATCGCTTCAACCATCGGATAACCGGACACCATGATTTCCCGGCGCGACTTCATGCAGGCGACAGCCGCCGCAGCCATGGCCACGGGCCTTTCGGGCGGCATGCTGGGGCGCGCTGCTGCGCAGGGACGTCTCACCCAGTCAGGCATCCTGCGTTTCCCGGCCACGGGCAATGTGACGCTGGTGCATCTGACAGACCTTCATGCGCAGCTTGTCCCGCTGCATTACCGCGAGCCAAGCTGGAACCTGGGTGTCGGCGAGGCGAAGGGGCAAGTGCCGCACATCACCGGTGCCGATTTCCTCAGGCATTTCAGCATCGCGCCCGGATCAGCCGAAGCCCATGCGCTTACCGACCAGGACTTTGCCGAACTGGCCCGCAGTCATGGACGCATGGGCGGGCTCGACCGCATCGCCACCATCATCAAGGCGATCCGGGCCGAGCGCGGCAACCGCGTGCTGCTGCTCGATGGCGGCGATACCTGGACGAACTCCTGGACCTCGCTGCAGACGTCGGGCGCCGACATCGTCGATGGGATGAACGCGCTGAAGCCCGATGCCATGACAGGCCACTGGGAGTTCACGCTTGGCGCGGAGCGCGTTCAGGAGATCGTCAAGGGCCTCGACTTTCCGTTCCTCGCCCAGAATATCCGCGAAACGGATTTCGAGGACACCGTGTTTGATCAGCGCAAGGTGTTTGAACGGGGCGGCGTGAAGATCGCTGTCATCGGGCAGGCCTACCCTTACACGCCGATCTCGAATCCGCGCTGGATGTTCCCGAAATGGACCTTCGGCCTGCGCGAAGAGGACATCCAGAAACAGGTCGACGACGAGCGTGCGGATGGTGCCGATCTCGTCGTGCTGCTCAGCCACAACGGCTTCGATATCGACCGCAAGATGGCCAGCCGGGTGAAGGGCATCGACGTGATCCTCACCTCGCACACCCATGATGCGCTGCCCGAGGCCGTCACCGTCGGCAAGACCCTGCTGATCGCCAGCGGTTCGCACGGCAAGTTTGTCTCGCGGCTTGATCTTGATGTGCAGGGCAAACAGATCAAGGGCTATCAGTACCGGCTGATACCGGTGTTCTCTGATGTGATCACCCCTGATCCCGAGGTCGCTGCGCTGATCAAGAAGCATCGTGCCCCGTTCGAGAAGGATCTGGGCCGCGTGCTGGGCAAGACGACCGGCGTGCTCTATCGCCGCGGCAATTTCCAGGGTTCGTTCGATGATGTGTTTACCGATGCGATGCTGGAACAGCGGGATGCGGACATATCGCTCTCGCCCGGCGTGCGCTGGGGTGCCAGCCTCCTGCCCGGTCAGGACATCACCTTCGAGGATGTCACCAACTGCTGCGCCATGAGCTATCCGAACTGCTACCGCATGCAGATGACCGGAGCCCGGCTGAAAGAGGTGCTGGAGGATGTCGCCGACAACATCTTCAACCCCGATCCGTATCTGCAGGGCGGCGGCGACATGGTGCGTGTCGGCGGCATGGGCTTCACCATCGATCCCGGCAGACCGATTGGCTCCCGCATCTCGAACATGACCCATCTCAAGACGGGCCAAGCCATCGATTCAGCCCGCGATTACACTGTCGCTGGCTGGGCCTCGATCAACCAGAACACCGAAGGCCCGCCGATCTGGGAGGTGGTGGAAAAATTCGTCACAGCCAGGAAGGTGATCGAACCCCGCCCGCTCGATGCGGTCAAGGTGGTGGGGGTGTGAACACGGGTGTCATCCCCGGCGGCGCGCCCAGCGCCGGGAAGGGGATCCACCGCAAGGAAGTTGGATCCCCTTCCCGTGCCTGCGGCACGCCGGGGATGACACGACGTGACGGAGCAGTTGATGGCTGAACAAAAAAATACCTCCCGCCGCGCACTCCTGGCCGCTGCTGCCGGCAGCGTTGTCATGGCCACCGGCGCAAGAGCGGCCCCCGACACAGCCATCACGGAGCTTCCCGATTGGAGCAAG
>JANMHN010000470.1:0-1791 GCA_031375185.1 Allobosea sp. | reverse complement strand
GACCAGCAAGGACAGCTCCTTGAGGTCGCTGACCACGAGCTTGAGCAGGTAGTCCGCCTCTCCGGTCAGCGCATGCGCCTCGATCACGGCCGGTGTCAGCCTGACCAGATCGCGGAAGCGGGTCGCGTTGCCGCGCGTGTGCGTGTCGAGCGCGACATGGATGAAGACCGTGACATTCAGGCCGATGCTGAGGGGCGCAATCAAGGCCCGGTAGCCCACGATGACGCCCGCTTCTTCCAGCTTCAGTCTGCGCCGCGAAACCTGGCTGGCCGACAGGCCGATCCGCTCCGACAATGCGGCGTTGGTCAGCGACGCATCATCCTGCAATGCGGACACGAGACGCCAGTCAAATTGATCAAGGATGATAGTTTCGCGCGTCATAACCGCAGATAATGCACAATGCATGCACGAAGGAAACAGCCGAGCTGTGTTTCGCACACCTCGTGCGGGGCTCATGCGTTAACCTGGTGATCCATTCAAGGAGGATCACCATGGGACCGTTCCCGCACGAAGCGCCGCCGCCAGCCATTTCCCCGGCCAACCCGATGGGCACCGACGGGTTCGAGTTCGTCGAGTTTGCGCACCCTGAGCCCCGCGTGCTGATGACGCTGCTCGAAACCATGGGTTTCACAGCCGTGGCGCGGCACCGCTCGAAAGACGTCACGCTGTTCCGGCAAGGCGACGTGAATTTCGTCGTCAATGCCGAGCCTGATTCATTTGCGCAGCAGTTCGCCGCCGAACATGGCCCGTGCGCCTGCGCTATGGCGTTCCGCGTGGTGGATGCGAACTTTGCCTACCAGCGCGCCATCGAGCTTGGCGCGGAGCCGCATCACGGCAAGGTCGGCCCGATGGAACTCAACATCCCGGCGATCAAGGGCATCGGAGGCTCGCTTTTATATTTCGTCGACCGCTATGGCGACAAGGGCTCGATCTGGGATGTCGACTTCGTCTGGACAGGCGAGCGCGACCCGAAGCCCGAACCTGCAGGGCTGCACTATCTCGACCACCTGACCCATAACGTGCATCGCGGACGCATGGATGTCTGGGCCGGGTTCTATGAGAAGCTTTTCAACTTCCGCGAGATCCGGTTCTTCAATATCGAGGGCAAACTCACCGGGCTGATCAGCCGCGCGCTGACCTCGCCTTGCGGCAAGATCCGCATCCCGATCAACGAGAGCCTCGATGACAAGAGCCAGATCGAGGAATACCTGCGGGAATACAAGGGCGAGGGCATCCAGCACGTCGCCATGGGCTCGCGCGACATCCATGCCTCGGTCGAGGGGCTGCGAGCCAACGGCCTGCCCTTCATGCCGAAGCCGCCGCAGACTTATTACCAGCGCATCGATGCGCGCGTTCCCGGCCATGGCGAGGACGTGGCGCGGCTCGATGCCAACGGCATCCTGATCGATGGCGAAGGCGCGGTTGCGCTTGGCGAGAAGGAGGGCCGAATGAGCAAGGTTCTGCTCCAGATCTTCTCCGGCACGGTGCTCGGGCCGATCTTCTTCGAGTTCATCCAGCGCAAGGGCGACGAGGGCTTCGGCGAAGGCAATTTCCGCGCGCTGTTTGAGTCCATCGAAGAGGACCAGGTGCGCAGGGGCGTGCTGACGGCGGCGGAGTGAGGGGGGGGGTGGCTCCGTTTCCTACAGCCCGTTCAGATAGTTTTCGACTGGTCCTAACCAGACTTGCGGCCACCATTGTATGAAATGGCCATCGCCCTCAATTGGTAAAACAGCCACGAAGTTACCCTTGCCCCCTGCCCGCATAAACGCCGCATGGTTGGCGCGGGAGTGA
>JANMHN010000451.1:0-2156 GCA_031375185.1 Allobosea sp. | reverse complement strand
CAAGCATTTCAAAGACCTCACCGAGCCTGAAGTTCTCGCTCTCGCGATTGCCAACGAGGAAGAGGACTCGCGCATCTATCTCGACTTTGCGAGCCGACTGAAGCCGCAATATCCAGGCTCGGCCAAGGTTTTCGAGGCGATGGCTGTTGAAGAGCAGGGCCACCGCCACATGCTGCTGGCCCTTTACGAAAAGAAGTTCGGCAAGGAACTGCCCTACATCACGCGCGCCGACGTGCGCGGCTTTCTCAAGCGAAGACCTGTCTGGCTGATGGAAGGCCTGAGGCTCGATGTCGCGCGACGGCAGGCGGAGGTGATGGAGTTCGAGGCCTCGCAGTTCTATGCAAAATCCGCCGAGCGCAGCCGCGATACGGATGTGCGCAAGCTCCTGGGCGATCTGTCCGAAATCGAGAAGAAACACGAGAGCCTGGCGGCAAAGCTCGGCGAGACGAACCTCACGCCCGACGTCAAGTCCGAGGAGGAAGCCACCAGAAGGCGGCTGCTGGTGCTGCAGATCGTGCAACCGGGACTTGCAGGCCTGATCGACGGCTCGGTCTCGACATTGGCTCCAATTTTCGCGGCCGCCTTCGCCACCCAGAACACCTGGGAAACCTTCCTGATCGGGCTGGCCGCCTCCGTGGGCGCAGGCATCAGCATGGGCCTCACCGAGGCGATGTCCGATGATGGAGCCATCACCGGGCGTGGTTCGCCTTGGCTGCGCGGCGTGGTCTGCGGCCTGATGACGGCCCTTGGCGGGCTTGGACACACGCTGCCTTACCTCATTCCCGACTTCTGGACCGCGACGGCTGTGGCCGGTGCGGTCGTCATTGTCGAACTGTGGGCCATCGCTTGGATCAGGTGGAAATACATGGAGACACCGTTCGGGCGTGCCGTGGTGCAGATTGTCATTGGCGGCCTGTTGGTGCTGGGCACCGGCATCCTGATCGGCGCGAGTTAAACCCAAGGCAAACGTTTGAACGCCCTCACATCCCGGGTGTCATCCCCGGCGCGCCAGAGGCGCGGGAAGGGGATCCATCTATCTGCCACCATGTGTTCATGGATCCCCTTCCCGGCCCTTCGGGCCGCCGGGGATGACACCATGGACAATGCAACAGCCTTTCAAGCGATCACCCTAAAGTTGAACCCTTTCAGATCACGATGACACGCATCCCGACGCGCACACGGGTGTAAAGATCGGTGACATCGTCATTTGTCATCCGGATGCCGCCGGATGACACGGCCTGCCCGATGGGATGAGGCTCGTTGGTGCCGTGGATGCGGTAGAGCGACGAGCCTAGGTACATCGCACGTGCGCCCATCGGGTTGTCCGGCCCGCCTGCCATGAAGCGTGGCAGGTCCGGACGGCGCTTCAACATCTGCGATGGCGGTGTCCAGTCCGGCCACTCGGCCTTGCGCGTGATGCTCTTCACGCCGGCCCATTCGAAACCGGGGCGGCCCACACCGATGCCGTAGCGCAGCGCGCGTCCATTGCCCTGCACCAGATAAAGATGCTTGGAAGGCGTGTCGATGACAATGGTGCCAGCTGCGTGCGGGCCGTTGTAGCTGACCTCCTGACGCTCGAACTTCGGGTCCATCATGCGCTCGATGGGTCGATCGATCTCGCGCATCATCTCCTGCCGCGGCTGCAGGCCAACCATCTGCCGTGATGGCGGCTGGAGTGGCATGCCATTGAACGGGTCAATATCGGCAGGAGCAGGCTGAACAGACCGGCGGCTCATGGGGGCCTGCTCAGGCTGGGCCTGATAACGCGCGCCCGGTGCCGGATCGCGGCCCGTCATCAGAAATTCGATGAACCCGCCACCAAGCGCCCCTGGCTGATGCGCTGGCGGACCTGCTGCGACCGAGCCTGTGTGGCGTACGTTTCGCTGCGGGGAGGCAAGATAGGCCTGTGCCTCGGCCGGAACGGGCATCAGGCTTGCAGCAGTCGCCAGCGCAAGCATTGACACAAGAGCAGACAAGCCTCCGGGGAGGCCCAACACAACATGACGCATACGCAACACCCGCCAACTGAACTCGACAACACCCAGCCTGCGCCCAGCCACTCAATGGATGGTAAACAGATGGGTTGTTGAAGGTATTCGGGATTCACCACGCCTGTTTTCTGTCTGGTATGGTTACTGCCGCACCCATGAGCGCAG
>JANMHN010000448.1:0-1820 GCA_031375185.1 Allobosea sp. | reverse complement strand
CTCATCTGCCATGCTCCATGGCCTGAGCTTGCTGGTTTTGAAAATGCCGCCGCAGAGGCTGAAATCGGCTTTGTGGTCGATCTGATCTCGGAAATCCGCTCCGTGCGGGCAGAGGCCAATGTGCCGGGTTCGGCGCAGGTTGAACTGGTGATCGTTGGTGCCAGGCCTGACACACACGCCATCGTCGGGCGCTGGGACGCCATGTTGGCGCGGCAGGCGAGGGCATCCTCCATCAGCTTTGCCACTGAAGCGCCCGCACAATCGGCGCAGATCGTGGTGCGTGGCGAGACGGTTTGCATGCCTTTGGCAGGTCTCATAGACCTCGGAGCCGAACGAAACCGCCTGACGAAGGAACTGTCTAAACTGGACGGCGACATCTTTGGCATCGAACGCAAGCTCTCGAACCCGGAATTTGTGGCCAAGGCACCTGAAGACGTGATCGAGGAAAATCGCCAGCGCATTGCTGACGCGCGCGCGCGGCAGATCAAGATCAGGGAGGCGCTGGCCCGGCTGGGGTCGTGACCGTAAATAGTCACGCAATCAAGGCTTCGGCCTCGCGGCTCTGATCACAGGGATGCCTGCATCGGCAGCGAATCTGGCGATGACGCTCTGATCTTCAAGGCTGAAAGCCCTTGTTGGCATCCAGCGTGTGACGCGGGCTTTTGTCTTGATCACGATGATCCTTGGCTCGAATGATATCTGCCTGATCATGCTCCATGGCATGATCAGGGCCACATTCGCGGCATCGCTTGTCTCGATGGCCTTCTCGTCGATCCTGTAGAGCAGCTTCTTGTTGTCGTCAGGCAGGTTGCCAAACCTCAGCCAATCGAGCAGCAGGATGAAGATGACGAAAAAAGCCATGCCGCCAAGGGCATAAAAGCCGATCTCGCGCATGAAATCCTTTGCCATGAAGCCGGGGGCCGCCCACAGCACATGCCACTGCCAAGGCTGCAGCTTGTAGAGCCACAATGGCGTGAGAACAAGCAAGACCAGACCCAGACAGATCACCATAAACCACCTGATCCAGATCCGGTGAAAGGCAAGCTGGTCCGCATAGGTCAAGGTTGTCCTGCCGTGAATTTGGTTTTCGCCAGACATGCGTGTTGTGTGTTTCCTGCGGTTGTTGCTGATCGGGCCATGCTCCCCATCAACTTATCTGACCATTCCCTCTCTCCGATAGGCGCACATCGCGAGGATGAATCCCATGTCGGCAGTTTATCGGCTTGTCCGTGATCCTGTTTCCTGCTGAATGGTTCCATGCGCATCACGACCTGGAACGTCAATTCGATCCGTCAGCGGCTCGATCATCTGCTTGCCTTTCTGAAGGAGGCGCAGCCGGACGTGCTGTGCCTGCAGGAACTCAAGACTCAGGATGAGGGCTTTCCACGGATCGAGATCGAAGCGGCGGGCTATCAGGTCGAGATGCTGGGGCAAAAAACCTTCAACGGCGTTGCGATCCTGTCCCGGCACCGGCTTGAAGATGTGCGGCGCGGGTTGCCGGGCGATGTGTCGGACGAGCAGGCGCGCTATATCGAAGGTGTCGTTCCGTTCCGCTCCGGCGTGGTGCGTGTCGCCTCGATCTATCTGCCCAACGGCAATCCCGTTGACACAGACAAATATCCCTACAAGCTCGGCTGGATGGACAGGCTGAGGGCCCATGCCTGCGATCTGCTCAAACTGGAGGAGCCGCTGGTTCTGGCTGGCGATTACAACGTCATACCCGAGCCCCGCGACTGTCATGACCCTGCCGTATGGGCAGGCGACGCGCTGTTCCTGCCGCAGACACGGACAAAGTTTCGCGAACTTGTCAATGTCGGACT
>JANMHN010000443.1:0-6202 GCA_031375185.1 Allobosea sp. | reverse complement strand
AGCTGGGCCGCCTCGATCACGGAACGGGGCACATAGCGCAGGCCGGACCACAGCGTGATGGCGACCAGCGGCGCGTGATGCAGCCCCATGACCAGAATGATGCCCTCGCGGCCGAGCAGCGGATTGGGCATACCGGGGCCTGGCGCGAGGCCCAGCGGGACAAGCACCGGCGAGACAGGGCCGCTCAGGCTGAGGAAGGCCAACGCGACGACCTGCGGCGCGACCATCAGCGAGAACACGAACAGGAAGGCCTGCACACGCTTGCATCGCACGTCCGTGACAGCCAGTGTCAGTGCGAAACCCGCCCCCAGCGCGAGCGCGATCAGCGAAGACAGGCCTGCGGTTTCCAGCGTGCGCCAGGTGGCAAGGATGCCGGAGCGGCTGGAGAGCTGATCGACCACTGGCGCGAAAGACACGGTGCCGGATGGCGCGAGCGCTGTCAGGATCAGCCGCCCCAGCGGCATGATGCCGAACAGGACCACTGCCAGGGCGAGCAGGACAAGCACGGGCCACCCGTCCTGCATGCCGATGGATGGCGCACGTTCTTGCCGGGAACCAACACCGCTGCCAGCCAACTCCTTTTCGGGCAGCTCGACCGTTGTCATGGATCAGCGATGGCGCAAGACATGCTCACTGACCGAAAATATCTGCGAAACGCTTGCGGCTCGCGGCTTCTTCACTGAGAGCAAGGGCCGCATCAAACGGCATCAGCTTCATGCTGCTGCGCGCGGGAAAACCATCAGGCGGAGCCACATCAGGGTGCGCCGGGATATAGCCTTGGCGGCGGGCAAGTTCCTGCCCGTCCCGCGACAGCAGGAAATCGACGAAGGCGCGCGCCGCATCAGGGTTCTTCGTTGTGCGCAGGATGGCGACGGGCTCTGTGACGGCTGACAGGCCTTCAGCCGGCACGACGAACTCGACGGGAGCGCCTTTCGCCTTTTCGCGGATGGGCAGGAAGTCGACGATCATGCCGTACATCTTCTCGCCGGTCGCAACCTGCCGCAGGATGTCGCCATTGCCGCCCGCCGCCAGCGCGCCATTGGCCTGGAGCTGCTCATAGTAGCTCCACCCGGACGCCAGGTTCTTCGCCAGCGTCACGGTGTGGATCAGCGCGGCACCGGACGCCAGCGGAGACGGCATCGTGACAAGGCCTTTGGCCTCGGGCCTTGCCAGGTCGAGCCATGAGGCTGGCTTCATGGTGGCGCGGGCGTTGTAGACAATGCCGGTGGTGATCAGCTTGGTCGAGAACCACGTCCTGTCCTTGTCGTGGAGCGAGGCGGGATAGGCCGCAAGGTCGGCTTTGTCGTGGGCCATGAGCCGGTTGTCGCGCTTCAGGCCTTCCATGGTCACGGCATCGGCGATCAGCAGCACATCCGGCTGGGGCTGGCCCGCCGCAAACTCGGCCTGCAGCTTGGCCATGACGCGCGGCGTCCCGTCACGCACGAACGAGACATCGACTTTCGGGAATTTCGCCTTGAAGGCGTCGATGGTCGCCTGCGCGTCCGTGTTGGGCTGGCTGGTGTAGATGAGGAGCTTGCCCTCCTGCGCCAGGGCGGGTGCTGCGGCTGCCAGCAGTGCGCTCACCAGAGCCGTGACGGCATGTGTCAGGATTGGTCGTGTCATCATCATGCTCTCCGTGGATCACGTCATAAACATTGCGGACCGACTAGGCAAAGCGTGTGACAGTTGAATGAATGGGTGATGTCCGTCTGGCGCACAAGCCGTCATCCCGGCGCGTTCCGGCTTGGATGCCCACAAGTTGCGCTTGTGCTCTGCGCCACGTTTCGCATAGCCTTGAAACCAAGGCGCGCGTTCGATGTGCCGAATATGGGAATGATCCAAGGAGGAAGTCCGAATGAAATCTTTACGTCGTCTTGCGACGGGCGTTGCGCTTGCAGCAGTCGCGACCGTCTGGTCCGCTGGTGCCAACGCCCAGGAAACCGTCACCCTCTGGTTCACCAAGGGGTTCTACAAGGCAGAAGATGATGCCTTGAATGCCGTCATCGACAAGTATCAGAAGGCCACCGGGGTCAAGGTCGACCTGTCGCTCTATTCGACCGAGGATTGCATCACGAAATCCGTGGGCGCGGTCGAAGCCAAGACGCCGCCGGACATGGCCTATTGCACGACCTATGATTTCCGCACCACCGGAAAATGGGCGGTCGAGGGCCGTCTCGACAACCTCAATGACATCGTGGCGCCGATCAAGTCGACCTTTGTGCCCGACGCGCTTGAAACCACGTTTCTGTTCGGCCCAGATGGCAAGAAGGCGTATTACGCCATGCCTATCCAGCGCCAGACCATGCACATGAATTACTGGCGCGACATGCTGGCCGATGCCGGCTTCAAGGAAAGCGACATTCCCGAAACCTGGGCCGAGCACTGGAATTTCTGGTGCGACAAGGTGCAGCCCGCCCTGCGCGCCAAGGGCCAGCGCGTTTTCGGCATCGGCCATCCGCTCGGCGTGGCCGCCTCCGACACGTTCTATTCGTTTCTGATGACGGCGGCGGCCTATGAGGCCAAGGTCGTTGATGATAACGGCAAGATCGTGCTGGGCCAACCTGCCAACCGCGCGGCCATGATCGAGGCGCTGAAGTTCTACACCTCGATCTTCAACAAGGGCTGCACGCCTCCCTCATCGGTGAACTGGCTCGATCCGGACAACAACGTCGCGTTCCACGGCAAGCAGACCGTGATGACGCACAACGCCACCATCTCGATCGCCGGCAAGCATCTGGACGATTCCAACAATGCTGCGCTGACAGCCGAGCAGCGCGCCCAGGCCAAGAAGAACTACGAGGAGCTGATCGTCACCCGCAAGTGGCCGAAAGGCCCGAAAGGCAACGTGATCCCCAACCTCGCCGCGACGAAAACCGCTGTCGTCTTTGCGGACGCCAAGAACAAGAAGCGTGGCCGCGAGTTCATGACCTTCCTGATGCAGGAAGAGAGCCTGCGCGCGTTCACCGAGGGTTCTGCAGGTCGCTGGTATCCCGTCACGGTTGCATCGACCACGAGTTCGTTCTGGCAGGCCGATGTTCATCGCCGCACGGTGCATCAGCAGTTTTCGGAGGGCACCGTTCCGTTCCAGTTCGTCTACAACTGGAAGTTCACGGCCGTGAACGCCGAGAATGCCTGGGCCAAGGCCTTGCAGCGCATGATCCAGGACAAGGTGACGCCTGAAGTTGCCGTGGACGAAATGATCAAGCGCATCACCGAGATCGCTGGCTGATAAACCAGAACCGGCGGGAGACACCTTCCGCCGGTTCGTTTGCCTGATTGCATTCCAAACGAGATTGCAGAAGCCATGACAGCAGCGACCGCCACGTTCAGTCCAGTCGTTGACCAGGCTTCAAAGCGAAGCTGGTACAGCGACCCCATGAAGCTGTGGGGCGTGCTGATGCTGGTGCCCTATGGCCTGGTGTTCCTGATTCTCGTGACCTATCCCGTGCTCTATGGCCTTTACATTGGCCTCAAGCCCCAATCCTATGTCGAGCTGTTTCGCGATCCGGCCTTCATGATCGCAGCCTGGAACACGGTCCTGTTCCTCCTCATCGCGGTCAATCTCAAGTTCCTGATGGCGCTGGCCCTGTCCGGCTTCTTCATGGCGCAGCGCGCCTGGGTGAAGGTGGTGCTGGTGCTGTTCCTCCTGCCCTGGGCGATGCCCTCGATCCCGACGATCCTGTCGGTCAGGTTCCTGCTCAACCCAGAATGGGGACTGATCAATGCGCAGTTGTTCAAGTGGTTCCAGATCGACGGGCCGAACTGGCTCAATGATCCGACGCTGGCCTTCGGGTCGGCCATCTTCATGCACATCTGGAAGTCGCTGCCCTTCTGGACGCTGATCCTGATCACCGGCCGGATGGCGATCGCCAAGGATCTTTACGAGGCCGCCGACGTCGATGGCGCGTCGTCCTGGCAGCAGTTCCGCTACATCACCTGGCCATCGCTCGCCGCGCTGTATGTGACATCGACGATCCTGTCGATCATCTGGACGCTCGGCGATTTCAACAGTGTCTATCTTCTGACCGGCGGCGGTCCCGGCGACCGGACACATGTGCTCGCCACGCTCGGCATCCGCTATCTGCGCATCGACAAGCTCGATCTCGGGATAGCCGCGATCATCACCGCGATGCCGTTCGTGCTGCCTCTGGTGTTCGTGATGGTCAAGCGGCTGTCGCGCGGACCGCAGGATGAGGCCTGAGCATGAACACCCGCCGCATCTGGGAAGACGTCCGCCTCGTCCTTGTCGCGATCCCCGTCCTGCTATGGACCTTGATCCCGATCTATCATCTTTTCGTGCTGTCGATCTCGAACGAGAAGGCCATGCTGGCCGGCAAGTTCTGGCCTGACGAGCCGACGCTCCAGAATTACCGCATCGTGTTCAACCAGCAGCACTACTATCTCAACAATTTCTGGTTGCAGATGTTCAACAGCTTCCTGGTCGCGGCGGCGGTTGGCACCATCACGCTGTTCGTGGCCACGCTGGCGGCTTTCTCGATCAGCCGCCTGCGCACGCCTGGCGGTCGCACCATCATGAATCTGGCTTTGACCACATACCTGATCCCCGCCGCCTTCCTCGCCGTGCCGATGTACAAGGCCATGGGCACCTACGGCCTGCTCAACAGCAAATGGGCGCTGATTCTCGCCATGGTGGCGCTGGCCTCGCCCTATGCGATCTGGGTGCTGAAGCAGGCCTCCGACAAACTGCCCGCCGAGCTTGACGAGGCTGCGGTGATCGACGGCGCAAGCCCGCTGCAGATCTTCCGGCTGGTCTACCTGCCACTCATGGCACCCTCCATGGTCGCCATCGGCGTCTATGCGTTGCTGCTTGCCTGGAACGAATACCTTTATGCCTTCCTCTTGCTGTCATCGGAAAAGGAAATCACGCTTGCCGTGGCGCTTGGACAATTCCTTGGCGCAGATGACAGCCCGTGGAACATCCTGATGGCGACGGGCATGATCTATGCGTTGCCACCGATGGCGATCTACTACATTTTCCGCAAGTACATGGTGTCCGGCCTGACTGCGGGAGCGGTGAAGAGCTGACCTTGACCAAGGCATAGGGTCATTGCGAGCGCAGCGAAGCAATCCAGCGTTGTGGTGCTGCAGTTCTGGATTGCTTCGCTGTGCTCGCAATGACAAGAACTGTTGAGCGATGCCTGATCCGCGGGCACATTTCAGCAATGCGATCACGTCCCGACAAGGCCAGAACATGACCTCCAAACTCGATCAACTCGCCACGATGACAATGATCGTTGCCGACACCGGCGATATCGAAACCGTGCGCCGCCTCAAACCCGTGGACTGCACCACCAACCCGACCTTGATCCTCAAGGCGGTCGAAATGCCGGCCTATGCCGATCTTGTGAATGAAGCCGTCCATTGGGGAAAGGCACAGGCCGGAACACCTGCGGCCCGCGTCGAGGCCGTCTGCGACCGTCTGGCCGTGACCTTCGGCGCGGAGCTGAGCCGGATCGTGCCGGGGCGCGTCTCCACCGAGGTCGATGCCGATCTCTCGTTTGACACTGAAGCCAGCATCGCCAAGGGCAGGGCGCTTGTGGCGGCCTATGCCGCGCGCGGGGTGGACCGCTCGCGCATCCTGATCAAGGTCGCTTCCACATGGGAAGGCATCCGCGCTGCCGAAGCCCTGCAGAAGGATGGCATCGACTGCAATCTCACGCTGCTGTTCTCATTGGCGCAGGCCGTTGCCTGCGGTGATGCCGGGGTCTTCCTGATCTCGCCATTTGTGGGCCGCATCCTGGATTGGCACATGAAGGCGGGCGGCGGGCCCTACACCCCCCAGACCGATCCCGGCGTGGTCTCGGTGCGCGAGATCTATGCCCATTACAAGTCTCATGGCATCAAAACCGTGGTCATGGGCGCATCCTTCCGCAACATAGGGGAGATCGAGGCGCTGGCCGGCTGTGACCGGCTGACCATCTCGCCAGCGCTTCTTGACGAGTTGGCCAGGTCGAAAGGCCCCTTGCTGCGCGCGCTGGACCCGCGCGCCCTGGACCCTCGCGCGCTGGACCCTGGCGCGGCAGGCACGGCTGCCCCGCGCATCGCGATGGATGAAAAGACCTTCCGTTTCATGATGAACGAAGACGCGATGGCCACCGAAAAATTGTCTGAGGGTATTCGCGGCTTCGTCAAGGATCTGCGCAGTCTGAAAGTGCTGGTCGCTGCACGTCTGGGGGAATGA
>JANMHN010000423.1:0-2259 GCA_031375185.1 Allobosea sp. | reverse complement strand
CCCAGACCCATGGTCATCAAGAGGCCGCCGATATTGGCGTAGCCCAGGCCCAGCGTGCGGTATTCGTAGGAGAGTTCGGCAATCGGCTTGGATGGAAACTGCGCCATCATCACCGAGATTTCGAGAACCATGGTCCACAGGCGGCACAGATGCTCATAGCCCACGTAATCAAACGATTTCGTGTCGCGACCGTAGAATTGCAGCAGGTTGGCGGAGGCCAGGTTGCAGGCCGTGTCATCCAGGAACATGTACTCCGAACACGGATTCGACGCGCGGATCGGGCCGGAGGCTGGGCAGGTGTGCCAGTCATTCATGGTGGTGTTGTAGTGCAGGCCCGGATCGGCGGAGGCCCATGCGGCGTAGCCGATCTTTTCCCACAGATCGCGCGCTTTCAGCGTCTTCATCACCTTGCCGGTGGTGCGGGCGGTCAGCTTCCAGTCACCATCGGTTTCGACAGCGCGCAGGAAATCGTCCTTGATCGACACGGAGTTGTTCGAGTTCTGCCCGGCAACGGTGTTGTAGGCCTCCGAATCCCAATCAAGGTCATAGGTGTCGAACGAGATGTCCGTGTAGCCCTGCCTGGCGAACTGGATGACACGCTTGATGTAGTTGTCCGGCACCATCGAGCGGCGCGCCAGCTTGATTTCCTTCTTCAGGACAGGGTTCTTTTCCGGATTGAAGCAGTCATCGCCGGGGCCGTCGCAGTTGATGCAGGCCTTCATCACGGCCTTCATGTGCTTCTGCACGATCTTGGAGCCGGTCACGAGAGCGGCGACCTTCTGCTCCTCGCGCACCTTCCAGTCGATATAGGTTTCAATGTCCGGATGGTCCGCATCGACCACGACCATCTTGGCTGCGCGGCGGGTGGTGCCGCCCGATTTGATCGCTCCGGCGGCCCGGTCCCCGATCTTGAGGAAGCTCATCAGGCCGGATGAGCGGCCACCGCCTGCAAGTCGCTCGCCGTCGCCGCGCAGGGCCGAGAAGTTCGAGCCGGTGCCCGAACCATATTTGAACAGGCGCGCCTCGCGGACCCAGAGATCCATGATGCCGCCTTCATTGACGAGATCGTCGGCGACCCCTTGGATGAAGCAGGCATGAGGCTGAGGGTGCTCGTAGGATGACTTCGACTTGGTGAGCTTGCCAGTCTGGTAATCGACATAGAAATGGCCCTGGCTTGGACCGTCGATGCCGTAAGCCCAGTGCAGGCCCGTGTTGAACCATTGCGGCGAGTTGGGCGCGACCATCTGCTGCGCCAGCATGAAACGCAATTCGTCGAAGAACGCCTGCGCGTCTGCTTCGGATGTGAAGTACTTGCCCTTCCAGCCCCAATAGGTCCAGCAGCCCGCCAGGCGGTCAAAGACCTGCTTGGAGGAGATTTCGGAGACATGGCGCTTGTCTTCAGGCATTTTTGCGAGCGCTTTTTCGTCAGCAACAGAGCGCCAGAGGAACGACGGAACGTCGTTTTCCTCGACCTTTTTCAAGGCCGCCGGCACGCCGGCCTTGCGAAAATACTTCTGCGCCAGAACATCTGAGGCAACCTGGCTCCAGGCTTCTGGCACTTCAACTCCGTCAAGGCGGAACACGACCGAACCGTCAGGATTGCGGATCTCGCTCACGGTTTCGCGGAACGCGATGGGAGCATAAGGTGACTGGCCCGCAGTGGTGTAACGACGTTCGATCTTCATTGTCTTCAACCTTCCCTATGCGCCAACACATATTGGCGGACCGCGACCCTCAGGTAGCGGCTCAAAATCAGCCCTGTCATGAAGCCCCTGTCGGTCTTTGGTTGGCCCAAGACCTCTATGGTATCTTGCGTCCGCACATCTCGCAGCACCGGCAGCCCAGACGCGCAGGCCTGACAGAGCCGCTGCGCAACATCTTTGGACTGACTGAACTCCTGAAGTTCGTCCGGCCATTCTGGCCGGCCTCGCTGCGGACAGCGCGACCATCAAAATGTAATCCGAGGGCGGGTTTCGCGTCAAGGTTTTGTGCGCAATTTATGAGCCGGATACTACATCTTGTGTTTGCCTGTGGATGCTGGGGATAACCTCCAACATCCTTTCCTAAGATGCGGAAAACCCGAAAGGAATCAGAAACCGCATCAAAGCCTGCCCGGTTTGCCTTCGCCGGAAAAGGTGAAAAAGGCCCATGGCCTGGGGCGGTATGGCAACACCCGGAGCGCGACGTGTCGCTTTTGCAGCCGTGCGCGAGGAGGCTTTGCACAAGTCCCTGAAATCAATCATCGAACACGGCCGGATG
>JANMHN010000394.1:0-4037 GCA_031375185.1 Allobosea sp. | reverse complement strand
CAAGGCTTCGGCGCGCGCGTCTGGTGGCAAGGGGGCCGCCCGCGCAGTTCGTCGAACCGGCAAGATTCCCGCCGTGATTTACGGTGGCGGTGAAGCCGCAATCCCCATCGCGCTCGACTATGCGCAGACCAACCGCCTGATTTATGCCGGGCATTTCCTGACCACCGTGTTCGAGATCGATGTCGACGGCACCGTGATCCGCGCCATCCCGCGTGATTTCCAGCTCGAGCCCGTGAAGGACACGCCGCTGCATGTGGACTTTCTGCGGCTGACCGGCGCAACAGCCGTTCGCATCGCCGTGCCGATCCATGTCAGCGGGCAGGACCAGTCGCCCGGCGTCAAGCGCGGCGGCATGGTGCAGATCGTCGAGCACTCGCTTGAAATGATGGTTCCAGGCGACAACATCCCCGATGCCATCGAGATTTCGGTGGCCGGGCTTGATATCGGCGCGTCTGTCCATCTCGCAGATGTCGTGCTGCCGGCAGGTTGCAAGACCATCACCCGCGAGAATCTGACGCTGGTGGCCGTGTCGACCCCGACCAAGATGGTCGAGGCGCTGGTCAGCGCCGTGGCTGCGCCCGCCGCAGCACCAGCCGCGCCCGCCAAGGCACCTGCCAAGGCCTGATTGGCTCTGCGCTGATCATGAGCAGGACGGCCGGGCACCAACCCGGCCGTTTTTGTTGGAGACAGTGTAATCGTGGCCTTCACATTTGATCGGTCAAATATGAAGGCGTCCCTCGCACAGGCTCGGGCGCGCCGTCGCGCTTGCCATCGACCATCGGTCAAAACCGACGGCCGCTGGTCTTGCCCTTCTGGAGATGGTCATGCTTCTGCTGGTCGGCCTCGGAAATCCCGGCGCGCGTTATGCCGCCAACCGGCACAATATCGGCTTCATGGCGCTGGACGAGATCGCGCGAACGCACCGCGCCGGCCCCTGGCGTCAGCGCTTCCAGGGGGAAGCCACCGAAGTGGGGATCGGTTTTGGCAAGGCGCTGCTGCTCAAGCCGCAAACCTTCATGAACCTGTCGGGGCAGTCGGTGCAGGCCGCTGCGCAGTTCTACAAGATCGAGCCGAAAAACATCGTGGTGCTGCATGACGAGCTTGATCTGGCACCCGCCAAGCTGCGGGTGAAGACCGGCGGCGGCAATGCCGGGCACAATGGCCTGCGCTCGATCACGGCCTCGATCGGCAATGATTACCGCCGCGTGCGCATGGGCATCGGCCATCCCGGCGACAAGGCGCTGGTGCATGCCTACGTGCTCAATGACTTCGGCACGGACGAGAAACGCTGGGTCGAGGATTTATGCCGTGCTACTGCCGACAAGGCAGCGTTGCTGGTCGGCGGCTTCGACGAGCGCTTCCAGAGCGATGTTGCCCTGATCATGCAGGGCAAGGGCTGGGATGGGGTGAAGCGGGTTGGCGAGGCGGGAGATTGAGGCGACACGGAGTTCGTGTTACACGAAGTTTGTGTTTTCGTGTGAGGTGATGCCATGAAGAATGTCACGATCTCGATGGATGAGAAGCTACTCGAGCGGGTGCGAGTCAGTGCTGCGACGGAGGGCAAAAGCGTTTCGCGCTATGTTGCGGATGTCCTGATGGAGAAGTCCAGCCGCGCCATCAGTCAGAAAGCGATCATCGAGCGTTTTCTCAGTGGCCCGAAATGGGATATCAGCGGCCCGGATGGTCGCCTGCCGACGCGTGACGAAATTTATGAAAGATGACTGTCTTTGTCGATACGAACATCATCGTCTACAGCATCGATAAGACAACGTCGAAAAGGCAGATGGTGGCGGCACGCTGGCTGAACGAGCTTGCGTCCCGCGAATCTCTCATCATCAATCAGCAGGTCTTGCGCGAAACCTATCGTGTCATCACGGAAAAGCAGCGATTGGTGTCTGTTGATGATGCCCGGCATGTTGTTCTAGGGCTCCTCCCTCTCGCCACTGCCCCGGATGGCTCAGAACTTTGGGAACTCGCCTGGTTCCTGCAGGACCGCTACCGCACCGGCTGGTGGGATAGCCTGCTGCTTTCATCGGCCATTGCGGCCGGTTGCCGCTGGTTTTTGACAGAGGATCGTGGCATTCCGCTCTCCATCTCCGAGATCGTTGTTGTCGATGCGTTCAGTGTCGATATGGGTACGGTTCTCAATGACATCTGATCGGACAAGACCATGGGTTTCAAATGCGGTATCGTTGGCCTGCCGAATGTCGGCAAATCGACCTTGTTCAACGCGCTAACGCAGACGGCGGCGGCTCAGGCTGCAAACTATCCGTTCTGCACCATCGAGCCCAATGTGGGCGATGTGGCTGTGCCGGATGACCGGCTCGACAGGCTGGCGCTGATCGGCAAATCGCAGCAGATCATCCCGACGCGCATCACCTTCGTGGACATTGCCGGCATCGTGCGCGGCGCCTCCAAGGGCGAGGGCCTTGGCAACCAGTTCCTCGCCAACATCCGCGAGGTTGACGCCATCGTCCATGTGGTGCGCTGTTTCGAGGATGGCGACATCACCCATGTCGAGGGCAAGGTCGATCCGCTGGCCGACATCGAGACCATCGATACCGAGTTGATGCTGGCCGATCTTGAAAGTCTCGAGAAGCGCGTCGTCAGCCTGGAGAAGAAGGCCCGCTCTGGAGACAAGGACTCCAAGGAGCAACTGGCCTTGATCCATAAGGCGCTGGTGCTGCTGCAGGAGGGCAAGCCCGCGCGCCTGACACAGCGCACGGCTGAGGAGGAGCGCTCCTTCCAGATGCTGCAATTGCTGACCGCAAAGCCGGTGCTTTACGTGTGCAATGTCGAGGAAGCCTCCGCAGACAAGGGCAATGCGCTCTCGGCCAAGGTGTTTGCGCTGGCAGCATCAGAAGGCGCGCGCGCCTGCGTGGTTTCGGCCAAGATCGAAAGCGAAATCGCGGTGATGGCGCAGGCTGATCAGGCTGATTTCCTTGACGCCGTCGGCCTGCCCGAGCCTGGTCTCAACCGCGTCATCCGTGAAGGATATGCGCTGCTTGGCTTGATCACCTATTTCACCGTCGGGCCAAAGGAAGCGCGCGCCTGGACGATCGCAAAGGGCACCAAGGCCCCGGCGGCGGCGGGCGTGATCCACACCGATTTCGAAAAGGGTTTCATCCGCTCCGAGACCATCGCTTACGCGGATTACACTGCGCTCAACGGCGAAGCTGGTGCGCGAGATGGCGGCAAGCTCCGGCTGGAAGGCAAGGAATATGTTGTGGCCGATGGCGACGTGTTGCATTTCAGGTTCGCGAACTGAGCGGCACCCATGACGCTGTATTTCGAGGATTTCGCGGTCGGGGACACGCGCAGCTATGGGCAACAGGCTGTCAGCTCTGATGACATCATCGCGTTTGCGAACGTCTTTGACGCGCAGGATTTTCACATTGATGCCGAGGCAGCGAAATCGACCTTCGTTGGTGGGCTGATCGGCTCTGGCTGGCACACGTCCGCGATCATGATGCGGATGATGGCGGAGGCGTTTCTGCTGGACAGCGCCGGCATGGGTGCGCCTGGCCTTGAGGAACTGAAATGGGTGCGCCCCGTGCGCCCTGGTGATGTGCTGAGCATGCGTCACACGGTGCTGGAGGTGAAGGAGAGCCGCTCGCGCCCCGACATGGGCCTGGTGCGCTTCCGATTCGAGGTGGTGAACCAGAACGGCGAGACTGTGCAGGAGGTGACCAACTGGATCATTTTCGGGCGCCGCGGGCAGGTTGAAGCACCGAGCTTCCGCGGCATCCCTGCGCCGTGGCGATATGTGCCGCCAGCCATGACAGGCGCGGTGGAGATTGCGACGGGCGAGACCAAGCCCATTGCGCTGTTCGACCAGATCGTGACAGGCGAACGGACAGAACTCGGCAGCTTTACCTTCTTAGCCGATGACATCGTGGCGTTTGCCCGCGCTTTCGATCCGCAGCGCTTCCATATCGATGAGGCGGCGGCGAAGGCCTCGCTGTTCGGCGGGCTGTGTGCCTCGGGCTGGCACACCGGCGCGGTGTGGATGCGGCTGATGGTGGCGCACCGGCGGC
>JANMHN010000337.1:0-5501 GCA_031375185.1 Allobosea sp. | reverse complement strand
GCCAACGCCGTGTTCGACCGGCTGGTGCGCGGCTGGTCGGTGAGGCTGCCCCGCTGATCATCAGGCCACGCCCCGGACCAGGGCTGACCAATCGCTTTGGCCTGCAGTGGCGCGCCTCCAGACATGCCTTGAAGGATCATTTCCATGACACATCATGCCGCCCAACCCGAGGCAACACACATGCTGCTGGCCGCCGCCGCGATGCGGGCCACGCGCGCCATTCCGCCGCTCTGGCCCCTGGCCTCCAGCGTCGCCGTCAATCCGTTTCTGGGTCAGGCAGGCGACACGCTTGCCCAGGCTGGCGCGCGGCTGGCGCGGGTGGCCGGCGTCCGCATCACCATGCCGCGCAGCTGGTACAAGGCGCAGATCGCGGATGGCAGCATCAGCGATCAGGATCTGGCGGCAGCGCTGGCGTCCCGCCAGTCCGGCAACGGCAATGAGGATGTCGCAGCTCTGAAGGACGCCGCAAACAGAACGGTGCCTCCACCCAAAGCGTTTCCGACCGTGGCCGACTTTGCCGCCAAGGCATCCGGCATCGACTGGCCCGGCCTCATCGCGGAGCGATTTGGCGCCTGGGCCGCAGGCTATTTCGACGAGGGACAGGCACTGTGGTCGGCTCCCCGCGGCAGGAGCGCCTATGCGGCGTGGCGGGCGGTCGCGACCCATGATCTGACCCCGGAAATAGCCGGCCTGACCGGATTTGCAGAGCATGTGGCAGATTGTCCCGAAACAGCGGATGAGGCTCTTGCCCGCACGGTTGCACGCCTTGGATTGCAGCCTGACGCCCTCGACACCTACTTCCACCAGTTGCTGACCACGCTTGGCGGCTATGGACAGTTTGCTCGATACAAACTCTGGCAGGCCGAACTTGCCGGACTGACCGACGACACGGTCAGGGATGTGCTGGTCATCCGCCTGATCTGGGAAGAGGCCCTGCTGGCCACCTATGGCAGCGAGATCTCGCGCGAATGGGCCGCTGTCTGCCATGCTCATGCCGGGCCTGTCACACCGACCTCCGAACAGATCATCGACATGCTGCTTCAGGAAGCTGCCGAACGGGCGACGCAACGCGGACTTGCACGGATGATGGCGGACGACCAGGCCGCGATCAGCGATGCGCGCCCGGCCTTGCAGGCCGCCTTCTGCATCGATGTGCGCTCGGAGGTGTTTCGCCGCGCCATGGAAGCGGTCAGTCCTGATGTCCAGACACTCGGCTTTGCGGGCTTTTTCGGCCTTGGGGCGGGGCACAGGCGCTTCGGATCGGATGTGCGCGAGCTTCGCCTGCCTGTGCTGCTCAATCCGGGGGTGTTCACCTGTTCGGGAACCGGCGAAGATGCGAAGGAAGACCTCTCATCCCGCTACAGCGCGCGGGCCAGACGGGCCTGGGGCCGCTTCAAGCTCGCGGCGGTGTCGTCGTTCGCCTTTGTCGAGGCAACCGGGCCTGTCTATGTCGCCAAGCTGGTGGGGGATGGATTGGGGCTGGCATCGCCGCAGCTTCCGCATGACCCCGCGCCGCGCTTTGATCCGGCCCTTGATCTTGAGGCCCGCACCGATGCCGCAGAAACCATCCTGCGCGCCATGTCATTGACCGGACCTTTCGCGCGGCTGGTGCTTCTGGTGGGCCACGGCGCGAATGTGGTCAACAATCCCCATGCCAGCGGGCTGCATTGCGGCGCGTGCGGTGGCTATTCGGGCGAGGTGAATGCACGCCTGCTGGCCGGGCTGCTCAATGATCCGAAGGTGCGCAGCGCGCTGGTGCTGAAGGGCCTTCACATCCCGCACGACACGCTGTTCCTCGGTGCCCTGCACGACACCACGACCGATACCGTGCTGATCTATGACGCCGATCATCCCTCCTCCAGCCATGCCGATGATCTGGCGCAGGCACGGCACTGGCTGGAAACCGCTGGCCAACTTGCCCGGACCGAGCGGGCGCTGAGGCTGCCGCGCGCAGGTGACGGCTCGCAGATTCCGCAGCGCAGCCGCGACTGGGCCGAGATACGTCCGGAATGGGCGCTGGCGGGCTGCAAGGCCTTCATCGCGGCACCACGCCGCCGCACCGCTGGCAAGAGTCTGGCGGGGCGGGCCTTCCTGCATGATTACGACTGGTCCCAGGACAGCGGTTTTTCGATCCTTGAACTGATCATGACCGCGCCGGTCGTTGTCGCAAGCTGGATCAGCCTGCAGTATTACGGTTCGGTCGTGGCGCCCGATGCCTTCGGCGGCGGCAACAAGCTGCTCCACAATGTCAGCGGCGGCATCGGCGTGGTCGAAGGCAATGGCGGAACCTTGAGGGCAGGCTTGCCCTGGCAGTCGGTTCATGACGGGGAAAAGCTGGCTCATGAGCCGCTGCGCCTGTCTGTCTGCATCGAAGCGCCGCGGGAGGCGATGAGCGACATCCTGCGCCGCCACGATGGCGTGCGCGCGCTTTTCGACAACAGATGGATGCACCTGTTCGCACTGGACGAGGCCGGGCACATGGCTTGGCGCTATGCCGGAAATCTTGAATGGACGCCGGTTGAGCCCGAACAGGCACGACATGCTGAAAAGCCGCAACCGGAGACGGTCAATTCAATGGCAACCTGATTGCAGGACGGCCTTGAGTCCGGCATGGGTCTGCGGGCATCCTTGCCTGAAACCCCGAACCGAACAGCAGACCCATGGCCTTCATCCTGACCCTGTCCTGCCTCGACCGCCCCGGCATCGTGGCCGATGTTTCGCGCTTTCTGGCCGATGCAGGCTGCAACATCCTTGATGCGCAGCAGTTCGACGATCTTGAGTCCGAACGCTTCTTCATGCGCGTGGTGTTCGCCGTGGTGGCCGGCGAGGAAGATCTCGGTGCCCTCAAAGCCGGCTTCGAGCCGATCGCCGCAAGATGGGGGATGATCTGGGCCATGCGTGACCGCACCGAGAAGCGACGCGTCATGCTGCTGGTCTCGAAATTCGACCACTGCCTTGTCGATCTCCTGTACCGGATGCGGATCGGCGAATTGCAGATGACCGTGTCGGCCATCGTCTCGAACCATGGCCGCGAACATTTCGCGCATGTGGATTTCGGCAGCATTCCGTTCCACCATCTGCCTGTCACCAAGGAAACCAAGCTCGAGCAGGAAACCGAGCTGTGGCAACTGATCAGGACGACCGAAAGCGAGATCATCGTGCTGGCCCGCTACATGCAGATCTTATCCGACAGCATGAGCGCACGGCTGCATGGCCGCTGCATCAACATCCACCACTCATTCCTGCCGGGCTTCAAGGGCGCAAAGCCCTACCATCAGGCCCATGCACGCGGCGTGAAGTTGATCGGAGCCACAGCGCATTACGCCACGCCCGACCTCGACGAAGGCCCGATCATCGAGCAGGATGTGGAGCGGATCAGCCACCGCGACACGCCCGACGACCTCGTGCGCAAGGGCCGTGACATCGAACGCAGGGTTCTGGCGCGTGCCCTGCGCTATCACCTCGAAGGCCGGGTTCTGATCAATGGCCACAAGACCGTGACGTTCATGGACTGAGGATCGTGCCAGCACGGCACGGCGGGTCCATATGCACTTGGCGCCGTGCGCGCGGAGGATGCGCCGCGCCAAACCGACGCTGCGCTCTCGCGCTTCGGGCTTGCCGACCTGTGCCGTCATCCGGCCCGCCTGCTGTCTGGAGGGGAACAGCAAGGGCAGACACGTTTGTCAACGAACCCGCCACGCCGGACGCACGGGCTTTCATCGCCGGAGACCTGCTCTGGTGAAAAGGGCAGAGCGGAGGGTGTGCGCGCGCAGGCTGTCGCAAACCCAATACGCGTCATTGCAAGGAGCGAAGCGACAAAGCAATCCGGAACTCCCGGCACCAAGAGTGCCATTTCACCATTTTAACTCGCCTCGGCTGTTGCCACGAAGAGCTGGATCGCTTCGCTGCACGCGCAATGACTGACAGTGTGCGGCATTTTCCGGCAACCTGCTAAAAACGCCGCCAGAGCCCCAGCGAAAGGCCGCTTTCCTGAGCGGCATTGATGCCTGCGAGCGTGGTGAAGGCGGCGGTCTGGACCGACCATGTCTCCCCCACATGCCAGACCGCGCTGACCTGGGCTTTGACGCGCAGGCTGTGAGGCTGACCCTGCCCAGCCATCGCCCTGGCGGTGAAAACCTGCGCTAGCAACAGCCAGCTCTCATGCGGCTTGATGCCGAAGGTTCCGTCGAGGCGGAGCTCGGAGCGCGCGCCGGGCGCGCCCTGCCTGTAGCCAAGCTGTGCGTCGACAAAGGCCGGCCGCCCGCCAATGGCAAAGCTGTGTGCCGCCACAACCCGCAGGTCACCCACGAAGCCCGACGAGGCCGTGGCCTGCCCGGCACCCACCATGACCTGCGCAGAAACCATGGTGGATCCGTCACGCCAGATCTGAAGACGCGGACCCGCCATGGCCGACCAGGGAGATGCCGCGCCCGGATCACCGATGACCTGCGGCAGCAGGCGCTCGGACGAGATGTCACCGATGATGGTGAGCGTCTCGCTGAAACCGTAAGCCAGATGAACATCGAGGCTGGTCTTTGAAAAGACTGCGCTCCGCTTCAGGCTGCCTCTGGAATCGAAGCTCCGCGAAAAACGGCTGATGCTGGTTGTCGAGATGAGCTGGTAGGTGCCTTCGGCCTGCAGGAATCCCGCTTGGGCAGGTTGCGACGCCAGGATGCAAGCCATGCCGCACAAGGCTGCGGCGGACAGCTTTCGCCCTGATCGCTTCTGTACGCACGATCCGTTAACCATCATGTCATCATTGTGGCAGCACACGCCGCTGGCAAGCCACAAATCAGCGTGATGACTAAACGTCACACCATTGCGGTGGTCTCGATCTCGACGCGCGCATCAGGTTCGACCAGCCTGACCACCTCGACCAGCGCCATGGCCGGATAATGCCGGCCGAAGGTTTCGCGGTAGGCGGCTCCGATCTCGGCGAGCGCCGCGAGGTAGTCAGCGATGGAGCAGACAGACCAGGTCATGCGGACGACGTGGCCGGGGCCTGCTCCGGCCTCTGCCAGCACCGCGAGGGTGTTCTGAAGCGTCTTGCGCACCTGTGCCGCCAGACCTTCGGCAAAGCGGCCTTGCTCGTCCCAGCCGATCTGCCCGCCGACAAACACCGCCCTGCCCTGTGCCAGCACGCCGTTGGCATAACCTTTCGGCGTCGGCCAGCCCGGCGGCTGCAGTGTGACCAGCGGCGGCTGACCCTGTTCGACAGCGCTGCGCAAGGCTGCCATGGCCGGGGTCAAGGCTGCGGAGTCTCTCATGGTGCCCTCTTGATGTCGGCAGAACCCGCATTGGCGGTCATGCGCAACTGGAAGCGCTGCAGCTTGCCGGTTTCGGTGCGCGGCAGTGCCGCCACGAAGCTGATGGCGCGCGGATACTTGTAAGGTGCAATGTCCGCCTTCACGTGGTCCTGCAATGCCTTGATCGTTGCATCGCCGGGATCGAAGCCCGGTTTCAGCACGACATAGGCCTTCACGATCATGCCGCGCTCATGG
>JANMHN010000328.1:0-7984 GCA_031375185.1 Allobosea sp. | reverse complement strand
ACCACATCGTCGGCATTGAGCGGCGCTGAACCCAGCAGGTCGAGCAACACGCCTTCGGGATCATCGGGCATGTCCGCATGGATCCCCGGCATGTCTTCGATGCCGTGTGTGATCGACGCCGCAGGACGATGCGGCCCGGCTGGCTTGGCAGGCGCTTCGCCCAGCAGCCAGTCAAGCTCGTCGATGGCAAGGTCTGCGCCGTCGTCATCCGGACCTCCGCTATCGAAGAGTTGCATCGGGTGCGGCACCAGCCCGATCTGAGGTTCCAGTTCTGCAATGATGTCCTGCGCCGAGCGGCAGATGCGGGCACCGGAATGGATCAGGTCATTGGTGCCTTCAGCCCTCGGATCGAGCGGCGAGCCCGGCACCGCGAACACGGTTCTGCCCTCCTCGTTGGCCAGGCGCGCGGTGATGAGAGAACCCGACTTGCGGGCGGCCTCGATGACCACGACCCCGAGCGACACACCGGCGACAAGTCGGTTGCGGCGGGGAAAGTCATGGGCGCGCGGCTCCATGGTGAAAGGAAGCTCGGAGATCGCCGCGCCATTTGCGATCAACTCCTCGACGAGCGGCTCGTTCTGCGGCGGATAGATCTGCCCGTGTCCGCCAGCCAGCACGGCCAGTGTGCCGGTGGCGAGCGAAGCCCTGTGTGCCGCCGTGTCGATGCCGCGCGCCAGGCCCGACACCACCACGAAACCGGCCTCGCCCAGTTCGCGGGCGAGCTTTTCCGTGAACTTGAGGCCAAGGCCGGACGCATTGCGCGAGCCAACCAGCGACACCATCGGGCGCTGCAGAGCGGGCAAGTGGCCACGGATGGCGATGAGCGGCGGTGCCGTCGTCAGGGCCGCGAGCGCAAGCGGGTAGGCTTGCTCGCCCAGCGCCACGAAACGGACGCCAAGGCGGCGAGACTGTTCAAGCTCGCGCTCGATGTCAGCCACCGATGGCAAGCAGACGGCCCGGCCCGCCGACCGTGCCAGATCAGGCAGCGCTGCCAGCGCAGGGCCGGCCCCACCGAAACGGTTGACGAGCGAGCGGAAGGTGCGCGGGCCGACGCTGTCGGTCCTGATCAGCCGCAGCCAGTCGAAACGCTGCTGGTCGGTGAGAGCGAACCCGGCCATCCTGCGTCAGCTCTTCTGGCCGATCTTGCCTTCCGTGCCGGACATCAGGCGGGATATGTTCTCGCGGTGCATGATCCAGAGCAGCGTCGCCAGGCCTGCCATGAGTGCGGCCATGCGGCCCTGCCCCAACCACCAGAGCGCCAGCGGTGTCATGATGGTCGCGACCAGCGCAGACAGGGATGAATACCGGGTTGCATAGGCACAGCCTGCCCAAGACAGCACGAACACGAGCGCGGCGAGTGGCTGCAACCCGAGCACCACGCCCAGATAGGTCGCGACGCCCTTGCCGCCTTTGAACCCGAGCCAGATCGGGAACAGATGCCCGAGAAAAGCTCCAAGCCCTGCTGCGATCGCCGTGCCCTCCCCGCCAAGGAACCAGCCGAGCAGGACCGCCGCTGTGCCCTTGAGGGCATCTCCCAGCAGTGTCAGCGCGGCGAGCTTCTTGTTGCCTGAGCGAAGGACATTGGTCGCGCCGATGTTGCCCGAGCCGATGGTACGCGGATCGATGCCGCCGCCAAGCCGCGTGACAAGGATGCCAAACGGGATCGAGCCCAGGAGATAGCCGACCACGAAGGCGAGAATGACATGGAAACCATAGGCGGCGGCCAAGGGGCGGCTCCGGAAACAAGAGAAGACGGGACTGAAGACTAGGCTGTGGAGGCAGGATCCGCAATCGGCCCGCCAGAACAACCGGTGTGGTCGTGGTCAGAACACGACGACGCTTCTGATGCTCTTGCCCTCATGCATCAGGTCGAACGCCGTGTTGATCTCGTCGAGCGGCATGGTGTGGGTGATCAGGTCGTCGATGTTGATCTTGCCGTCCATGTACCAGTCGACGATTTTCGGCACATCCGTGCGGCCCCTTGCGCCACCGAAGGCAGAGCCTTTCCAGACCCTTCCCGTCACAAGCTGGAAGGGACGCGTGGCGATCTCCTGGCCCGACGGGGCGACGCCGATGATGATGCTTTCGCCCCAGCCGCGGTGGCAGCACTCCAGCGCCTGCCGCATCGTGGTGGTGCTACCGATGCACTCGAAGGAGAAATCAGCCCCTCCCCCGGTTAGATCGACGATGGCCTGTACCACCTTGTCGCGCCCCACCTCGTCAGGGTTGACGAAATGGGTCATGCCGAATTTTTTCGCCATTTCGACCTTGGCGGGATTGAGATCGACACCGATGATCTTGTCGGCACCCACCATCCGTGCGCCCTGGATGACATTCAGCCCGATGCCGCCAAGGCCGAACACCACGACATTCGCGCCGGGCCACACCTTTGCCGTATAGATCACCGCGCCGATGCCGGTGGTCACACCGCAGCCGATGTAGCAGATCTTGTCGAAAGGCGCGTCTTCGCGGACCTTCGCAAGCGCGATTTCAGGCAGCACCGTGAAGTTCGAGAAGGTCGAGCAGCCCATGTAGTGGAACACATCCTTGGCACCGCCAGCGTCGTCGCAGCTGAAACGGCTTGATCCATCCGGCATCACGCCCTGCCCTTGCGTGGACCTGATCGAGGTACACAGGTTGGATCTCTGCGACAGGCACGTCTTGCAGGCGCGGCACTCAGGTGTGTAGAGCGGAATCACATGGTCGCCGACCTTGAGCGAGGTGACGCCAGCCCCCAGTTCGCGCACGATGCCGGCACCCTCATGGCCCAGGATGGCCGGGAACTTGCCCTCGGAATCAAGGCCCGACAGCGTGTAGGCGTCTGTGTGGCAGACACCTGTCGCCATCACCTCGACCAGAACCTCCCCCGGCTTTGGGCCGCCGATGTCGATGGTCTCGATGGTGAGTGGCCTGTTGGCCTCCCAGGCAACAGCGGCACGCGATTTCATGACAGGCTCCGGCAATCAGGGACGATCAGCCAGACGTGTCTATGCCATTCATGCCGGATGCAACAGAGCCTTTCGCTGCGGTGCCTTTCGCTGTGCATTGCGCCACCCATCATCGCGAAATCCGCAAGGCCCCGATCTCGCTGGCGATCTGCTCGAAGACCGGCGTGAGCTGGCTCGCATTGGCCACCTCCTTGTAGTGCATCTGGCTGGTCGCGCACTGCGACAGCAACGTCCGGTCACCGTCGATGACCCGGATGGCGTAGACCGTGATGCCTTGAGACTTGGCATTGCTGCAAGCCATGCGTGCCCGCGCATCGATGCTGCTTTCGGTGGTCGAATGCTTGCTCTCGGTGTTGTCGCCGTCAGTCAGCAGGATCATGAACTTGCGCACCTCGGAACCGGGCTCGCGCGCCTCTGTGAAAGGCTCGCGCCGCGACAGCACGGCCATGCCCCAGCTGACGCCGATGGTCAGGTTGGTGGTGCCTGATGGCGTCATCTGGCGCAGGGCCGTGATCAGGTCGGCGCTCCTGTTGCGGATGTCCAGCAGAGGCAGGATGCGCGCCAGACCATTGGTTTCGCAGTTGACGGCAGGGTGCAGGTCAACCATCGCGGGCAGCGACGCAATGTCATCTGTGCTGTCCTGCCCGGAATCCATGTCGCGGTCCCAGACACAGCCTTGCCATGTCACTGACGTTGTCCGGCCCGTGCCGCAACCGGCCCCGACATTTTGATTCGAACTGTTGCGGGATGATGCCGAAGTGTCACGATCACGTTCCGAGAAACGGAAGAAACCGTAGCGCTGGGCGGTGTTCGACAATGACGCGTGCGAACAATAGCCAAAGCCCGCCCCGCCATTGAAACCCGCATTCGTCATGGCTGCGCTGTTGATGGTCTGCTGGACGCCCAGCGGCATGCGCACCACGGTGTCGAACGGAACCAGTGCAACACGGAACTGGTCATCGCGCTGGGCTGCATCACGCATGATCTTCACAAAGCCGGAGGTTGGAGACGTGGAGGCACAGTCCACCTGCCCGCAAAGGGCGCGTTTGAGTTCGTTCATCTTGTTGCTGCTCGCCATCGAGCCGGTGTTGTCCAGAACTAGCGCGATCTCGATGTTGTTGGTGCCCCAGCGCACCTCGGATGCTGCCGCGATCCTGATGGTCTGCGTCTCCGGCAGCATGATCAGCGGCATCAGCCTTGGTACAGCGTCGGCTGCTGTGGCCGACACGACATCCTGTCCGCGCGAGAAGGTGATGGCTGGAACACGCCCGTTGGCGCTGGTGTAGTTGGCCTGGACAAGGGAGCGCAGCAATGCGCCGGCCTGGCCATCATTGAGTTGAGGCGCGCGGGCCACCGCAAGGGCGGCGCTGTCAAGCGAGGCCTGCAGCATCGCCTTGTCCCTCGATGCGGTGTTGTAGTCGAGGGCCGCGCTGACAAGGCCAAGGAGAGGCGCCAGAAGCATCCCGAAGATGATGGCGAAGTTGCCACTGTCATCACGGGCAAAACGGGCAAGGCCCGGTACGGATCTTGAGAAAAACAACATATGGGCATCCTCATGCAACGTCCGAGCATAAACACGCAAAAGTTGTATAATCTCTAACAAACAATCTGAAGGGGAGTCAGGGAGAGAACACCCTTTACGGCATTGCAAGAACGATCAATATGCGTTCATGGGCAAGCGTGCGGCCAGACATCCAACCAGAAATCCGGGCAAAAGCTCTGTCACGTCTGGCGATGTCGCACGCCTTGCGAACGTGTCGCAGTCAGCGGTGAGCCGAACCTTCTCGCCCGGTGCCAGTGTCTCCGAACAGACGCGGCAGGTCGTGCTCGATGCCGCAAAGGAGTTGGGATACCGGCCCAATGCCCTTGCCCGTGCGATGATCAGTGGTCGTTCGCGCCTCATCGCGATTCTAGTGGCCTATCTCGACAACCAGTTCTATCCGCTGGTGCTTGAGCAGATGTCTCGGGCCCTGCAGGACCGCGGCTATCAGGTTCTGCTGTTCATGACCGACCCTGGCAACCAGGACCAGGTCGTGCAGAAGATGCTGCAATATCAGGTGGAAGGCATCGTCATGGCCTCCGCCACCTTGTCGTCGAGCCTGGCCCGTGAGTGTGCCAGCACCGGAACACCCGTGGTGATGTTCAACCGTTATGTGCCGTCCTCCCCGACCAGCAGCGTGACCTCCGACAATATCGAAGGTGCCCGACTGCTGGCACATTTCCTGGTCAAGGGCGGACACCGGAAAATTGCCTTTGTGGCAGGCAACGAAGATTCGTCCACAAGCCGTGATCGCGAAGCGGGCTTTCACAAGGGCCTGGCTGAATGTGGCATCACATTGTTTCGCCGTGCCGTCGGTGGTTACAGCTTCGAAGGCGCATCGGCCGCTGCGCGCGAATTGTTCAACGTTCGTGAGCGGCCCGATGCGGTCTTTGTCGCAAACGATCACATGGCGTTCGCCGTGATGGATGTGCTGCGCAGCGAACTGGGCCTGCGCATACCGCAGGACATTTCACTCGTGGCCTATGACGACGTGCCGGAGGCCGGCTGGGCGGGATACAACCTGACGACAGTGTGCCAGCCTTGCGGGCCGATGGTCGAAGCCACTGTCTCGATCCTGATCGAACAGGTGGAAAACCGCGTGGTCGAGAAACGCGCCGCGGTGCTGCCCGCCCGATTGGTCATCAGGGGTTCGGCACGGTTGCCGAAGGACAACTGACGTCAGACGAGCAGTTCAGCAACGCCGTGGATGAGCACGTTGTCAGCCACCACGCCGGAAATGGCTCTGCATCCGGCCAAACACATCGACATCCATCTGCATGAGCAGATGGATCATGTCGATCGGCACCCAGTTCTCCCGGATGAGGCCTTCATGGTGCAGATAGAAATCCATCACCCGCATGCCGACATCCCGCCCCGTCGGGCCGGTGCCGCAAAAGTTGCCGCCTGTGTGTCTGGCCAGGACGCTGGGCCAGCCGCCAGTGGCGGAATAGGCGCCGTCACCTATCCGGATATAGTGCTGGCCACCCTTGCGGTTGGGGAAAGCGATGCGGAACGGCAACTGGTGGTAATCCACGAAGCCCTGCAGGCCGCGCGTCGTGCCGATGCCTGACGGCCCGTACCACATCATCTTCGGGTGCCAGTGCTCTTTCTGCGGCATGGCCAGCAGCCCTTCGCGCCCGAGCAGGGCCTCGTCGTTGTAGTCTCCAAGGGTTTTGTGCATCGCCAGGGTCTGGGCAATGCTGGCGGCAGAGATCGCGGGATCCTGCTCCGTGAGCAGGATCCCGTCTGCGGTGAACGGGCCGGGCCATTGTTCCTCTGTGCCGAGGCTGGGGGCAATCGGCCAGAAACCAGCCTGGCGGATGACATCGAGAATGTCGATCAGCACCGTGCTCTGCGCGATCTTGCCGTCCTTGACCACGTGCATCTCGCCATAGCGCAGATAGATCGGCCGACCTGTCGCAGGTATCGTCAGCCAGTCATGCCGGAATGTCCCGCAATAATGCCCGACCGTGCCGACAATGTCGGTGCCGTGTGAATGTCCGCCCATCACGATGACGTCGCGGCGCTCCAGATCCGGAAAAGCCTGGAGGAGAGGCAGCCAGACCTTCTCCGCCATGGCATCGATGCCGCGCATCTCGTTGAGGGGATGGGATCCGCGCCACTCGGCATCCGGGTGATATGCGTCCTCAAGGCGGGCCAGCAATGTTGCGGGGCTGGCCTCGGCGACAGCGCAAAGGGCTTGCCGGACAAAGGACTTGTTGGCCACATGGACCGAGGGCATCGTCATCTGGCTGAAGCTCCGGGTGGCCAGCAGGCAAGCGCGCTGAACAGCTCTGAAGGAAATCTGTCATGAGGTCTTGCATACGTATTCATGATCTGTCAACGTAGCACTCAAGCATGTTATTCCGGAAGGTCAGCGTGACACAAATGCATGTCGACAGCGGTACGCAACAGGGAAGCAGGCAAAACGCATGGTACAGATTTCGCTCCGTGGTGTGACCAAGAGCTGGGGTGCCTTCGTTGGTGTCAAGGCGATCGATCTTGACATTGCCGACCGTGAATTCGTCGTGTTTCTTGGCCCGTCAGGTTGCGGCAAGACCACGACCATGCGGATGATCGCAGGCCTCGAAGACCCGACCGGTGGCGAAATCCTGATCGGGGACCGCGTCGTCAACGACCTTGAACCCAAGGACCGCGATGTCGCGATGGTGTTCCAGAACTACGGGCTTTATCCGAACCTGACGGTTTACGAGAACATCCGCTTCCCGCTGAAGGTGCGGAAAATCGATCCGCAGACACATGATGCGAGGGTCCGCAAAGCGGCCAAGATGGTCGAGCTTGGTGATCTTCTCGAACGGCGGCCGCGCGAACTGTCCGGCGGACAGAGGCAACGCGTTGCTCTGGCTCGCGCCATCGTGCGCGAACCGGCAGTGTTCCTGATGGACGAGCCCTTGTCGAACCTTGACGCAAAGCTGCGTGTGTCCACGCGGGCGCAAATCAAGAACCTCCAGCATGAGCTCAAGGTCACGACGATCTATGTCACCCATGACCAGATCGAAGCGATGACGCTTGCCGACCGGGTCGTGGTCATGAACAAGGGCGAATTCCAGCAAGTTGGCACGCCTACCGAAATCTATGACAGGCCGGCCAACACCTTCGTCGCAGGTTTCATCGGCTCTCCGGCGATGAACCTGATCGAAGGCGATATCAGCGGCGGCGTGTTCACCGCACCCAACATGAAAGTCGCGGGATTGCCGATGAGTGCAGCGGGCAGGATCACGCTTGGTTTCAGGGCAGAGGATGCACAGCTGGCGGCGTCGGACGGCGAGGTGTCGGCCCCTGTCTACAGCATCGAGCTTCTCGGCGATGCGACCATGGTCTCCGTCAGGTCCGGCCCTGCCCTGATCGCGGTCAAGGCCCCCAAGGAATTCCGGGCGGAAATCGGAGACATGATCTCGTTCAGCGTCAAGCCAGCCATTTGCCACCTGTTCGATCATGCCACGGGGCAAAGGCGGCTGTCTTGAACAGATCTGGC
>JANMHN010000302.1:0-2141 GCA_031375185.1 Allobosea sp. | reverse complement strand
AACGGCGAGCGGCTGCATCCGCCGGTCGCGCCCGTGTTCTTCGCCTTCCGTATCATGGTCGGCGTCGGCATGCTGATGCTGCTGGTCTCGTGGTTCGCCGGCTGGAAGCTGTGGCGCACCGGCGATATCGGCAAGCCGCTGGCAGTCGTGCTTGTGGCCATGACCTTCGCAGGCTGGATTGCGACCTTGTCAGGCTGGTATGTGACCGAGATCGGCCGCCAGCCCTGGCTCGTCAGCGGCGTGCTGACCACGGCGCAGGCGGCGTCGAAGGTGACAGCGGGCATGATAGCCTCGACACTGGCAATGTATCTGATCATCTACGCCCTGCTGATCACGGCCTACATCTCCGTGTTGTTCCATCTCGCAGGCAAGGGCATGAAAGCTGTCGCCACACCCAGCGGCGCTGGCGTGAACAAGGGCGGTGCTCCGGTGCAGCCATCCGGTGTCATGGCCAAGGACAGCTGATACGAACAGCTGAGGCGAACAGCGCTAAAAAAGTGAGGGTCTGCCATGTTCAGTTATCTTGACGCCCACACGCTGCCGCTGATCTTCGGTGCGCTGATGGGCATCTCGATCCTCGCCTATGTGGTGCTTGACGGCTACGATCTTGGCGTCGGCATGCTGATGGCGGATGCGACACGCGCCGAACGCGACAAGATGGTCGCTACCATCGGCCCGTTCTGGGATGCCAACGAGACCTGGCTGGTGCTGGGCATCGGCTTGTTGCTGGTGGCATTCCCTGCCGCGCACGGCATGGTGCTGACGGCGCTCTACCTGCCGGTGGCATTGATGCTGCTGGGCCTGACGCTGCGCGGTGTCGCTTTCGAGTTCCGTGTCAAGGCGCAGGAGCAGTATCACCGCTGGTGGGACTGGGCCTTCATCGGCGGCTCAGGCCTGGCATCCGTCACGCAAGGCTACATGCTCGGCCATTACATCATGGGCTTCCAGGACGGGCTGGTGGCACAGCTTTTCGCGCTCGGGGCCGGGCTTGGCCTTGCTGCAGCCTACACCTTTGTTGGGGCCACATGGCTGATCGGCAAGACCGATGGCGAGCTTCAGAAGCGTTCCGTCTGGTGGGCGAGGCTGACGCTTGGCCTCACGGCGCTCGGTATGATCGCCGTGTCGCTGGCCACGCCCCTGGTCAGCCCGCGCATTTTCGAGCGCTGGTTCAGCTTTCCCAACATCATCGGCCTTGCTCCCATTCCGCTGATGACGGCGGCGCTGTTCATGGCGCTCTGGGTGTTCCTGAAGCGGATGCCACGTGCCGACCATTCGCTCGATTTCGTGCCCTTCATGGGGGCCGTCAGCCTGTTCGTGCTCGGTTTCCTGGGTCTTGCCTATTCGTTCTATCCCTACATCGTGCCGGATAAACTGACGATCTGGCAGGCCGCGAGCGCGCCGGAAAGCCTGTTCATCATCCTGATGGGCGCGCTGGTCGTGCTGCCCTTCATCGCTGCTTACACCGCGTTCAGCTATTATGTGTTTCGCGGCAAGGCGACGGAACTCAGATACGATTGAACGGCCTCAGACCGAGCGTGTTGCGCCGCCGTCGATCCTGATCGTGGCACCTGTGACATACGACGCCCGCGTGCTGGCGAGAAACACCACCACATCGGCAAATTCCGACGCCAGCCCGAGCCGTCCCATGGGAATGGTGGCCAGCGAGGCCTTTCTGACCTCGTCCATCGACAGGCCGGAACGGTCGGCGTTGGCCTTGTCGAGCTGTTCGATCCGCTCTGTCGAAATGCGGCCCGGCAGCACCATGTTGACGGTGATGCCATGCTTGGCAACCTCGGCCGAAAGCGTTTTCGACCAGCCCAGAACCGCCGACCGGATGCCATTTGACAGGGCAAGGTTGGGGATGGGCTGCTCGATGCCGGAGGACGCGATGGTGATCACGCGGCCCCAGTTCCTGGCGACCATCGCGGGCAGCATGGCCTGTGTGATGTGGAACAGGTTGGCAGCCATCGCCTCGAACTGGACGAGCCAATCGGAGCGCTTGGCATCCGCCGCGCTGCTGGGGGGCGGCCCGCCTGAATTGTTGACAAGAATATCGACGCCGCCTGCCGCCATCACGCTGGCGATCAGGCGCTCGACTGAGGTAAAATCTGCCAGATCGAGCGGCAGTGCGCTGACCTTCG
>JANMHN010000281.1:0-6954 GCA_031375185.1 Allobosea sp. | reverse complement strand
CCAGGGGGCGCTACAAGGTTCTGGGTGAAGCAGCCCTGACCTCGACGCTGATCAGGAAGCCGCTGGATGTCTCGAACTACTCGGCAGATACCCCGGTGCCCTACCGGATGTCCGATATTTTCAAGATCATCGACGACTTTCTGGGCCAGCTTGAACCACGGCACAGCCGTTTTCACCTGCGCAGCCTCAAGAGCCGCCTTGAAGGGCTTGCCACCGATATCCGCTACAGGTTCATGTTCGGCAAATCGACGGTGGATGATTGCCTTGACCGCGTGATCAGCTCGGTCTTCCGCATTCCGCATGACGACAAACGCATCACGGTCCTGCAACTGGCGGGAATCCCGTCCGAAGTGGTGAACTCGGTCGTGTCGGTGCTGGCGAGGCTTGCCTTCGACATCGCGTCATGGAGCGGCGGCGGTTTCGAGGTGCTGCTGCTGTGCGAAGAAGCGCACCGCTATGTTCCGCAGGATCGCGCGCTCGGATTTGCGCCGACCCGTGCCGCCATCGCCCGCATCGCCAAGGAAGGCCGAAAGTACGGTGCCTATGTCGGCATCGTCACGCAGCGCCCTGGCGAGCTTGATCCGACCATCCTGTCCCAGTGTTCGACCGTGTTCGCCATGCGCCTTGGCAATACGCGTGACCAGGACATCATCCGTGCGGCCATCTCCGATTCGTCAGCCAGCACGATCAGCTTCCTGTCATCGATCGGCAACCGGGAGGCCATCGCGTTCGGCGAAGGCGTGGCGACCCCCATGCGCATCACCTTCAAGCACCAGAAGCCACACGAATTGCCGGCGGCTGAGCACGGCGCAAAAGGTGCGGCAGGCCATGATGGCGAGGTCAGCCTGCGCAACATCATCGGTCGCATGCGCGGCAATACTGATGCTGCCGAGAGGTCCTGATCAAGGCTTTCTCGATGACGTGAACTCAAAAAGCCGACCTGAAGGTCGGCTTTTTCAAAAAAGGAACACGACCGGACGTCAGCGCAGGACAACCACCCGCGAGCCGACGCGGGCGCGCTCGTAAAGATCGATCACATCATCATTCACCATGCGGATGCAGCCTGAGGAGACCGCCTGCCCGATGGTTTCTGGTTCGTTGGAGCCATGGATTCGGTAAAGCGTCGAGCCCAGATAAAGAGCGCGCGCGCCCATGGGATTCTCCGGTCCGCCCGGCATGAAACGCGGAAGGTCAGGGCGGCGGCGCAGCATCTGTGCTGGCGGTGTCCATGTCGGCCATTCGGCCTTGCGCGATACGGTCTTGGTGCCTGACCACTCGAAACCCGGACGACCGACACCGACACCATAGCGAACGGCCTGCGTGCTGGAGAGCACGTAATAAAGCCGCCGTTCGCGCGTATCGACCAGGATCGTGCCGGCGCTATAGCGGGAATTGTACGTGACGACCTCGCGCGGGATGGCGGTTGCCTGCGGCTTGAAAGCCTCCGGATTAGCCAGCAGGGGCTGACGTGTCAGTGGGTCGATCTCCGCGATGGCTGGTGCCGCAAAACCGGCACTCAGAGCCAGTGCAGCAATCGCGAGTGTAAGGCGGCGCATCATGACCTCGAATAGGTTGTGAATGTGGATGTTGAGACACTCAACATCTCCGAAATGTCTGATTTTCACCGCGATGGCAATGCGCACAGACCACATCACGGCAATGTGAGTCACGCTGGTCTGGATGCGTTGCCATCCGGCAACAGTGCGGCGGCAAGCCCGACCGCCGGAAACATCAGCAAAGGGCTGCATCTGGCCGTGACCCGATCCGGACCGTTTTGCTTGACGGGTCAGATGTGAGCGCTTATCCAGCCCTCCATCGGGCGCGTAGCTCAGCGGCAGAGCACTCCCTTCACACGGGAGGGGTCACAGGTTCAATCCCTGTCGCGCCCACCATCATCACTTACCCGGCATGAACAGCGCGGCCACCAAACTGACGCGGCACGCGCCAAATCCGTTTGGCTGATCTGGACGTAACCGTGTCATGCCATCTCATAACAGTTCACGTTTCTTCGAGCCGACGCGTGCTGCGGGCCTGTCCCGTCTCGCGGCCTTCTTGCCATCTGCGGCTCAGGCCTATGCCTCAGGCCGCAACAGCGACCACGGCCCTGACCAGAGACGCAACGTTTCGGTCTTGTCGCCTTATATCCGCCATCGGCTGATCACGGAGGCAGAAGTCCTTGAAGCCGTCCTGGGGCGGTTTTCATTGAGCAGCGCCGAGAAATTCGTGCAGGAGGTCTACTGGCGCACCTATTTCAAGGGCCACCTCGAAACCCGGCCTGTGATCTGGCAACGCTACCGCACCGAGGTCACGCAGTTGTCGGCCGCTGTCAGCGCGCGCGGCGGCGGGCTTGCCAAAGCCTACAGAGCAGCAACCGAGGGACGCACCGGCATCGACTGCTTCGATGCCTGGGTCGAGGAATTGCTGGAGACGGGATATCTTCACAATCACGCGCGCATGTGGTTCGCCTCGATCTGGATCTTCACGCTGAAACTGCCCTGGCAACTCGGAGCGGATTTCACCTATCGTCATTTCATTGATGGCGACCCGGCGTCAAACACGCTGTCATGGCGCTGGGTTGCGGGGCTGCATACCAAGGGAAAGACCTATTTGGCGCGCCGCGACAACATCGCCGGCTACACTGGTGGGCGGTTTTCGCCCGAAGGTCTGGCCAGGGAGGCCATTGCGCTGGACGAGCCACCGATGGGTGGGGCGCAGCCTTTGCCGGCCCTGTCGCGCGCCTTGCCCTCTGGCCGTGTTGGGCTGCTACTGACGGAGGAGGATCTTCACCCTGACAGCATGGACTTTGGCCACGCCGAGATCGTGGCGGTTGCCGGTGCGAGCGCCGTGCCCGAGCGGTCCCCGCTCGAGGTGGCGGCACATGTGGCAGCTTTCACCGAAGGGTCTCTTGCCGATACGATGTCACGGACCGCGCAGCGCTTGAACGTGCCTGCGGACCGGCTTGCCTCGCTGAGCAGCGTCAGCATTGCCGATTTCTGCCGTGCGCACGGGCTGGATACGGTGGTGACGCCCTATGCCCCGGTCGGTCCGGTGGCTGACGAGTTTGCCAGCATCATCCCTGCTCTGGCAAAAGACGGCATCACGCTCATGCAGCTTCGCCGTCCCTTTGACAGTGAAGCCTGGCCCTATGGCACGCGCGGTTTTTTCGCCATGAAAGAGCGCATCCCGGACCTTCTTGCACAGGCAGGGATCGGCGGAACGGCTGATGATGGCGGGCAAGGACGCCTGTTCTGAACAGGGTGTGCGAAGCGAGATGCAAGAACGCCGAACGTTTCAACGATCACCAACGATCCTCGTCCTTCGACGGGCTCAGGATGAGGATCGTTAGTGAATTGGAAGGATCGCATTGCAGCGGGCAAAACCGTGAAGGTCAAGCATCGCGCTTGCGGCCTTTGAAGCCGGGTTTGCCAGCCGGTCCTTTCGGAGGCCCCTTGCGTTCGAAAGGCTTGAGGCTGCGCTTGGGCGCTCCATCATCGCTGCGGGGGCCGCGAAACTCCCGCGGCGGGCTGTCCGCTCGCGGCGCGCGATCATCGTCGAAACGTTTGCGGTCTGCAAAAGGTTTGCCTGCATACGGCTTTGCCGCAGCTTTTGGACCCTCGCGGAATGGCTTTTTGGGGCGGTCCTCGAAAGGTCTTTCGTCACGTGGTCTGTCGTCACGTGGTCTGTCGTCTCTTGGCCTGTCGTCTTTTGTCCGGTCAAAGGCAGGTGCCTCACCGCGTGGTTTGTCAAACTTGGGCTTGTCGAACTTGGGCTTGTCGAATTTCGGTTTGTCGAAGCGTGGACGCGGCGCGGATGCTTCGCCCCTGTCGCCTGCCGCGATGGGATTGATCCGGATGTCGTCGCCATCGGTTCGCCGCACGTTTTCCGCGAAATATTCCGCAGCACCAGCCGAGATTTCCACCTCGGTCGTCGAATCATAGATCTTGATCGAGCCTATATCGTCACGCGTGACCTTGCCCCGGCGGCAAAGCATCGGCAAAAGCCACTTCGGATCGGCCTTGTTCTTGCGGCCGATTTCGACGCGGAACAGCACGGTGCCGTTGTCGGAAACAGCGACGTCGCGCGGACCGGAATCTCTCGAGCCAACATCACGGGAGCCTGCATCGCGCGGAGCGCGTTCACGGCTGAACGGGCGCTCACGTGGCGCTGCATAGTCAGCCGCACCGCGATCTGCCCCCACACGCGCCCTCACGCCCTTGTCGAACCAGGAGCTTGGGTCTGTCACATCTTCCGGTTCAGGCAGCTTCGAGCGATAGATGCGGGCCAGCATGGCGGCGATTTCCTGCGGCGTGCGCTGTGCGATCAGCAGGGCCGCCATGGCCAGATCTTCCTCGCTGGGCTCCTCCTGCAGGGCAGGGTCGTCGATCATGCGCTGGCGATCCAGCGCGCGGATGTCGTCGGCAGTCGGCGGCAGCGTCCAGCGTGGCTCGATGCCCGCCTGTGCCAGAAGGCCCTCTGCCTTGCGGCGGCGTGCGGGCGGTACGATCACGACACTGACGCCCTTGCGGCCTGCGCGGCCTGTTCGCCCGCTGCGATGCTGCAGGATTTCGGAATCGTGCGGAAGATCGGCGTGTATCACCAGCCCCAGGTTGGGCAGGTCGATCCCGCGCGCGGCAACGTCGGTTGCAACGCAGACCCGAGCCCGGCCATCGCGCAGAGCCTGCAAGGCCTGATTGCGCTCATGCTGGCCCAGTTCGCCGGAGAGATAGACGGCCGAGAACCCGCGCTCGACCAAAGTGGCCTGAAGGTGCCTGACGGCATCGCGCGTGTTGCAGAAGATGATCGACGCAGGCGCATCGACCAGCCGCAGCACGTTGACGATGACATGCTCGGTTTCCTTCGGTGCGATCTTGATGGCGCGGTAGTCGATGTCGACATGGCCGCGGTCGCCGCTGGTGGCCTCGATGCGGAAGGCGTTGTTCTGAAAATTCTTGGCGAGATTGGCGATCCCGCGCGGCAAGGTGGCCGAGAACAGCAACGTGCGCCGGTCCTTCGGCATCGCGCCCAGAATGAACTCCAGATCGTCGCGGAACCCGAGGTCGAGCATCTCGTCGGCTTCGTCGAGCACGACGGCCTTCAACTGCGACAGGTCCAGCCGGTTGCGTTCGATGTGGTCGCGCAGGCGGCCCGGCGTGCCGACGACGATGTGGCTGCCATCGGCCAGGAGACGGCGCTCCCGCTGGGGGTCCATGCCGCCCACTGACGGAACGATGCGCGCACCGGCCTTGGCATAGAGCCATTCCAGTTCGCGCTGGACCTGAAGGGCAAGCTCGCGCGTCGGCGCGACCACCAGCGCCAGCGGCGCGCCGGCCTTGGGCAGAAATTCGGTGTCGCCCATCAGCGTTGGCGCGATGCTAAGGCCATAGGCAACTGTCTTGCCGGAGCCTGTCTGTGCCGACACCAGAAGGTCGCGCCCGGCGGCTTCCGGCGCGATCACGGCGGCCTGAACGGGGGTCAGTTCGGTGTAGTTTCGCTCGTCAAGCGCGCGTTGCAGCGCAGGTGCGATCAAGAAATCCGTCAAAGGAAGCCGCCTGTGTTGGTGCGAAGGGATTGGCCCCAAGGCAGGGCGGGTCCGTCAACACTGAAAAAGGGGCGTTCGTCTGGTCAAGACGCGCCCGTGCTGGAAGCGTCATAGGCCAAGTCGATGGCAAATGCCATGACGAATAGGAGCGATCAGCGTGCGGTCCAGCCGCCATCGGCAAACAGCGTCGTCCCGGTGCAGAACGAGCTGTCATCACAGGCGAGATAAAGCATCGCCTTGGCGATTTCAGTCGGCTGGCCAAGGCGCATCATGGCCTGCCGCGCTTCGAGCCCAGCACGCAGCGCGGGTGCATCGTTCGATCTTGCGAAAATCTCGGTGAAGTAGGGAGACTCGATCGTGCCCGGTGCCACGCAGTTGATGCGGATGCCATCCGCCACGTGGTCCATCGCCATGGCCCGCGTCAACGCCGCCACCGCCCCTTTCGAGGCCACATAGGCCGCGCGGTCCGTAATGCCGACTGCAGCGACGGCGGATGCGGTGTTGACGATCACGCCGCCGCCTTGCCTGGTCATGATCGGAATCGCGTGCTTGCAGCCGAAGAACACGCCCTTGACGTTGACGGCCATCAGCGCGTCCCAATCCGCCTCGCTGGTGTTGACCACGGTGCCGGCGAAGCCGAAACCGGCATTGTTGACGAGCACATCGAGCCTGCCATGCCGCGCGGCGACACTGTCTATCACGGCCTTGAGCGCCAATTCCTGCGACACATCGACGATGGCCGCCTCGGCCTTTCCGCCAGCGGCGATGATGTCGGCTGTCACGCGCTGTGCCGCATCGGCATTGCGATCCACCACGATGACATGCGCGCCCTCCGCTGCGAACAGTTTGGCTGCCTCGTGCCCGATGCCGGAACCTGCGCCGGTGATGATGCTGATCTTGTCGATGAGGCGCATGTTTCAACTCCGGGCCGGACGGTGATTCAGTTCGGCAAACAAGGTAGGTAAATCATTGATCAAACTGACCAAATGTCAGACAGACCCGATCCATTGCCGCAGCGTCCGGACGAACTCAGGCGTGCGGCTGACCGGGAACAGATGCCCGCCATCGGCAAAGACATGCCGTGCCGCACCAGGAAGAGCCGCTGCCAGCTCATCCTGAAGATAGGACGGCACGATCATGTCATCCTTTGCGCCCTGCACAAGCACTGGCCCGGTGAAGGCTCCCGCACGCGCGCTGCCATCGAAAGCAAGCAAGGCGTTGATCCGTTCAACCGCATGGCTCATCTGCTGGGGGCTGTGCGGCGCTCCGGCGATGGCCAGCTCGATGGTGCCCCAGTTGGCCTCGAGCCAGTCCGGCGGGTAGCCCATCAGCGTGCCGAGCGCGGCATAGCCCGCAGGGTCAGCCTCAAGCAGTTTCAGCCGCGAGGTGAACAGCGTCTGCATGAAGCGGTTGGG
>JANMHN010000247.1:0-3814 GCA_031375185.1 Allobosea sp. | reverse complement strand
GTGCCGCCAACAAATGGTTTTCAGCATGTTCAAACGATTGGCTCTTGCGATTTCCGCAACCCTTGCAATTGTCGCAACCCTCGCTGCCTCCACCGTGCAGGCGCAGACGTTCAGGGAGATGATCACCGTCGATCTGCCCAATGATGCTGCAACGCTTGATCCCCATCTTCAGTGGGACACGGACAGCTACGCGATCTACCGCAACATCTTCGACAATCTCGTGACGCGTGACGCGGCGGGCCGCATCGTGCCCCAGATCGCCGAGAGCTGGCGGCAGGTCGACGACACGACGATCGCGTTCAAGGTCAGGGCAGGGGTCAAGTTCCACGATGGCTCCCCGCTCACAGCCGAAGACGTGGTGTTCTCGATCCGCCGCATCACCGATCCCGCCCTGCGCAGTCCCCAATTGTCGCAGTTCGACCAGATCGCTTCAGCCGAGGCGACAGACGCGGCAACCGTCACGGTCAAGACAAAGACGCCCTATCCGGCGCTCATGGCCCAACTGGTCAAGCTGTCGATCGTGCCCAAGGCCGTGGTGGAACGTGTCGGCGCGCAGGCGTTCAACCTGCAACCGGTCGGCTCGGGGCCGTACAAGCTGCGGACCTGGCAGCGCGGCGTTGCCATCACGCTGGATGCCGTGCCTGATTACTGGCGCGGCCGTCCGCCCTTCGACAGCGCCACGTTCCGCGTGGTTCCGGATGTGGCGACGCGTGTTGCCGACCTCCAGACCGGCCGGGCCGACATCGTGCGCCAGCTTGGGCCGGACGAGGCCGTGCGCCTGAAATCCGATGCAAGGCTGCAGACCTTGTCCGCGCCCACCGAACGCATCGGCTACATGTTCATCAATGCGCTGGCCGGGCCGACGCAGGATGTGCGTGTGCGCCGCGCCATCGCGCATGCGATCGACCGCAAGACGCTGATCGAGGCCCTGCTGCAGGGTTTCGGCAAAGAGGTCGATGTCGTGCTGACGCCGGCCAATTTCGGCTATGTCGAGGGCATCGGCGGCAATGCCTTCGATCCGGCCAGGGCCAAGGCGCTTTTACGGGAGGCCAATGCCGTCAATGCCCAGCTGAGCTTCCTCACATCGCCGGCCTATGACCGCCGCCTGGTGGAGGCATTGCAGCAGATGCTTCAGGAGGTCGGCTTTCGCGTCGACATCCAGACCATGGACCATCCCACCTTCCTCAGGAGACGTCAGGGGCGGCCTGACGAAGCGGGCTCGATCTCGCTTGGCCGCTGGAGCTGCGCCTGCCAGGATGCCGACGGCGTGATCTTCCCGTTGTTCCGCAGCGGCTCGCTCTGGGCAAAGTATGCCAGCCCCGACTTCGACAAGGAGGTCGATGCCGCAAGGTCCACCCTTGATGAGGCCAGGCGCCTGGTCCATTACCGCCGCGCCTTCGAGATCCTGCGCGAGGATGTTCCGGGCCTCGGCCTTTATCAGGATTATGCGATCTACGGCGCGAGGCGGGAAATCCGCTGGCAGCCGACGGCAAACGAAGCGTTCTTCCTGTTCGACATGCGGTGGCAGCCTTGAGCGGCTGAGGCCCCGGCCCGTGCCGCGCTACATCGCCAGCCGTCTGCTGCAGGCCGTCCTCACGACCTTCGGCGTGATGACGATCGTGTTCTTCGTGATGCGCCTGTCGGGCGATCCGGTGCTTTTGCTGGTGCCGGAGGGTGCCACGCGCGAACATATCGACGCGCTCCGGCGTGAGCTTGGCTTTGACCAGCCGATCTGGCGTCAGTACCTGACATTTCTCGCGGGCCTCCTGCGTTTTGAGCTGGGGGTCTCGGTGGTGCAGCGCATCCCGGCCTGGGACATCCTGGCGAGCCGCATCCCCTACACGCTGGCTCTGGCAGGCACCGCGCTCGTGGTGGCCATCGGGCTTGGCGTGCCTGCAGGTGTCACCATGGCGGTCTGGTGCGGGCGCTGGTTCGAGCGGCCGATCGCGGCGCTTGTCGTGGCGGGCCAGAGCATGCCGACCTTCCTGACCGGCATCCTGATGATCATGCTGTTCGCGGTCACGCTGCGCTGGCTGCCCTCCTCGGGCGTGGATGGTCCCGCATCCGTCATCATGCCGGCCATCGCGCTTGGCATGCTCTCGATGTCGACCTTCGCGCGGATGGCCCGCATCGCTGTCGTGGACGAGCTGGGCAAGGACTATGTGCGGGCAGGCCTCGCCCGCGGCCTTTCGCCCGGCAAGGTCGTGGCACGGCACGTGCTGCGCAATGCGTCGATCCCCGTCGTGACCATCGCGGCGCTAGAGATCGGGAACCTTCTGGCCGGTGCCATCATCGTCGAGACGGTGTTTGCCTGGCCGGGGATTGGCCAGCTTGCGATCCAGGCCATCCAGTCGCGGGATTTTCTGGTGGTCCAGGCCATCGTCCTGTTCGTCTCGCTGGTCTATGTCGTCGTCAACCTGGCGGCGGATCTGGTCTATGCCAGCATTGATCCCAGGATCAGGCTGGGCCGCCCATGAGCGCTGTCCGGGACCTGACGGCACGGCTGGCACGCACGCCGATGTCGATCATCGTGATGGGTGCCATCCTGGTGGTCTTTGTGGCCGTGGCGCTGCTCGCCCCGCTGCTGGCACCGTTCGATCCATCGCGCCAAAGCCTGATCCTGCGCCTGCGCCCGCCCGGTTCGGCGGGCCCGCAAGGCCTGACCTTCCTGCTCGGGACCGATGATCTGGGACGCGACCTGCTGTCCCGCGTCATCCACGGTGCGCGGGCGTCGATGTTCGTGGCGGTGGCCTCGGTCTCGGTGTCGCTGGTGATCGGCAGCGGGCTTGGCATGCTTGCAGGCTGGCGGCGGGGCTGGGTCGAGGTCGTCATCATGCGCTTTGTCGATGTCATGCTGTCGATCCCGGCGATCCTTCTGGCTGTGCTGGCCGTCGCTGTCGCCGGGCCGGGATTCCAGACGCTGATCCTTGTCCTGGGGCTGACGCGCTGGCCGCGCTATGCGCGCGTCGCCTATGCGCAGACGCTGCAGGTGGCGACATTGCCCTATATCCGGGCTGCCGAACTGGCAGGGGCATCGGCATCGCGGCTGCTGCTGCGCCATGTTCTGCCCAACATCGCAGGCCCTCTGCTGGTGGTCGCCACGGCCGAGTTCGGCCTGATGATCCTGTTCGAAGCCGGGCTGTCGTTCCTTGGCCTCGGCATCCAGCCGCCGACACCGAGCTGGGGCACGATCATGAGTGCCGGCCGACAATACATCGAACGGGCCTGGTGGCTGACGGTCTTTCCGGGCGGCTGTCTTTTCCTGCTGGTCCTGTCTGTCAACGTGCTGGGCGACTGGGTGCGCGACCGGCTTGATCCACGCGCAAGACCGAGAGGATAAAGCTGCCATGGAATTCAAGGACAAGGTTGTCGTCGTCACCGGTGCCGCAGGCGTTTTCGGACGCTGGATCACGGAAGCCTTCTGGCGCGAGGGCGCACGGGTCGTGCTCTCGGATGCGCGGCGCGAGGCGGCAGAGGCGGTCATCGCTGACAACGGCATCGCGCCGGAGCGGGCCATCGTCCACCAGACCGAACTTCTGGATGAGGCGTCGATCCTCGATCTTGCCGCCACTGTCACGGCGCGCTGGGGCGCTCCCGACGTGGTGGTCAACAATGCCGGCATCTATCCAGCCGGAGGACTGCTGCAGATCGACACGGCGGAGTGGGACAGGATTTTCGGCATCAATGTGCGTGCGCCTTATATCGTCACGCGCGCCTTCGCGAAGGCCATGATCGCGGCGGAGAAGAAGGGTGTCGTGATCATGATCTCGTCAGGAGCGGCGCGCATGCTGCGCAAGGGAACCGTGCCTTACTG
>JANMHN010000227.1:0-5224 GCA_031375185.1 Allobosea sp. | reverse complement strand
ATCTGCCGCCCTTGCGCGACGCCGTCGCTGCGTTGCTGGAAGGCCTCGGCAAATAAGCGAGCTGCAGGCGCACGGCCGCCGGAAACCGACACCTTTCTCGTTGGGCAGGCCGCTGCGGTGTTCGCCCACGATCTTCCGCTCGCCCCGGAGCGCGGGATTTCGCGCGATTCAGGGCTGCAGATCAGCATGACTGACCCTATCCCGAATACCTCCGATAATGGCATCTTATCGGACATGAATTACAACAGACAACAGCGGCGCTAACAGCGTATCACAGTCGACAATCCGCCGTCGTGCCGCTATGCTCATCCCATGAATCCGCTTGCCGACAGCCTCGACAGCACTTTGCCGAACGCGCCACGCCTGCGCCGGACCAAGGTGGCGGCCGCGCTAGCTAACCCGCTGAACCTGCAGCCCTTGCCGCGCTGGGCAGAGCTTGCCCCGGACCCGATCCGGGGGCAGGGTGCAGGAACCCTCTCCAGCGCCGGTGCGCCGGCGGCTTCCGGGCCGATCGCTGTCCTGTCGCCCGAGGCCCGCGCCGGGGCGGCGCTGTTCGCGCTCGATCAGATCATCCGCGCCGAGCCGCCGTGGCTGGGTGCCTTGCGCATGCGCCTGGCGCTGCAGGCGACAGTTGCCAGCGCCCGGTTGCTCAGGGTGTCAGCCGACGAGGCTGGATTGCGTGACGCCGATCACCTGACGCGCACCGGTGACGATCCCGGCCCGGCGGGCCGCATCCACCGGCTCTGGCGCCGCTTCGCCCTGCGGCCGGCGCGGCTGGCGGGCGAGACAGTCGAGGCGCTCGCGGTCGAAGCCGGAGCCAAAAGCGGGGCAGGCGAGGGGGCTGCCGAGGTTCTGGCCCTGATGCAGGCCGATGCCGACATCGCTGCTCTGCTTGGCTGGGCCCGGCCCGTGCCGCTGGCCGCCACCGTGATCGCCGACCCCGCCTGGCGCGAAGGCCGGGAGCGCCGTCCGTTCAGGGTGGGCGGCGAGGGCTGGGAGGCGCGGCGCATGGCCGTGGTCGGACTGGCCGCGACCCGCGCTATGCTGGGCCGCGAGATCAGCCGCGACACCATTGCCCGCCTGAAGCGCCTTGGTCTGCTCGGCGCAGGCCCGCGCCTGCCCCAGGTCGGCGCAGCCCTGACCTATGTGACGACGCAAGGGTTCCTGGAGAAGTTCGGCATGAACTCGCTCAGGGACCTGCCGGAGAACGAGAGCGCAGGCGTGGTTGGCCCTGCTGCCGACAGCGGTCCTGAATAAGGGGCAAGACTGCTCGTCCGGGAGTTAACAGGTCCTGAGAGCAGGCTGCTGAAAAAGTCCATCGGTGTCATCCCCGGCGAGCCGCAGGCGAGGGAAGGGGATCCACAACGCCGGGAATTCCATCAATTCAGCGGGGAAAAGGCTGGATTCCCTTCCCCTACGCTTCGCTACGGCCGGGAATGACACCGTGGTCGGGACTTTTTCAGCAACCTGCCAGGTCAGTCAGGTGTATCGGTTCCTTTTCTGTCAGTTAGCCGCGGCGACCATGTCTTGAATTGTTGTCCATCATCTCATGGATCTATTCTGCAGGAACAGATGTACCACCAGCACTCAGATCAACATCCAGACGATGCCGTATCAAGATGACATGCGGATGCGTGGCCGTTGTCATGACGTCGGATGTGCGGCTGCTGCGTCCTGCAGATCGGCATCACGGCGGGGCAGCGCGTATGGAAGTGGCAACCTGCAGGCGGGGCAAACGGGCTGGGCACATCGCCTTTGAGCACGATGCGCTGCCGCTGCCGGTCTGGATCGGGCTGCGGCACGGCTGACAGCAACGCCTGCGTGTAAGGATGGCGCGGCCTGGCGAACAGGTCATGCGTGGCGGCCGTCTCGATGATCCGGCCCAGATACATCACCGCAACCCGGTCCGCGATCTGGCGGACAACCGACAGGTTGTGCGAGATGAAGAGATAGGTCAGGCCGAGCCGCTGCTGCAGGTCCTGCATCAGGTTGATGATCTGGGCCTGGATCGAGACATCGAGCGCCGATACGGGCTCATCACAGATGATCACCTTGGGCTCCAGCGCCAAGGCGCGCGCGATGCCGATGCGCTGACGCTGGCCGCCGGAGAACTCATGCGGATAGCGCTGGGCTTGCTCCGGCGCCAGGCCGACCATGACAAGCAGCTCGCCGATCCGCGCGCGCTGGCTCTCACGGTTGCCGACCGCATGAATGACGAGCGGTTCGCCGATGATCGCGCCAACCAGCATGCGCGGGTTGAGCGAGCCGAACGGGTCCTGAAAGATGATCTGCAGGTCCCTGCGCCGCGCCCTCATCGCGCTCTGGCCAAGTCTCGACATATCCTCGCCTTCGTAGAAGATCTGGCCAGCCGTCGGTTCGATGAGCCGAAGCAGGAGGCGTCCGGTCGTCGATTTCCCGCAACCGGACTCGCCCACCAGAGCGACGGTCTCACCCCGGTGGATCGACAATGACAGATTGTCCACAGCCTTGACTGTCGCTCCCGGACCGAAGCTGCGGCGGGCCGTGAACGCCTTGCTAAGGTTGCGTGCTTCGAGGATCGGCAGGGCATCCGTCATCAGGCACCGACCTTCATGTCCTGATGCAGGACGCACGCCACGCTGTGTTCTGGGCCCAGGGCAACAGGCGCCGGCGCCATCAACGTGCAGGCCGCCATGGCATGGGCGCAGCGCGGCGCAAACCGGCACCCTTCCGGCATGAGAGCAGGCTTGGGCACGGCTCCGGCAATGGCGTTGAGGCGCGCGCGCGGTCCGCTGATGAGGGGCATCGATGCCAGCAATCCACGCGTGTAGGGATGGGCCGGAGCCTTGAACAAAGCCCTGACCGGCGCCCGTTCGACGATGCGGCCCGCATACATGACCAGCGCCCTGTCGGCGAATTCGGCCACGACACCCAGATCATGCGTGATGAGCAGGACGGCCATGTCCATGTCCCGCTGAAGATTGCGCAGAAGATCGAGGATCTGGGCCTGGATCGTGACGTCAAGCGCGGTTGTCGGCTCATCGGCGATCAGCAGCCTTGGGCGGCAAGCCAGCGCCATGGCGATCATCACCCGCTGGCGCATGCCGCCCGACAGCTGATGTGGATATTCGTCGATACGCCGTGCCGCATCGGGAATCTCCACCAGTTGCAACAGGTCGAGCGCCGCCATGCGCGCGCTGCGCCGCCCAAGACCGCGATGCTGGCGCAGGGGCTCCATGATCTGGTCACCGACCGTGAACACGGGATTGAGAGACGACATGGGCTCCTGGAAGATCATGGAGATGGCCGAGCCGCGCAGCCTGTGCATGTCGGCCTCGGAGGTCAGCAGGAGGTCCACGCCCTCGAAGACAACCGATCCTGCCGCGATGCAGCCGGGTTTGGCGATCAGCCTGAGAATCGACAGCGCCGTGAGCGATTTGCCGCTGCCGCTTTCGCCAACGATGCAAACGGCTTCGCCCTGATGCACGTCCAGATCGAGATGGTCGACAACCGCACAGATCCCCGTTCTGGTCGGGAATGTGATGGTGAGATCCCTGATGGAGAGCAGGAGTTTGCCGTCGTTCATCCGCGCACCTCGGTTCTCATGCGCGGATCGAGGATGTCGCGCAGGCCGTCACCGAGCAGGTTGAGCCCCAGCACCGTAAACATGATGGCGAGGCCCGGCCAGATGGTGATCCAAGGCGCCTCGGCAATGTAGTTGCGTCCATCGGCGATGATGTTGCCGAATGTGGGCGCGGGAGGTTGTGGCCCCACGCCGATGAAACTGAGCACCGCTTCAGCGAGGATCGCCAGTGCAAAGACGAAGGTGAGTTGCACCAGCAACGGGCCCATGCTGTTGAGGAGAATGTGACGAAAGAGGATGCGGATATGGCCGGCTCCCAGCGCGCGCGCGGCCTCCACATACTCGCTCTCGCGCACAACCAGCACGGACGCGCGCACGATGCGGGCCGTGCGGGGCGTATAGGCGATGGTCAGCGCAATCACGGCGTTCATCAAAGAAGGGCCCAGGATGGCCCCCAGGGCAATGGCCAGCAGGACAGGCGGAAATGCCATGAACCCGTCCATGATGCGCATGATGATGTTGTCCAGCCGCTTCACGTAGCCGGAGATGGCGCCGATCAGCGTTCCGAACACCCCTGTGAGAATGACCACCAGCAACCCGATGGTCAGGGAAATGCGGCTGCCATGCAGGACCCGGCTGAAAATATCGCGACCAAAACTGTCGGTGCCCAGCAGGTGCAGATGATTGGGGGCTCCAAGCCGATACCTGAAATTGTTGCGCAGCGGATCGAACGGAGCGATGAGGTCTGCAAAGACAGCGATCAGGACAACGCACAGGAACAGGCCGCTTCCCAAGGCGAACGAGCGGTTGCCCAGCAGGCGCCTCGCCAGGACAAGGCGTTCGGTGACAAGGCGTTCGGTGACAAGGCGTTCGGTGCGCGGCAGGCCGGGTGCGCTCGTGCCGGGTCCTCCAGTGCCGCTGGCTGCGATGTCATCCATAGCGGACCCGCGGATCAACGTAGGCGTAGAGCAGATCGACGGCGATATTGACGAACACATAGATGACAGCGAGCAGCAGCAGGCCGCCCTGGATCACGGGATAGTCACGTCGCAGCACCGCGCCGATGATGAGACGACCGACGCCGGGCAGCGAAAAGACCTGTTCGATCACCACCGCGCCGCCCAGCAGCACCCCGACAATCACGCCGATGACGGTGATGACCGGGATCAACGCATTGGTGAAGGCGTGCTTGACGATGACCTTGTAGGTGGGCACGCCCTTGGCCCGCGCGGTGCGGACATAATCCTGCCCCAGCACGTCCAGCATGCTGGAGCGCGTGATGCGCGCGATCAGGCCCACCTGGGTGACGCCGAGCGTGACGGCGGGCAGCGCCATGGACCGCGCCCAGCCGATCGGATCTTGCGAGAACGGGACAAAGCCGCCCGACGGCAGCCAGCCCAGTGCCACGGCGAACACATAGATGCCGACCAGTCCGAGCCAGAAATCCGGTATGGAAAGGCCGATCAGGGCAAGCGTCATGATCGATTGGTCAGCCCAGCTGCCATGTTTGACCGCAGCGACGATGCCGGCGCCAACCCCGAGCGTGACGGCGATGGCGAGGGCCAGCAGCGTCAGCGACAACGTCACCGGCAGCCTTTCGAGGATGGCGTCGGTGACGCTGCGATTGAGCAGGAAGGACTGGCCCAGATCACCGCGCAGGAG
>JANMHN010000223.1:0-13716 GCA_031375185.1 Allobosea sp. | reverse complement strand
CATCGCGCCTCGGGTTTTTGCCTGCAAGGGAGGGGAAACACGTGGCTGCACGAATTTTGGGCAATATTGGGCTGGCAAAGGGCCTAAAATCCACAAATCCTCATCCTGAGCCCGTCGAAGGATGAACTCCATTTTGTGCAGCCCTTGAACTCCTCCTTCGACGGGCTCAGGATGAGGATTGTGGTGGTCGTATCAATCCTACCGCCCCCTCATTCTCGTCTCAGCGCTGAGGCAAAGGATCGTGAACAGCATCTGTGCCCCGCAATGCGCGGTGTTGCTGGTGCCGTCGTACTGTGGCGCGACCTCGACCACATCGCCGCCAATGATGTTGGCACCGCGCATGCCGCGCAGGATGGCCAGCGCCTCGCGGGGTGTCAGCCCGCCGACTTCCGGCGTGCCGGTGCCGGGCGCATAGGCGGGATCGAGCGAATCCACATCGAAGCTGATGTAGGTCGGCCCATCGCCGATGACAGCGCGTGCCCTGGCGATCACCGCATCTAGGCCCATCGTGTCGATCTCGTTGGCATGGATCATGGTCATGCCGCTCATCGTGGAGAACTCCCACAGATATTCGGCCCCGCCGCGAATGCCGATCTGGATCGTGCGGTCAGGGTCGAGCACACCGTCCAGAACCGCTTGCCGGAAAGGCCCGCCATGGTGGAACTTGGTGCCCTCATAGGGGCCCGATGTGTCGGCATGGGCATCGATGTGCAGCATGCCGACCGGGCGAGCATGTCCATGCCTGTCCTTGCCGATGGCTTTCAGAATCGGCAACGAGATCGAATGATCCCCGCCCACGGCAACAGGGATGACGCCAGCGGCGTGGATCCTCCCGAAATGCGCCTCGATGTCCTCATGGCATTGCTCAAGCGAGTAACGTGAGCGAAATGGTACGTCGCCGATGTCGGCGATGGTGCAATCCACGAACGGTGCCGTCCCCATCACATGATCCATCGGTCCGATGCGCTCGATGTTGCGAACCGCGCGCGGCCCCAGGCGCGAGCCTGCCCGGTTGCTGACGCCAAGGTCCATCGGCACACCGCAGATCGCGATGTCCAGCCCGCCAAAATCCGGCAAGGACGGCGCGTCCGGCCTGTAAGGTGCGCCGCAAAACGTTGCCACGTCGGCAAAGGGCCATTTGCGCCTGTCGGATCCCTTGAACTGTCCGGTCGAGACGCGGGCGAATTCCGGATTGAAGAAATCTCCGACATTGGCGTCGGCAAATTGTTTGCGGAGCCGCGCGAGTTTGTCTTCATCCATCAGACTGCCTCTTGTTTAAGCATGTGTCTCACGTCTTCGTCATTGCGTCATGCGCCAGACGCAGTTGTTACGACGTCTGAATTCAGCGATCTTACGAATAGGCGACGCAACTGGAACATGCCGTCGCACCGGAAACAAACCAAGGACTTTCAACCATGCAGAGACGTCAGTTTGTCAAGGCAGCCACCGCTGGCATTGCCGCAGGTGCTATCGCCAGCCCCGCCATCGCGCAGTCGATGCCGGAGGTGAAGTGGCGCTTGACCTCCAGTTTCCCCAAGTCACTCGACACGATCTATGGCGGTGCGGAGACCATCGCCAAGACTGTCGCCGAAATGACGGACAACAAATTCCAGATACAGGTGTTCGCCGCTGGCGAGATCGTTCCGGGCCTTCAGGCCCTGGATGCTGTCAGCAATGGCACGGTCGAGGCCTGCCACACGGTGTCGTATTATTATGTCGGCAAGGATCCGACCTTCGCCGTGGCGGCTTCGGTGCCATTCGGCCTCAATGCGCGCCAGCAGAATGCCTGGCTCTGGCAGGGCGGCGGCAACGAGCTGTTCAATGAATTCTACAAGAAATTCAATGTCTATGGCCTACCTGCAGGCAACACCGGAGCCCAGATGGGCGGCTGGTTCCGCAAGGAAATCAAGAGTGTTGCCGACATGAGCGGCCTCAAGATGCGCATCGGCGGCATTGCCGGGCAGGTTTTGCAGAAGCTGGGCGTCGTGCCACAGCAGATTGCGGGCGGCGACATCTATCCGGCGCTGGAGAAGGGCACCATTGACGGTGCCGAATGGGTCGGCCCGTATGATGATGAAAAGCTCGGCTTCAACAAGGTGGCGCCGTTCTACTATTATCCGGGCTTCTGGGAAGGTGGCCCCGCCGTCCATGCCATGTTCAATCTGGCGAAGTGGAACGCCTTGCCAGCGTCCTACAAGGCCATTCTGACGGCGGCCTGCCATCAGGCCAACACTGTCATGCAGGCCAAGTATGACATCTTGAACGTTCCGGCGCTGAAGCGTCTTGTAGGCGCGGGCGCGCAGCTCAGGCCATTCCCGGCCGATGTGATGGAGGCCTCTTTCAAGGCATCCAACGAACTTTACACCGAAATCGCCGGAAAGAATGCCGACTTCAAGGCCGCCATCGACGCAATGCGCGCGGTTCGCAACGATGCCTATCTCTGGTGGCAAATTGCCGAATATACCTACGACACCTTCATGATCAGGTCCCGCACGCGCGGCTGACAGCGGGGCTGACAACCAACATCGGATCACATCATCAAGCGGGCCGCGAAAGCGGCCCGTTTTCCGTTTTCGCCATAGTGCGGCATGCCGATTCAGTCATCTGGCCAAAGGAAACACTTGCGAAACATGGCAACATTTGGGTATGTCCTTTTCGCAAGTTCGCTCTGTGAATTACGCACAACCAAAAGTGGCGGACACCAGGGGTCGAAACGACCATACGAGGAGACATGAGATCATGAAGCGTCGTCAGTTTTTGAAGACCGCAGCGGTTGGTGCAGCAGCAGGTGCGATTGCCAGCCCCGCCATTGCCCAGTCGATGCCGGAAGTGAAGTGGCGTGTCACGTCGAGCTTCCCGAAGTCCCTCGACACCATTTTCGGCGCGTCTGAAGTGTTGGCCAAGGCTGTTGCCGAAGCCACCGATAACAAGTTTCAGATTCAGGTGTTCGCAGCCGGTGAAATCGTCCCCGGCCTGCAGGCAGCGGACGCCGTGACCAACGGCACCGTCGAAATGGCCCACACGGCCTCCTACTACTATGTCGGTAAGGATCCGACCTTCGCATTCGGGACAGCCGTGCCATTCGGCCTCAACTCCCGCCAGCAGAATGCCTGGTTCTACCATGGCGGCGGCATGGCGCTGATGAATGACTTTTACAAGAAGTACAACATCTATGCCCTTCCAGGCGGCAACACGGGCTGCCAGATGGGTGGCTGGTTCCGCAAGGAACTCAAGACCGTTGCAGACCTCCAGGGCGTCAAGATGCGCATCGGTGGTTTCGCCGGTCAGGTCTTGCAGAAGCTCGGTGTTGTGCCGCAGCAGATCGCAGGCGGAGACATCTACCCGGCGCTGGAAAAGGGCACCATTGACGGTGCCGAGTGGGTCGGCCCCTACGATGATGAAAAGCTCGGCTTCAACAAGGTTGCGCCGTTCTACTACTATCCAGGCTGGTGGGAAGGCGGCGCTGCGCTGCACTTCTTCATCAATCAGGCCAAGTATGACAGCTTGCCTGCGTCTTACAAGTCGATCCTTGCCTCGGCAGCAGCGCTCGCCAATGTCGACATGCAGGCCAAGTATGACGCCCGCAACCCCGCTGCTCTCAAGCGTCTTGTTGGCGCAGGTGCCCAGCTTCGCCCCTTCTCCAATGACATCATGGAAGCCTGCCTGAAGGCCGCCAACGAGGTCTATGCCGACACGTCGGCCAAGAACGCCGAATTCAAGAAGGTTTATGATGCCATGGTACCTTTCCGCAACGACCAGTATCTCTGGTGGCAGATTGCCGAATACAACATGGACACTTTCATGATCCGCGCCCGCGCCCGTGGGTGAGTATCCGGTCGGCGCGTCAGCGCCGATTGAAAGCTCCAGTGGAGCTTTCAAAGGAGACGAACGCACGGCCCCTTGGGCCGGGCCGGACAGGTATCCGGTCAGCGCGCCAGCGCCGATGTCTCAAGAGCGTCCTCACCCTGGCAGCGATGCCAGGGTTTTTCTTGTCGTCAGCCTGTCGTCCATGATAGGTTTTGTATAATGTGACACCTGACATGACCCGCTCCCTTTTCTGCATACCGGCCATTTCCATGCTCATCGGCATGACGGTGTCTGTGCCAGCCGTGGCGCAGATCGCGCAGCCGATCCCCCAGCAGCGCGGCATCCTGGCCCAACCGATGAGACCGCTGCCCCCGCGCGCAGCCATGCTGGCCTGCCCTGAATACGGGCCGGGGTTCTTTCGTCAGCCCGGCAGTTCGACGTGCCTCAGGATCAGCGGGCAGGTGCGCGGCGAAGCCGGAGTGCGGCAGCGTGGTTCCGCCATGCAGGACAGCACAGGCTTCAGTTCGCGGGCCCGTGTCATGCTCGATGCACGCACGCAAACCGAGCTTGGCCCGCTGCGCCTGGTCTTCCGCGGCGATGGCAGGACAGGAAACAACTGGATGAACCGCTGACCCTGTTGCTTTGATCCATATTGGCGTCATCCATGAAAAAAGCCCGGTCGCAAGACCGGGCTTTTCATTTGGGGTGATCTGTCCGTCACTGGATGCGCGGAGGCTGGCTCAGGTCGAGCGGCGGCAGGCCGCCTGGCAATCCGCCCGGCGTATCGAGGCTTGGAATGCCGATATTGTTGAGCTGGTTGTCGATCTGCTGTTGGTTCAGCTGAATGCCCGATTTCTTGTAGTGCATCACCATCTGCGGGAAGGCGATGACCAGGCCGACCATGATGCACTGGATGATCACGAACGGCACGGCACCCCAGTAGATCTGGCCCGTGGTGATCGGCTCCATCGATTTGCCTGTCACCTTGTCGGTGTAGGCGAATTTCGGTGCAACGGAGCGCAGGTAGAACAGGGCAAAGCCAAAGGGCGGGTGCATGAACGAGGTCTGCATGTTGACGCCAAGGATGACGCCAAACCAGATCAGGTCGATCCCCAGCTTCTCGGCGGCAGGTCCGAGGAGCGGCACCACGATGAAGGCCAGCTCGAAGAAGTCGAGGAAGAAGGCCAGCAGGAAGACCATGATGTTGACCACGATCAGGAAGCCAGCCTGGCCGCCTGGAAGCGATGTCAGCAGGTGTTCGACCCAGATATGCCCGTTCACGCCGTAGAAGGTCAGCGAGAACACGCGCGCCCCGAGCAAGATGAAGAGCACGAAAGCCGATAGTTTCGCGGTCGATTCCGTTGCCGAGCGGATGATCCCGAAGTTGAGCCGCTTCGGCTCGTTCGACATGTAGCGCTTAAGGCCTGCCAGTCCGATGGCACCGGCAGCACCCATGGCCCCGCCCTCAGTCGGTGTCGCGACACCGATGAAGATGGTGCCCAGCACGAGGAAGATCAGCGCGAGTGGCGGCACCATCACAAAGGTGACCTGCTCTGCCATCCGCGACATCATGCGAAAACCCGTGGCGCGTTCGATCAGGCCGACGACCGTGGCATAGAGCGCGCCGGCAGCCAGCGCTTCAGACAGGAGCGCCCAGCTTGGGTAGCCATTCTGCTTCAGGTAATACCAGCCTGCGATCAGAGCCACTGTCGCCATCGCCGTCAGGATGACCTTGGAGGCTCCGAACAGCTTGTTGAAAACGGCGCACAGGAACGACACGACGACCCCGACAGACATGGTCAGGATCACGAAATCAGCGCCATTCTTGATGCTGGTCTGGGTCATGACATAGTAGCCCACGACAGCCGAGAACAGCACAAGCACGCCAAGCTGCCAGACACCGCGCGAACCGTCCGGTTCCTTGAAGCCGATATCCGCGACGGGAAGGCCCGGCACATAGGATGGACGCAGCAGGGTGACGAGGAAGATGTAGCCCGCATACATGGCCGAAAGCACGAGGCCAGGAATGAAGGCACCTTCATACATGTCTCCGACGGAGCGGCCGAGCTGGTCAGCCATCACGATCAGGACCAGTGACGGCGGAATGATCTGTGCCAGCGTGCCCGAGGCGGCGATGACGCCCGAAGCCACACGCCGGTCATAGCCATAGCGCAGCATGATCGGCAGTGAGATCAGGCCCATCGAGATCACCGAGGCCGCCACCACGCCGGTGGTTGCCGCCAGCAGCGCGCCCACGAAGATGACTGCATAGGCCAGGCCGCCACGGATCGTGCCGAACAACTGGCCGATCGTGTCCAGCAGGTCTTCAGCCATGCCGGAACGCTCGAGCACAAGGCCCATGAACGTGAAGAACGGGATGGCAAGAAGCACATCGTTGTTCATCGTGCCGTAGATGCGCTCAGGCAGCGCCTGCAGGAAATTCGGCACGAAAAGGCCGAGTTCGATGCCGATGATGGCAAAGAAAAGCCCGTTTGCCGCCAGCGCAAACGCCACCGGGTAGCCCAGCAGCAGAAACACGACGAGCGCCGCGAACATGATCGGCGCCATGTTCTCCTTGACGAAGCCAGCGAGGCCACCGCCCGCCGTGGCGGCCATGGCATCGCCGGAATGAAGGGTCAAGAGGAGCGCGAGAGCGGCAAGGACAAGGCCGGTCGCGCGGGGAAGAAGCGATGAGAACATCGGTCGATCTCCGGAATGAGGACGCGCGGGGGCTGTCACGTGCTGGTCTTTCCAGCGCCATGGATCGGCACTGTGGTGATGGGGGCAATGCCGTCGGCTTCGGCCTGCTTGAGCAGGCGCTCCGCCTCGGCCAATGCGGCGGCGGCGTGCCCGCCATCGCTGGACGTGTGGGTCGTGTCCTCGATGTCACCGCGGATGATGGCGATGCGCTTGATGATCTCGGATATGCCCTGGATCGCCAGCAGCACGAAACCGATGACCACCAGTGATTTGGCAGGCCACTGTGGCAAGCCTCCCGCATTCAGCGACTGCTCGTTGAGCGCAAAGGACCGGGTGAAGAACGGCCAGCCGTCGATGATCATGATCAGGCAAAACGGCATCAGGAACAGCACATGACCCATCAGGTCGATGGCATGCTTCAGCCACTGCGGAAACAGGGCGTTCACGATGTCGATGCGGATGTGCTCCTGGCTGATCAACGTCCAGGGCGAGCAGAGCAGGAAGACAGCGCCGAACAGCACCCATTGCAGCTCAAGCCAGGCATTCGACGAAATGTCGAACAGCTTGCGGATGATGGCGTTGATCGTCGAGACGCCAATGGCAACGACGATCAGCCAGGCGACATAGCGCCCTATAGCCGTGTTCACCGCATCGATCATGCGGCTCAGCGAAATCAATCCACCCAAGGGCTCCCCCTGTCTTTTTTTATGGCACCCGGCAGGCGACCCGCCAAAGCACTTCATTCGCCTGTGGAACTGAGCGAGCAGTAGCGCACGGATTTCAAGCCGACAAGTCGTGAAAAATCATTATTCCACAATTGGTTGGTTTCATTTGTAACGGTTGAGGCGTGACGCGAGAAACGCCATCACCGTGCCTGCCAGCATCAGCATGAGGAAGGTGGGAGGCCAGATCGGCGCAAGCGCGCCTGCGGCGTAGGACAAAAGCGCGCCGAGACTGAGCTGGACGAAGCCCATGAGCCCAGCGGCCGCACCTGCAAGATCCGGCCTGACCGAAAGGGCAGACGCTGTCAGCGTCGGAATGGACAGCCCGTTGCCGATACCATTGAGCATGAGCGGCAGGAAAAGGAGGGCTGGGGTCCAATCGAACAGCAGGGGCATTGCGGCTGCCGTACCGACCCCGAACATCGACATGGTGTTGCCGATGCGGGCCAGTTTCTCCGCCCCGGCTTCCCGCCCGAAGCGACCTGTCAGGAAGTTTCCCAGCATGTAGCTGCCCGACATTGAAATGAAGAACAGGCCGTATGTGGTCGGTGTCGCCTGCATGTGTTCGATCACGGCATAGGGCGCGCCTGCGATAAAGGCGAAGAACACCGATGACGTCATGGCCAGCCCGCCTGCATGGGCCAGGAAGGCCCGCTCTCGCGCCAGTACGGGGAAGGCGCGGAACGCATCAAGCCAGCCTCCTGCGGCAAGCCCTTGAGGCCGTGTCTCCGGCAGCTTCAGGATGGCCCCCGTGGTGGCGATCAGCCCCATCAGGGCCATCACCGCAAAAATGCTGCGCCAGCCATAAGTGCGCTCGATGAAGCCACCCACCAGCGGTGCCACCATCGGTGCCACCACCATGGCCATGGTGACATAGCCGATCAGGCTGGCGGCCTCGTCCCGCTCGCCGGTGTCGCGGGCGATGGCGCGTGTGAGCGCAAAGGCTGTTCCCGCACCGGCGGCCTGTAGCATGCGCGCGCCAAGAAGCGGCCAAAGCCCGCTGGCAAAACTGCCCATGGCAGACCCCAGCGTGAACAGCGCCAGCCCGCCTATGATGCAGGGACGCCGCCCGATGCGGTCGGAAATCGGCCCGACCAGCAATTGCGAGAGGGCCACCGCGCCAAGATACAGCGTCAATGTCAGTTGCACGGTGCCGTAATCGGTGGCCAGCGCCTGCGCGATGGCTGGGGTGGCAGGTGCAAGCACATTTAGGGCGAACGGCTGCACCGCGCTGCACAACACCAGAATGGCAATCGATGGCCTGATGCGCCTGGGTCCGGTCATCGTGCCCGTCATGTCGCACGCGCCTCGGCTGCCCGGATGCGTTGACGATGCAAGGTGTAAAGCCCGCTGCCGACGATCAGCATGGCGCCCGTCAGGGACGTCCCATCAGGCCAGTCGCCCCAGATGACAATGCCCAGGACAATCGCGAAAACCAGCACCGTGTAGCGGAAGCCTGAGACCAGCGACACGTCAGCGTCGCGATAGGCCACGATGATCCCGTAATTGCCAAGGGCGACGAACACCGCTGCCCCCACCAGATACAGCGTCTCGCGCATTTGCAGCGGTTTCCACACCTCCCAGAGCCCAAGAACCCAGCCCATCAGGCAGACGACGGCTGTTGTCGTGAACGTGATCACGCTAGAGGGCACATCCGCCCCGATGCGGCGGGTGAGCAGGTCACGGAAACCCACGAGGATGGCGCTTGCCAGTGCCACGAGCGAATAGACAGTGAAGCCGTCTGCCGTTGGCCGGACAATGATCAGCACGCCGGTGAACCCGATGCCGATGGCGACCCAGCGCCGCCAGCCAACCTTTTCAATGCCAAGGATTGCGGCCATTGCGACCACGATGAGCGAGGCTGCCTGCAGGATGGCCGTGATGTTGGCAAGTTGAAGGTGCGCCAGCGCGGTGATGAAACTGATCGCGACAGCCCCTTCCAGAGCGCCGCGCACCATGACGAGGGGGTGGGACAAGGCCTTGAGGTCCGCCAGCCTGCCGAAACTGCTGACCAGGACGAGTGCGGCAGCCGTCGCGAACAGGCCCCGGATCGCCAGAACCTGCCCGGTCGGGTAGGCCGCAGTCGCCAGTTTGACGAAGGCATCGTTGATCACGAAGGTGGCCATCGCGGCGACCATGGCGATGACCCCGCGCCGGTTGCTCTGGGCGGTTGCCACCTCAGCACATGTCAGGGCGCGTGATGACCGTCACGCGGCCTGCTTGAAACGGTCGAGGCTGAACGGGCTCAGGTCGAAGTGGCTGGAACCTGTCATGCTGATATCGGCAAGGATCTCGCCGATCACGCTGGCGAATTTGTAGCCATGGCCCGAACAGCAGGAGGCGAAGGCCACCTGCTCGGCATCCGGCATGGTGTCGATCACGAAATGCTCGTCGGGCGTCACGGTATAGATGCAGCCCTTGATGGCCAGCGCATCGCCGGTCGCATCCGGGAAATAGCGCGCGATGCAGTCCTGCAGCAGCTTGACCTGGCGCGGGGAGGGCGTCCGGTCCGGATTGGACGGATCAATAGGTTCACGTCCGAAATGCGGCCCGCCGAGCTTGAAGCCGGGGTGCTCCCAGAGCGGAAAGCCATAGAAATTGCCCTCTTCGACGGTGAGGATGAACACGGGGAAATTCCCCATCTTGAACGGTTCGGGATTTTTCACAGTGTGCCAGCCGATGGCCTGCTTGACGGTCTTCAGATGCGGAGCCAACGCGGGATTGAGCGTGTCCATCCATGCGCCCGAGGTCAGCACCAGCCGACCTGCCGTGTAGGTGCCGCGTTCCGTTACGACCTTGACCCCGCCATGGGCGGTCGTGCTCCATTCCAGAACGGCCTCGTTGGTTCGGATCGTCGCCCCCGCCGCTTGCGCCAGCCCGACATGGGCGTAGATCGCGCGCTCCGAGGCCACGAAGCCGCCATCTGGCTGCCACAGCCCGACATGGCCATCCGGCAGGTTGAAAGCGGGAAAGCGCCTGGCGATCTCGGCTTTCGTCAGGCTCTCATGAGCAAGACCGTGATCAAGGCACGATTGCCGTGAGCTTTCGACAAACCCTGCGCCCTCGGGCGCAAGATCGACAGAGCCGGTGACATAGAGCAGGTCCATCCCGGCCTGCTTGCCTGTTTCGCTCCACAGTTCATGGGCGCGGCGGACCATCGGCACATATTGCGTACCCTCGAAATAGGCGAGGCGAATGATGCGGCTCATGCCGTGGGACGAACCCATGCCATGGCCCAGATCGAAGCGCTCCAGACCCAGCACCCGCTGTCCCCGCTTGGCCAGATGCCAGCACGCGGCAGATCCCATGCCGCCGACACCGGCCACGATCACATCAAAATGCTGGTCGGCCATCACTGCTCTCTCATTCAGACGATGCCCATCATTAGGCGAGCCACTTGCGCCGGTCTACCGGCCAGACAGCATGGCGACATGACGAATCCGCGCGGAACTTCGGATGCCACACCCACGATCCCCATCCTGAGCCCGCCGAAGGAGGAACTCCAGCTTGATACATCTCCGGAACTCATCCTCTGGTGGGCTCAGGAGGAGGATCGCGGTGGTCGACCGGACGAAGAGTGCGCCTTGGATTGATCAGGGTCTTGTGCGGCGACATCAGCCGCCGGTCACGCTCATGTGCCGCCCCACTGCCGGGCGGGCAACACGCCGGTCGATGATGAAGTCATGGCCCTTGGGCTTGCGGGCAATGGCGGCCTCGATGGCGTCGTGAAGCGAAACGTCGCTCTCGCTGGAGCGGATGACGCCGCGCAGGTCGGCGGCATCTTCCTGGCCAAGGCACATGTAGAGGGTGCCCGTGCAGGTCAGGCGCACGCGGTTGCAGCTTTCGCAGAAATTGTGCGTCATTGGCGTGATGAAACCCACCAGTCCGCCGGTCTCGGCCACGCGGGCATAGCGGGCGGGGCCGCCGGTGCGGTAGGCGTCGTCAACCAGCGTGAACTGCTCCATCAGCCGGGCCCGCACCTGCGACAGCGGCAGGAACTGGTCGATGCGCTGCGGCTCGATGTCGCCCAGCGGCATCACCTCGATGAAGGTGATGTCCATGCCGTCGCCATGTGCCCAGCGGATCAGATCCTCGATCTCACCCTCGTTGACGCCCTTCAGTGCCACGGCGTTGATCTTGATTCGGAGGCCCGCAGCGCGCGCGGCACGCAGCCCTTCATGAACCTTGGCCAGATCACCCCAGCGGGTGATCGCGCGGAAGGTGTCGGCATTGAGCGTGTCGAGCGAGACATTGACGCGCCTGACGCCGATATCGGCCATCTCGCTGGCATATCTCGCCAGTTGCGTGCCGTTCGTCGTGACGGTCAATTCTTCAAGCCCGCTGCCAAGATGCCGCGACAACGAACGGAAAAGACTCATGATGTCGCGCCGGACAAGCGGCTCTCCGCCCGTGATCCTGATCTTGCGTGTGCCGCGCGCGATGAAGGCAGAGCCGATTCTGTCAAGCTCTTCCAAGGTCAGCAGATCGCGCTTGGGCAGGAAGTTCATGTCTTCCGACATGCAGTAGACACAGCGGAAATCGCAGCGGTCCGTCACGGAAATCCGGATGTAGTCGATGGTGCGGCCGAAAGGGTCCACCAGGGGAGCATTCACGCCTGTGCTGTTGGGTCCGAAGATCTGATCGCTGTTCATCTGTCTGTGATATCCTGAATCATCGGATGCCGGAAGGGCCCGCCGCCACCGCCAGCCGCTTGCAGGACGCAACACCCGTAGCCTATGTCATCATCGATCTGGTCATCGGCACAGCTGACGTCAACACGGGTGCCCCAACCAACACGACCGTCAGGAGCGATCCCATGTCCAATCCGCCGGGCTGGCCCACCGAAATCCGGCTGAGCAAGGACAGGCGCACCCTGAGCGTGACCTATGAGGATGGATCGCGTTTCGATCTTCCGGCAGAATACCTGCGCGTGGAAAGCCCGTCGGCGGAAGTCCAGGGCCATGGACCCAACGAGAAAAAAACCATTGGCGGCAAGATCAATGTCGAGATCCTCGCCGTGCAACCTGTCGGGCATTATGCCGTGAAACTCGTGTTCGACGACATGCACGACACCGGCATCTACGGATGGGACGCTCTGGCTGACATGGGCAGGGAACACGATATCAGATGGCAGGCTTACCTTGATGCCCTTCTGGCAAGCGGACAAAGCCGCGAGCCACGGGTCCGATGATGGCATCTGGCCAGACCCGGCGGGAAGAAAAACCAGGACAATAAGGAACCAGGACAACAATCTGCCAAACCTGAGCCAAAATCGTTTGTACAGGAGACGAATACTCCGCTCACAACGAGAACAATATTGCAAAAATGTTTTTCAGTTGAAGTAAAAACGGTTTCCTTTTGTTAACTCTGCCAGAGATCGGAAGATCCACGATACCACCTGTTAAGATCAGGCACCGATAGTCCTGTCATTGAAGAACGGGGCTTTCGGCATGCAAGCACGTGTCATGGATCATCTGCTGGACGTCGGCGGCGGCGAACGGCGCAGTCCGCGTCAACCGACAGAACGCCTGATTGGCAGGGTCGTGGCCTGCGATGGTTCACGCGCGACGATTGCAACCTCCGCCACAAGCCTTGTCGGCGCGCAGACGGATTTCTGGTCGATCGGCCGGCTGATTTCGATCAGCATGGGCGAAACCCGGATCGTTGGCCTGGTCTGTGAGATGAATGCCAGCAACAGCATATGGGATGAGGCGCTCGAAAACGAGATGCAGGTGCGCATCGAGCTGGTCGGCGAAATCTTCGATGACAACAATGGAAAGCTCGAGTTCCGGCGCGGCATCAGCAACTATCCCTACCTCGGCGCCATCGCGCATCGTATCCGTATCAGTGATCTTGTGGCCGTTCACGATCTTGGCACAAAGGCTGCCATCGAGGTCGGCTGGCTGTCTCAGGACAGCACCATTCCCGCCACGATCTCTGTGGATGACATGCTGCGCTGCCATTTCGCCGTGGTCGGCACAACGGGTGTCGGCAAATCCAGTGCCGTCTCCATGCTGCTGCGCGAATCCGTTGCCAAGAAACCGAACCTGCGTGTTCTGGTGCTCGATCCGCACAATGAATACGCCCATGCCTTTCATGGCATCTCGATCACGCTCGATTCAAACACGCTGGAACTGCCGTTCTGGATGTTCAATTTCGAGGAAATGACGGATGTGATCTTCCGTGGCCGCGATCCTGTGCAGGAAGAGATCGATGCGCTGCGCGAGGTCATCACGATGGCCAGGGGGCGCTACAAGGTTCTGGGTGAAGCAGCCCTGACCTCGACGCTGATCAGGAAGCCGCTGGATGTCTCGAACTACTCGGCAGATACCCCGGTGCCCTACCGGATGTCCGATATTTTCAAGATCATCGACGACTTTTTGGGCCAGCTTGAACCACGGCACAGCCGTTTTCACCTGCGCAGCCTCAAGAGCCGCCTTGAAGGGCTTGCCACCGATATCCGCTACAGGTTCATGTTCGGCAAATC
>JANMHN010000176.1:0-2791 GCA_031375185.1 Allobosea sp. | reverse complement strand
GTGCTGGCCTACCTGGCCGATGCCGCCGTCAACGACAAGGGCTGGGTCAGCGCGGCCGAGATGATCGACGGGCTGGGGTTGGCTGAAACCACGCCCGGCCCGACCATCCTGGTCAACCAGTTCGCGGCCTTTCTGGCGGGCTGGCGCGCGCCTGCGCCCTTCGCCCCTGCCATCGGCGCCATGCTGGCTGCGACCATGGCCGTGTGGGTGACGTTTGCGCCATCGTTCGTCTGGATCTTTGCCGGCAGCCCGTTCGTCGAGCGGGTGCGCGGCAATCCGCGCATTGCAGGTGCCTTGAGCGTGATCACGGCGGCGGTGGCCGGGGTGATCGCATCGCTTGTACTCAAGTTTGCGCTCGGCGTACTGTTCGGCAAGGTTGTGCAGGTGCAGATCGGGTTCGCAATCTTGCCAGCGCCGGTGCTGTCAACCGTGATCTGGCCAGCAGTGGTGCTGGCAGCTTCGGCTGCTTTCCTGCTGTTCCGCCTGCATCGCGGCGTGATCGAAACCGTGCTCTGGATGGGGCTTGCGGGGATCGTCGTGGTTTTCGTTCAGCGTGCGTTCGCAGGGTGACGATCAGTTGTCGTCTTCCTCGCCCTCGGCCTCATCGTCTGCATCGCGGGTGGTCCGTCCGCCGACCTTGCCAAGTGACTTGACGGTTTTCCGCAAGAGCTTGCGCAGGCGTTTGCGGTCTTTCCCGTCAAGGTCGTCGAGCATTTCGGTTTCGACCTCGTCGAGCAGGCTGCCGAGCGCTGCAGCTCGCGTCTGGCCTTCCGCTGTCAACTGAACCCGCACGAGACGTCCGTCGCCGCCATCGGTCGCCCGCAGGACAAGGCCCTGGGCTGACAGCCGGGCAATGGTCTTGGACACGGTGGGCGGGCGCACATTGAGCTTGGCGGCCAGTTCGCCCATGGGCATCGCGCCGTCCTTGGCCAGCACTTCCAGCACCTGCTCCTGGCCGGGAAACAGGGACAGCTTCTGCAGTTTCTCGCCGATGCGGGCGCGGTGCAGCCGCGAGGCGAGGATCAGGAGCCTGCCGACGCTTTTCTCGGATTTGACACTCATGACGGGCCCCCAAGGCTGTAAACCGGCATGATCACACGTTCCGGTTCATTCGCCGTGCAACTAGCCGACGAACAATGACAGCTTGATGACGGCGCTTTAGCTACCATCTGGCCTGATTTCAGGCCAGATGGCGCAGCTTGTGTTTCACGCGGGCAAGGAAATCGGTGCGGCTGGCCTGACCCTGCGAGTCCATCTGGTGCAGGGCCAGCCAGAAGGTCTTGCAGCGCGGGGCACACAGCACCGAAAGGCCTGTGAGCAGAGTCCGCCTGCCAGGGGCACCCATGATCCACCACCACCATTTCGGGCTGCCGAGCGTCGAGATCGCGCCGATGATGCGAATGTTGGTCAACACCCTGCCGATCGGCCTGTTCGGTTCGGGCATGCGGAAGGTGGCATGCGGTATCCAGACCCTGTCCAGCCAACCCTTGAGCATGGCGGGCGGGCCATACCACCAGGTGGGGTAGATGAAGATCAGCGCCTCGCACCACCTGAGATGTCCGAGATGGTCTTCAACGCCAGCCTCGTTCTCGCCCGGCGTATGATAGTCACGGCGGCCCTGTGCGCTGAGGACGGGGTCGAAGCCCATTGCGTAAAGATCAAGCAGTCGTATTTCGTGCCCTGCCTCGGCCAATGCCGCGATGGCCCCCTCGCGCAGCGCGGCGTTGAAACTCTCGTCACACGGGTGCGCATAGACCACAAGGACACGCATGTTCAGAACCCTGCCAGCGCCTTGTCGAGATCGGCCATGAAAGCAGCCCGCGTCGCATCGGTCGAGCGGTTCATGTCATAATGGGCGAGGTATCGCATCGACGCGGTCGGCTTGATCAAGGCCCTGAGCACACGGGTCGCATATTTGCGCGGCGGGTCGCCGACCAGGAAAGCCCGCCAGTGCGGCCCGCCATAGCTCGTCACCACCATCAATTTCCGGATGTGGCGCAGATTGGGCTGCACGCGTCCCTCGACCAGCTTGAAGCTGACGCCAGGCAGGAAGACGCGGTCGAAATAGCCCTTGAGGATGGCCGGCAGGCCGAAGTTCCAGACCGGATAGACCAGCACCAGCGCTTCCGCCTGCTCAAGCCGCCGCACATGGCTTTCGACCGGTGACCGATTGGCCGGGATGGCGTGATAGCCCACCCGCTCCTCTCGCGTCAGCACGGGCTGGAAGTCCTCCTCGTGCAAGTCGCAGGCATCAACCTCATGGCCACGTGCCTGCAAGCCATCGACGGTGCGCCGGAACAGCGCCGCGTTGTAGCTTTCAGGATTCGGGTGAGCGTGGACCACGAGGACGCGCATCAGCCGCTCACACCGGCTTCGGACAGGGAGCGGAACAGGAAGGTCTTGCCGGATTTGTAGTCGTAGGATGGGTCTTCCCACGCGATCATCTTGCCGGGGTTGAGCAAGCCCTTTGGGTCCGCTTCCTTCTTGAAGCCAAGCTGGATGTCGTCGGTCTGCTTCATGCCGCCTTCTTCAAGCGTGTAGCGGTGAGGATTGAAGATCGGCGCGCCCATCTGTTCATGAATGGCAACGATTTCCTCCAGCCGCTCTTCCGTGGTGAAGCGCACCAGAGGCAGGCCGAACGCCGTGACCTTGCCATCGAAACGCACGAACTCGAGATGAGCGGGCACTTCGTCGCCGAGCCTCTCGTGGATGCGCGTCGCCAGATCGACCACGTCCGGATAGGGATACAGCACCTGCAGGTAGGTGAAGGCCGGATCGACGCGCAGCGCCC
>JANMHN010000175.1:0-5300 GCA_031375185.1 Allobosea sp. | reverse complement strand
CGTCGAAAGCGGCACGACCTTTCTGATCGTGACGCACAATCTCGAACTTGCCAAACGGTGCGACCGGATTGTCGAAGTGGTCGATGGGCGAATGGTGCAACCGAACTGACGGAAGTTGCACCACAACATTCAGCAGCCGAGTTTGCATGCCTCGGACGGGTTCCAGCGGATGAGGCGCACGATCAGGCCGCCCGGCTCACGCACCGGCTCATTGCCGACTGAGAGAACCTTGCCATCATGCGGGGCTTTGTACTCTGCAACAATTTTCCCGAATGCATCCATCTGGCGGGCGAGGAGTTGACCTGTCGTGACAACATCGAGCAGGCCAACCTTGAACTCTACGAAACCGCCGACCGTTGCCCTCAGTGATGTGTTCTCATTGCCGAGAAACGGCTTTGTCGCGGGTGGAGCATCGGTTGCGGAGCCTTCGATCATCTTGAGTGCAGTCATGACGCGGTGGACACCCAGTACGCTGCGATCGATCAGATCCTGCTGCCAGACCCCGGCGCGACCAATTTCATATGTCACCGCTGGAATGTTGGCCCGCACGAATTCCGTTTCGACGCTGCCCTTTTCGCCGGTGTCATACTTGATGATGTCCGGCGCGATCATCTCTGCGAGCATGCGCACCTTCTCATTGCGCGGGTCTGCGTAGACAAATGTCGGATAGGCCGTTCCGCGGCTTTGGGAATGCAGGTCGATGACATAGTCGACATTTCCCATCCAGAGCTTCTGCCAGACGCGGCCTGCAAACCGGTTCGTCGCATCGCCTTTCATTTCGTCCCCGGGCATTGCCCTGTTGAGGTTCGCCGCCGAACCGCCGTCATCGGACATGATGTAGTTGCGGTTGCCATGCAGCATGCCCGGAATGTTCAAGCCGGGAATACCGATGATCGTGCCGGTCAGCTTCTGTGGGTCGATCTCGTGCGCCACGAGCTGCACGACGCGGATGCCGTTGAGTTCATCGCCATGCACGCCCGAATTCAGGAGCAGGCGCGGTCCAGCTTCCTTGCCGCGGTTGACAATGACCGGGATATACCAGGACTGCCCGACATTGGTGTCCATGCCCTTGAACCAGAAATGATGGACTTTGCCCCGCGGCAACGCTTCAACATCGAGCCTCTCGATGATGGGGATACCGTGAATGGCGTCCTGGGCCGAGGCAGCGGACAACGCCAAAGCGCTGCAGGCCGCGAGAAATCCCGTCGCGATCGATCGTGCTCTCATCATGGTGCTCCCAATTCTGGTTGGTAGAACCATCAACGATGCGGCGAACTGGACAATCAGTATGGCTGATCTGTCCTGAGTTTGGCAGGCCAATGGGCCGCGACACGCGACATGTTCATCATAGGCCTCAAGCATGCGGCATCGGCAGGGCCGGAAACTACCCATGCCGCCATTCAGCCGATGTGACCCAGGCAACGTCTCGCCCAACATCCGAGTGGAAGGCACGTCAATTGCGTAGTTTCCGAACCTTTTGCGCCGTGGACGTTCTGGCTACGTTGTTTCAAAGCGCCGTGACCATTCCACCAATAGTCTCGGAGCGAGCCTGACCAGGGCCGGTTCAACCTTGGACAATCCAGCCTTTGGAACGATCCGTTCATCCGAGCGTTTTTCATCAAGCGATCAACCGCCAATCGCGAGGACAGAAGATGGATGCCAACCCAACCATTCCCGCAGACCGGACGTTGTTTCGTGATGCTGACAAGCCGATGACGCCAATTAAGCCTATCTGGCTGGCTATCTTTGGTGCCTTGCTCGTTGTGCTGGGAGCCTTCGCCTTCATGAGCGTCGTGACAGCCACGATCGTCTCGGTCTATTTCGTGGCGATCAGCATGGTCATGGCGGGTGTTGCCGAGATTGCCCTGGGTTTTCAGTCACGATCCACACGCCGCAAGCTGACATGGGTGCTCCTCGGAGCCCTCTACATCGTCGCCGGCTTGTTTGCGTTCTTCAATCCATTGCTCGCCGCAGGCGTGCTCACATTGATGCTGGGCGCGTCGCTCATCGCTGCAGGAACCGTGCGCCTGGTTCTGTCGTTTCAGATGCGAACCGACCGCCGGTGGTGGTGGATGGCTTTTTCGGCATTGGTTACCACACTTCTGGGCGTCATGGTGCTCTCGCAATGGCCGATGTCCAGCCTCTACATTCTGGGCGTTTTCCTGAGCGTTGATCTTGTTTTTGCTGGCGTTTGCTGGATTGCGATCGGTGCGGCGTCAATATTCTCGAAAGCTGGTGTTGCCGAGCAGACGTCATGACCCGAAGGACGCATGCTGGGAGCAGATTTCAGCGCGATCGCAGTGATGAGACCATGAGATTGCGAGACCTGATCGCGGCTCTGCAGACAAGACATGTCTCGGCCACGGCGCTGCTTCAGCGGATCGATCCGGCGATTGCAGATGAACTTCACGCCTACACCGCCCATCGGCGCATTGATCTGATGGATTTCGCTGCAGACTGCCTCGAACAGTTGGCGGCGAACGCCGCGGACACACTCTGGCAGCTCGGCATTGAGCGGCACACGCTGATCACTGATGATCCTCAGACGGCGCTTGTCAGCGGTGTTCTCCTCACAGCGGTTCGCTCCCGCCTGCTGCAAGCCCATCGCCTTGAACCGGGAACGGCAGCCCATACCGTGTTCATCGGCTTCAGCCGCTCAGGTCATCCATACACGATGGCTTGAGGCCGCCGATCACGCCAATTTTGAAGAGCACAAGAAAGGTCCAGATCATGCTGTGGGATATCTCGACGATCAGAAGCACACTACCGACCACCTTGCGAACACTTGCGAAAAGCGCGAAATCCCGGAGGCCCGCGCCTGGGCCAGTGTCAACAAGCATGACGGCGGAGGCAAATCCGGAGGCCGGTTGGCGCGACGGGCCACAATGGCAAGCAAACCTGCAAAGCCCATGAGCCCGATGCGCGGCATGCACCCCTCATCAGCGGCGCACACCAAATCCAACTGGAGATAGACATGACGCATCTGTTCACGAGTGGCGATCCACCGCAGCCCGGCGAGAAGCCCAACATCCCGCCTGCGCCGCTTGAATTTCCAGCGGTCGAGCCCGAACCCGATACTCCTCAGCCTCAGGAGATGCCGCCCGAAGCGCCGTCCGAAATTCCGCAGCGCGGACCGGAGCCGACAATCACACCCCAATGGTCGTAAGTGGCAGTGCTGGCCATGTTCATTGCAAGGATGACGTAGAGCGATCTTTGCCCAAACCACACCTCACAACGGAATTGGTTTCAGATGAGCGCCTATCTCGTGGTTCGGCACCTTCGTCAGGTCATGCGCGAATTCCGCAACGATGGTCGCGCGGACCTTGTCCGAAATCGCGCTGCGCAGATCACCAAGGGTTGCAGGCGGGGCTGCGATGATCAGGCGATGGTAGGCCCCGGCATGAAGCTGCTGCGCAAGGATCTCGGCAAGGTGAATGGCAAACTTCGTTTTCTGGTCCCGATGTGGGTCAGTCTTCGCTTCGATGGCCGAGCGCCGTGACCCCATCGAACTGAAGCTGCGTCCCTGGCGATCCGTCACCAGGTCATGCGTGGCAGAATGGTTGCCTTCGAAGACAAGCCCGTCGACCGGCATCCAGTCATGCTGGGGGAGCGCTTGGCCTTGCGAGCCGTGATGCGCATCGTCGTGGGCAGGGCCATTGTTCACGAGGATGCGCGCACGTGCGCCGTCCGCGATCAAGGCCCAGGTTTTGAGTGGCTTCATAGTATCTCCCGATGGTCACGAGGAAGTCCGTCGATGGCGAAGGTGCAGAGCATCAGGCTTATCCGGCAGCTTCGGCGGCAATATGCCTGGCCAAGTCAGCAAGCTGCGCTGCCGCCGCAGACCACCCGTCATGGAAGCCCATGTTTTCATGTCTGGCCATGTCTTCCGCACTCCAGTGTCGTGCGCTCCACTGCATTGTTGTGCCTTCGGCAATATCATCTGACAGATACATGACACCGACCATGAACGGCTTTTCCTGAGGGATGAAGCCCTCGGTGAATGCATCGGTGAAGATCAAGCGTTCCATCGGAACGATCTCCAAGAACACTCCCTTTTTGTCATGTTTTTCACCGCTTGGTCCTTCCAGCACAGTATTCATGCGACCACCGGGACGCAGATCAATCTCCGCTTGCGTTACTTTCCAAGGTTTAGGGCAATACCATTGCTTGAGAAGTGTCGGCTCTGTCCAACAACGCCAAACAATATTGCGCGGGGCGTTGATTTGCCGGGTAACGGTGAGTTCGTTGTTGTGCGACATAATGGTTTCCAATCAGGGCAGATGTGATCGCGGTGGTACTGGGACCTTCCACGAACATCGCGCAAAGAACTCGACGATTGACATCGAAGTTTAGCCGTAACCCGGGTGTTTCCGTCAAATTCGGAAACTACTCATTTGACTTGAGCAACACATATGCCTGTGGGCATCGGCCATGCGGCTGACATCTCTGCGTAGATTCCGAACCTTCCGGCTTCACCCCAGCTTGGTACGACTGTCCGCAGCATCGTCGCGGCGTCCAAGCTCGCAGGGCATCGGTCCACCTCCTGCCCGATACCACGTGATGGAGCATCGCCAATCGAGGGTTACGCATGAAGGGTTTCGTCAAAAACATCGAGGTCACCGCATCCGAAAACGTGAACTTTCGGCAAGTGCTCTACACCGCGCTTCATTGCCAACTGGTCGTGATGTCGCTGAAGCCCGGCGAGGACATCGGCATGGAAGTACACACGCTCGACCAGTTCTTTCGGGTTGAGGAAGGCATCGGGCACGCTGTCCTTGATGATGTGCGTACGCCTGTCAGTGCAGGTTTTGCTGTCCTGGTTCCGGCCGGCACACGGCACAACATCATCAACACCGGCAAAGAGCCGTTGAAGCTCTACACGCTCTATTCACCACCAAACCACCGCGATGGCATTGTCCATGCCACACGCGCCGATGCCGATGCGGACGAAGAGCAGTTCGATGGCGTGCCGACTGAACGGCGCATCGCCGTGACCATTTCAGACCGCAAGCAAAGCATTCCGATTTCTCAAAGACCAAGATTGTCGCTTCGGTTTTTACCAGCATTCAACGCGAGGACTTGACCTCATGACCATTGCCACGCCCTCCGCCATCAGCATCGCCGCTGCGAAGCCTGACACATCACGCAAGCTGCGCCTTGGCGCGCTCACGGCCATGGTCATCGGCTCGATGGTGGGCTCGGGCGTGTTCAGCCTGCCGCAGAACATGGCGGCTGGCGCAGGGCCGCTAGCAATTCTGATCGGCTGGGGCATCACCGGTGTCGGCATTCTGGCGCTCGCG
>JANMHN010000154.1:0-11259 GCA_031375185.1 Allobosea sp. | reverse complement strand
GCGCCGTTCTTCACGCCGCGCATGCCGAAGACCGGCAAGCCGTTTTCCGTGAAGATGACCAATTGCGGCGCGCTTGGCTGGGTCTCGGATGCCAATGGTTATCGCTACCAGCCGCTCCACCCCGAAACCGGCATGCCCTGGCCGCCGATGCCGGACGTGCTGGCGCGTGCCTGGGAGGATCTCGCTGACTATCCGCATCAGCCCGAGGCGTGCCTGGTGAACTTCTATGAAAGCACGGCAAAAATGGGCTTGCACCAAGACCATGACGAAGAGGATTTCGCTGCGCCGGTGCTGTCGATCTCACTGGGTGACACGGGCGTCTTCCGGGTTGGCAGCACCACACGTGGCGGGCCGACCCTGTCGGTCAAGCTGCAATCAGGCGATGCACTGAGCTTTGGCGGACCTGCGCGCCTTGCCTTTCACGGCATTGACCGGATCATTCCGGGCACGTCGACGCTGCTGCCCCAGGGCGGACGGATCAACCTCACCATGCGGCGTGTGACGAAAGCGTGAGGGCTTGCCCCAGGTTGCAGTCAATGTGCCTCGTCCCAGTTGCTCGCGGCGCGTGCATCCACCTGAAGCGGCACCTTCAGGCTCAGCGCAGGCAGCGGCGCGTCGATCATCACCTTGCGAATGATCGGCAGGGCGCGCTCGACCTCGCTTTCAGGGGCCTCGAACACCAGTTCGTCATGCACCTGCAGCAGCATGCGCACGTTGAGCCGCGCGTCAGCCAGCGCATCGTCCATGCGGATCATGGCGCGACGGATGATGTCCGAGGCGGAACCCTGGATGGGCGCATTGATCGCCTGCCTCTCGACAAAGGCGCGCATCTGCGGATTGGAGGATGACGCATCGGGATAGTGGCAGATGCGCCCGAAAATCGTCGCGACATGACCATGCGTGCGCACAAACAGTTTGGTTTCGTCCATGTAGGCGCGGATGCCGGGGAAGCGCTCGAAATACTTCTTGATATAGGCCCCGGCCTCCTCACGCCCGATGCCAAGCTGGTTGGCAAGACCGAAAGCGGAAATCCCATAAATGATGCCGAAATTGATCGCTTTCGCCCGGCGGCGCACCTCGGGGGGCATGTCTTTCACCGGCACGCCGAACATCTCGGATGCCGTCATGGCGTGAATGTCGATGCCGTCGGCAAAGGCCTGCCGAAGCTGGGGTATGTCGGCAATGTGCGCCAGCAGCCTGAGTTCGATCTGGCTGTAATCCGCCGAGATCAGCTTCATGCCTTTCTCGGGAATGAAGGCGGTGCGGATCTGCCGACCTTCGGCATTGCGCACCGGGATGTTCTGCAGGTTGGGATCGGACGATGACAGCCGCCCCGTGGTGGTGGCCGCCAGCGAAAACGAGGTGTGGATGCGGTGCGTCTGCGCATTCACATAGGTCGGCAGGGCATCGGTGTAGGTGGATTTCAGCTTGGTGTGCTGCCGCCAGTCGAGGATGCGCGATGGCAGGGCGTGGCCCTGTTCGGCCAGGTCTTCCAGCGCGCCCGCGCCCGTGGCCCACTGGCCGGTGGCGGTTTTTTTGCCGCCGGGCAGGCCCATCTTGCCGAACAGGATATCGCCAAGCTGTTTGGGCGAGCCGACATTGAATTTCTCGCCGACGATCTCCTGGATTTCGTCTTCGAGTGCCGCCGCCTTCTGGGCGAACTCGCCTGACAGGCGCGACAGGATTTGCCGGTCGATGGCGACGCCGCGCCGCTCCATGCGGGCGAGCACTGGCACGAGCGGCTTCTCCAGCGTGTCGTAGACCGATTGCCGGCCGCTGGCAGCCAGCCTTGCCTTGAAGATGCGCCAGAGGCGCAGCGTCACATCGGCATCTTCCGCTGCATAGGCCGTGGCCTTGGCGATCGGCACGCGGTCGAAGGTGATCATCGCCTTGCCGGTGCCGGCCACCTCGCTGAAGGGAATCGTGGCGTGGCCGAGATGGACCTCTGCCAGCTTGTCCATGCCATGATTGTTGATGCCGGCATCCAGCACATAGCTCATCAGCATGGTGTCGTCGCCAGGCGTGATCTCGATGCCGTGGCGGGACAACAGCAGCCAGTCGTATTTGAGGTTCTGGCCGATCTTGAGGACGCCGGGATCTTCCAACAGCGGCTTCAGGATCGCGACAGCCTCGGCGACGGGTATCTGGTCCGGCTCCAGTCCGGAGCCAAACAGATCAGCCCCGCCCCTGTGGATGAACGGAACATAGCAGGCGACATTCGGCGCGATGGCGAGCGATATGCCGACCAGATCGGCCGTCATGGCATCCAGCGCCGTGGTTTCGGTATCGACGGCCACCACGCCCGCCTCGCGCGCCATGGCAACCCATTCACGCAAACGGGACGCAGCGCGCACGCATTCATAGGCCTCACGATTGACGGGCGTGGCTTTCACAGCCTCAGCCACCTGCTCGGCATGGCGGCTGGCGCTGGTGCCGGACAGGGCCGACTTCGCGGCGGGGCTATCAGCGGCACCTGGAGGGGCAGCACCATTCTCGTCCGGGCCGCCCGGAGCAGGTGCTGCGCCCTCGCCCCAGCCGGTTCCAGCGCCGCGCATGGCGTAATCAGCAGCCGGATCAATGGCACCGGCATCGGCATCGTAGGCCTCGGCCACCCGGCGGGTGGTGGTGTTGAACTCCATGGCTTTCAGGAAGGCGATCAGGTTGCGCGGATCGGGAGTGGCCACGCGCAGGTCGGCCATGGGCACCTCCAGCGGCACATGGGCATCCAGCAGCACCAGCTTCTTCGAGATGCGGGCCTTTTCGGCATGCTCGATCAGGGATTCGCGCCGCTTGGTCTGGGTGATCTTGCCTGCCAGGGCAGCGGCGAGGATGCCTTCGAGGTCGCCATACTCCGCGACAAGCTGGGCCGCCGTCTTGATGCCGATGCCGGGCACGCCGGGCACGTTGTCAACCGAATCGCCCGACAGGGACTGCACCTCGACCACCTTGCCGGGCGGCACGCCGAATTTCTCGATTACCTCCGGCTCATCGATGCGCTTGTCCTTCATCGTGTCGAACATGGTGACGCGCTCATTGATGAGCTGCATCAGATCCTTGTCGGACGAAATGATGGTGACGTTCGCGCCAGCCTCCGCAGCGATGCGGGCATAGGTGGCGATCAGGTCATCGGCCTCATAGCCCTTCATCTCGATGGAGGGCAGATCGAAGGCGCGTGTCGCGGCGCGGATGAGCTGGAACTGCGGGCGCAGATCCTCCGGCGGCTCGGTGCGGTTCGCCTTGTACTGATCGTAGATCCGGTTGCGGAACGTGTCCGACGAGGCATCAAAGATGACGGCGATGTGCGTTGCCTTCTCCCCGTCGATCTTGTCGCGCAGCAGCCGCCACAGCATGTTGCAGAAGCCGGCGACCGCTCCCACAGGCAAGCCGTCGGACTTGCGCGTCAGCGGCGGCAGCGCATGATATGCACGGAAGATATAGCCCGAGCCGTCGACAAGGACGAGGTGGTCATCGGGCGAAATGGCAGGCGCTGCATCAGTCATGGCCGGACCATAATGCGCGTGGCGGCGCGGGTCCATGCCGAGTTGTGGCGTGCCAGCACCTTAAGTGTCATCCCCGGCGCGCAACAAAGCGCGCCAGGGATGACACCCGATTGTCGTTGAAGCATTGCGGCCCGTTTCGGGGCATTTATGATGCGCACCATGCCCGAGCCCCACGCCACGATTCAGCTGCTGTTTCACGTGCTTCCCCCCACCGAGATGCTGGCCAACGCCAAGGCCTTCCATGCCATCATGCAGCGCAGGCGCAGTGTGCGGGAGTTCTCGGACCGGGCCGTGCCGCGCGAACTGATCGAGACGGCAGTGATGACGGCCGGCACCGCCCCTTCAGGCGCAAACCAGCAGCCGTGGACATTTGTCTGCATCAGCACGCAAACCGCCAAAGCCCGCATCCGCAAAGGCGCCGAAGAAGAGGAGCGCGCTTTTTATGCCGGCCGCGCGGGCAAAGAATGGTTGAGTGCATTGGCACATCTTGGCACCGATGCCAGCAAGCCGTTTCTGGAACATGCACCCTGGCTGATCGTGATCTTTGCGCAACGCTGGGGGCATGATGCCAAGGGCGGACGCGTGAAGCACTACTACGTGCCTGAATCGGTCGGCATCGCCACCGGCCTGCTGATCGCGAGCCTGCATCAGGCCGGGCTGGCCACGCTCACCCACACGCCTGCGCCGATGGGTTTTCTCAACGAGATTTGCGGGCGGCCCGACAACGAGAAGGCGCTGATCCTTCTCGTTGTCGGCTATCCGGCGGCGGGCACGCGTGTGCCTGCCATCTCGCGAAAACCGCTTGGTGACATTGCCAGCTTCCTGTGACGGGCCAGCTTCCTGTGATGAGAGCGTGTCATGCCGTCTGAAGGCGGGGCACCGCACGCCGCTCCTTCAGCCTGACCCAGCCCGGCCGCTCGAACAGGAACGATACCCGCGCCCGGCGCGCCACCAGCTCCATCAGCACGGGTCCGGCAATGGCCACCATGGTCACGATCAGCGACACAAGCCCGATATCGGTGATGAAACCTGTCTTGACCAGAACCATGCGGGTGGCCGCCATGGGGATGGTGAAGGCCAGATAGATGACGAGCGACTTCCGGCCCAAGGCACTCAGGATGGAGCTGAAGCGGAAGCGCGCCAGATGCACGGCAACGATGACCAGTGACAACGCTCCGAACAACCCCAGAATGAGGCTCACGATGGATCCTGCGGTCAATGCACTCACGGACAGGCCAAGATATCCAGGCCAGACAGCGATGGCCGTCATCAGGGCTGTGATCAGGACCATGGCGAGCGACATGCCGGTCTTTGAACGTGCATCTTCGGCAAAATCGGCCACCATCGGCGCAAAACGGCAGCCGACGATGAAGAACACGAAGCGGCTTGCAAACTCGTCCGCCAGTGTCCAGCCGGTTTCCGGCGCGGCAAGGTGCAGGATGGCCGCCGCGACCAGCACGGACAACGCTGGGATGGAAGCTGTCAGCCGCGCCATGACGGCAAACAGGGCCAGCGCATGGATGAACCAAAGCGATCCTGACGGCTCGATCAGCGACATGGCGGCCCATTTAAGGGCAGCGGCAGGGCCGCCAAACGTCAGGAACCCGCCTTTGACCACCAGCAGTATGAAGGACCACAGCACCAGGAAATAGACGAAATGCAGAACACGCCTTTCGAGCACCTCGCCCCAGGAGCGCTGCATCATGCCGGCGAAGAAGAACCCTGCCAGCAGGAAAAAGGCTGGAATGCGGAACGGCTTGGCAAACTCGACGACCGGCCCGAGCCAGCCCGTCCCATGCATGGCTTCGTGGGTTCCAAGTACCGAATGCATCATCACCACAAGGATGATGCTGATGCCCTTGGCGACATCCGCCCATGCGAGCCGCGCGCCTGACGATGCCATGTGATGTCCGCCCATGCCGTTATCACTCCGCCTCATTCTGGCATCGGATGTGTCCCGAAACGGAACACCCTCCTCACCAGGACCACACCATCATGCTGTGGTCGCAAGGCGCGGGCCCTCAACAGGCAGATGTTCAGGACAGGACACGACGCATGACGGAGGCGAAACGCTGGCGCACCACATCGCGGTGCAAGTGCCGGCCTTCGCTGACCACCAGCTTGCCGCCAACCCGCACCTCTTTGACAGGCAGTTCCGATGCGGCAAAAATCGCGCTGTCCAGAAGCGCATCGCCTGTGCGGCCCGCCAGTGCCGGATGGTCGCCGTCGAGCGTCACAAGATCGGCGCGCAGGCCAGGCTCGATGGACCCTATGGCGCGGCCGCTGGCTTGCGCACCGCCGCTCAAGGCCGCGCTGTAGAGCGCGACGCCGACAGAGCCGCCAACCGGCGCAAGGCGTGCCCGGCGGCGGTCGCGCAGACGTTGCGAGTACTCGAGCTGCCTCAACTCCGCTGCCACACCGATCTGGATATTGGAATCCGTGCCGACGCCATAGCGGCCGCCAGCTTCAGCAAACGCAACGCCATCAAAGATGCCGTCACCAAGATTGGCTTCCGTCATGGGACAAAGACCGGCAATCGTGCCGTCATCGGCCATGCCGTCCCGCTCGGCGGGCGACAGGTGCGTGGCATGGATTAGGCACCATTGCGGGCTCAGACCCACATGGTCCCGCAGCCACTCGACTGGGCGCTGGCCCGACCAGGCGAGGCAGTCCGCCACTTCCTTCTCCTGCTCGGCGATGTGCAGGTGGATGGGCGCGCTGCCTGCGAGGCTCCTGACGAGATCGAGATCGCTGTCCGCCACCGCCCGCAGCGAATGGGGAGCGATGCCGACGACCGCATCATCAAGCCGGGCCACGACCTTGCGCGAGGCTGCAAGCAGCGTGGCGAACGCGTCGGGAGCATTGATGAAGCGCCGCTGGCCATGGCCTGGCTCCTGCGCTCCGAAGCCACCAAAACGGTAGAGCACCGGCAGAAGCGTGAGACCGATATCGGTTTCGCCAGCCGCCTGCGCGATGGCAGCGGCCATGGCCGCTAGGTCGGCATATGGCCGCCCATCGATGTCATGGTGCAGGTAGTGGAACTCGCAGACACTGGTGAAGCCGCTCTCCAGCATCTCGATGTAGGCTTGGGCTGCGATGGCGGCCACATCGTCAGGCGTCAGCCGGTCAAGAAAACGGTACATCACCTCGCGCCATGTCCAGAACGAATCATCGCTTGCGCCGCGCATCTCGCCCAATCCGGCCATGCCGCGCTGGAAGGCGTGGCTATGCAGGTTGGGCATGCCCGGCAAGGTCAGGCCGCTGATGCGGGTGGCTCCGCGTGAAGGCTGGCTGTCAGCCATAACAGTGGCAAAACGGCCTGATCTGACCGATACGCTGACATTGTGCGCGATCTGGCCCTTGATCAGCGCCTGTTCGAGGTGAAGTGTCGGCATCCGTGGTCCTTGCAGGTCTTGGCTTCGAGATGCGCATCCCCTTGCGCCAGCGCATCGATAGCATATCGTCCAGGCATGGCGAGCATGTGGAACCGGGTTTGAGTGTCGTGACAATCAGCAAGGTCTGGCGCAATGCCCGGCTGGCCACCATGGATGCGAGGCTGCCGGGCCTGGGTGTGATCGAGCGTGGCGCAGTCGCGGCGGACATGAGTGGCCACATCGCCTATGTCGGTCCTGAGGACGGCTTGCCGCCGCATCCACATGCAGACGCCGTCGATTGCGAAGCTCGCTGGATCACGCCGGGGCTGGTCGATTGCCACACCCATCTTGTTCATGGCGGCGACCGCTCCCACGAATTCGAGATGCGGCTCAAGGGTGCGAGCTATGAGGAGATCGCCCGCGCCGGAGGCGGAATCATCTCCACCGTGACAGCCACCCGCGACGCCAGCGAGGCCAAGCTGTTCGCCACAGCGGACAGGCGGCTTGGCGCGCTGATGGCGGAAGGCGTCACAACAATCGAGATCAAGTCGGGTTATGGGCTGGCGCTGGACCACGAACTCAGGCAGCTCAAGGTCGCGCGCAGGCTTGGAGCAGAGCGCAGCGTGAACGTGCGGACGACGTACCTGGCCGCCCATGCCGTGCCACCAGAGTTCAAGGGCGATCCGGACGGTTATCTCGACGCCGTTCTGGGCGATGCGGCTCACGCTGCTCTCACGCAGACCGGCTTCGCGGACGCTGTCGATGTGTTCACCGAAAACATCGCCTTCGATCTTGATCAGACCCGCCGGGTTTTTGCGTTCGCGAAACGGTGTGGACTGCCCGTCAAGATACACGCCGAGCAACTCTCCGCCATGGGCGGGGCCGCGCTGGCAGCCAGCCATGGCGCGTTGTCCGCTGACCATCTTGAATATCTGGACGAGGCTGGCGCCGAGGCCATGGCAAAGGCCGGAACGGTCGCGGTGCTGCTGCCCGGCGCGTTCTATTTCATCCGCGAAACGAAACTGCCGCCGGTCGATCTGTTGCGGAAGGCGGGTTGCAGAATGGCCCTCGCGACCGATTGCAACCCCGGCTCCTCGCCTATGACCTCGCTGCTGCTTGCGCTCAACATGGCCTGCACGCTGTTTCGCCTCACACCAGAAGAAGCGCTGCTGGGCGTGACCCGCCATGCGGCGCAAGCCCTTGGCATGAGCGCTGAGGCCGGCACGCTGGAGGTCGGCAAGTCCTGCGATCTCGCGATCTGGGACATCAAGCGCCCGGCCGAGTTGTGCTACCGCATCGGGTTCAACCCGCTGTGGCAGCGGGTATGGAGGGGAATGTGATGATCAACATTGCGATGGTGTTATCTCCGGCGGCCCAACGGGCCTGGAAGGGGATCCATCATGCCGATAAAGCAATTTGGATCCCCTTCCCGCGCCGTTGGCGCGCCGGGGATGACACCACGAAAGCTCTTTTATGACTGCCCTTCTCCTCACCCCCGGCGAGACAAACCTCGCCCTCTGGCGTGCGGTCCATGGCGGTGCGGCGCTTCAGCTTGATGCAGCCTTCTGGCCCTTGATCGAGAAGGGCCACGCCATTCTCTTGCGGGCCGCGCGCGGCAACGATGCGGTCTACGGCGTCAACACCGGCTTCGGCAAGCTGGCGTCGATCCGCATTCCGGTCGAGAAGCTGAAGGAGCTGCAGGTCAACATCGTGCGCTCGCATTGCGCCGGTGTGGGCGATGCGCTGCCGGAGCCGGTGGTGCGGCTGGTCATGGGCCTCAAGCTCGCAAGCCTGGCGCAGGGCGCATCCGGCGTACAGGCCGCGACCGTGCGGCTGCTGGTCGAGATGCTGCGCCTGGGCGTCCTGCCGGTCATCCCGGCGCAAGGCTCGGTCGGTGCATCGGGCGATCTCGCGCCGCTCGCCCATCTCGCCGCCGTGCTGATCGGCGAGGGCGAGGCTGTGCTGGACGGCGTGCGCATGGCTGGCGGCGAAGCGCTGGCACGCGCGAGCCTTGTGCCCGTGGAGCTTGGCCCAAAGGAGGGCCTCGCGCTGCTCAACGGCACGCAGGTCTCCACCGCGCTGGCGCTTCACGGACTGTTCGCGCTGGAACGCTGCTTTGCTGCGGCCATCGTCACCGGCGCGCTGTCCACCGATGCGATCATGGGGTCCGACACGCCGTTTCACCCTGCCATCCATGCCCTGCGCCGCCAGCCGGGTCAGATCATGGTGGCGGATGCCCTGCGCGCCATGATGGCGGACAGCGTCATCCGCCGCTCGCATCTTTCCGACGATCCGCGTGTGCAGGACCCCTATTCCATCCGCTGCCAACCGCAGGTCATGGGAGCGGCGCTCGACGTGATACGCTCCGCCGCCACCATGCTGCGCGACGAGGCCAATGCCGTGACCGACAACCCGCTGGTCGTGCTGGAGACGGGCGAAATCCTCTCGGGCGGCAATTTCCACGCCGAATCCGTGGCCTTCGCCGCCGACATGCTGGCACTCGCCGCAACCGAGGTCGGCAACATCGCCCAGAGGCGCTGCGCCATGCTGGTTGACCCGGTGCTATCCGGGCTGCCTGCGTTTCTTGTCCTTGAGCCCGGCCTCCATTCCGGTTTCATGATCGCGGAAGTGGCCAGCGCGGCTTTGGCATCCGAAAACCGCCAAAAGGCCGCGCCTGCCGTGATCGACACGATCCCGACCTCAGCCAACCAGGAGGACCATGTCTCCATGGCGACACATGGCGCGCGGCGGCTGGGGCCGATGTGCGACAACCTCTCGCGCATCATCGGCATCGAGGCCATGATGGCAGCGCAAGGGGTGGAAATGCGCAAGCCGCTGGCAACCTCGCCCCGGCTCCAGCAAGCCTTCGCCACGATCCGGACCGTCTCGCCTTTTCTGGACCGCGACCGGGCGATTTCCGCCGAGATGGAAGCCTGCGCCGCGCTGGTCAGGGCGGGGGCGCTTGGAAACGCGCATGCGGACGTGCTGGATGGATTGAGGGTGGAATGATGGGCCGAGTTTGCACGATCCTCATCCTGAGCCCGTCGAAGGATGACCTTAGAAGGGGTTGCTCTGCACGCATCCTTCGACAGGCTCAGGATGAGGATCGTATGATTGCCCAGGCTCATACCGGAGAGCTTGCGGCATGAACACGTTCACGCTCATCCATGGCAACAGCCCGCTGATCCTGTCCATGCCGCATCCGGGCACGCATGTGCCGGGCGAGGTGCGGGAGACCCTCAACGAGACGGGACGCGAGGTACCCGACACGGATTGGCACATGCGCGAGCTTTATGCCTTCGCCAGCCGTTTCAAGCCCTCGATCATCGAGGCGCACCTGTCGCGCTATGTCATCGACCTTAACCGTGACCCATCTGGCCAGTCGCTCTATCCGGGCCAGTCGACAACCGAACTTGTGCCAACCACGACATTTGGCGGCGAACCCATCTGGACAACGCCGCCTGATCTGGTCGAGATCATCCGGCGGCGCATGGCCTATTTCGAGCCCTACCACAACGCGCTACGCAGCGAGATCGCGCGGGTCAAGGCGAAGCATGGCTTTGTGCTGCTGTATGACTGTCATTCGATCACGTCAGTCATCCCGCGCCTGTTCGAGGGCGCATTGCCGCTGCTCAACCTTGGCACCAACAATGTGAATTCCTGCGCCCCTGCCGTCCACGCCGCCGCAGAGCGCGCCATGCACGAGAGCGGGCTGTCCTGCGTGGCCAATGGCCGCTTCAAGGGCGGCTGGATCACGCGCCATTACGGTCGCCCGCGCGATGGTGTCCATGCGATCCAGATGGAGATCGCCATGCGCGGCTATCTTGCCGATGAGAGCCCGCCATGGACCTTTTCGGCTGACATGGCCGCACCCCTGCAAGAGGCGCTGGCACAGATCATCAACGCAGCCCTTCACGCCGCTGCCGCTCAACGCAGGACCACGACATGACCCGCATCGACAATTCACGCATCATCAGAAGCCCGCGTGGCTTGACCCTCAACGCCAAGAGTTGGGCCACGGAAGCGCCCTTGCGCATGCTGATGAACAATCTTGATCCGGAGGTGGCGGAAAAGCCGGAAGAACTGGTGGTCTATGGCGGCATCGGACGCGCCGCGCGCGACTGGGAGAGTTTTGACCGCATCGTCCATGCGCTGAAGAACCTCGAAAGCGACGAGACATTACTGGTGCAATCAGGCAAGCCGGTCGGCGTTTTCCGCACCCATGCGGATGCCCCGCGCGTGCTGATCGCCAACTCCAACCTCGTTCCGGCCTATGCCAACTGGGAGCATTTCCACCATCTCGATAAGCTCGGGCTGATGATGTACGGCCAGATGACGGCTGGGTCGTGGATCTACATCGGCACGCAAGGCATCGTGCAGGGCAC
>JANMHN010000137.1:0-2207 GCA_031375185.1 Allobosea sp. | reverse complement strand
GTTGTGCCGGATGCAGGTCACGACATCCTGCAGGATGCGTTTGGCGGTCACATCGAACAGCACATCATTGGTGACGACGGTTGGCACACCGGCCTTGGCCGCCAGACTGGATAGCTCATGCAGGCGCATCTGGTCATTGGGGCGGCGGCGCAAGGTCAACGCCAGATAGGCGCAATTGTGAAAGCTTTCGCGCAGGCGACGCAGGCGCATGGCGCAGGTGGTGTCGGCCTCATCCGGCACCAGCACCACGATCAGGCCTTCGCCGTAGGCTACAAGATCGGACCAACCCAGCAGGCACATGGCCTTGCCGGCGCGCTTCTTGCCGAAGGACAGCAGACGGCACAGGCGCGCATAGGCGGGCCGGTCGGTCGGGTAGACCAGCACAGATGTGCCATCAGTCAAATCAAGCCGGCAGCCTACGATCAGGCGGATGCCGGTGTCCTTCGCGGCCTGATGGGCGCGGACAATGCCGGCGAGGCTGTTGCGATCAATGATGCCGAGCGCCTCGATGCCGAGAACCTTGGCCCGCGCGAACAGATCCTCGCAGGAACTTGCGCCGCGCAGGAACGAGAAATGCGAGGTCACCTGCAGCTCGGCATAGCGTGCGCCGCTCACGGTGAAGGCTCCATGGCGACGTTCATGGTGAAGCGCTCATCAGGTCAGGCTCGCATCGTCAGTCATCACGCGAAGATCCCGTGGAGGAACCAGCGTTGCGAGCCAGTGACGGCATGTTCACCGTCGCCCGCGCGGAAAATCCAGAAGCGTTCCCCCGCCTCATCCTCCACCTGAAAGTAATCCCTGACGGCAATCAGTTCAGCGTCGCGCTTCCACCATTCGCCGAAGATGCGCTCCGGCCCGTCGGCGCGTTTGATCCGGCGGCGGTTTCCACGCCAGGTAAACGTCACCGGGGGATGATCTGGCAGGAGCGCCATGGTCTCGATGGGTTCGGGCGTGGCCAGCAGCCGTGTCGGGCGCGGCCAATGGGTGGGCCAGGTCGCGCCTGTGTCCGGTGCCATTGCGGCAATGCGGCCAATGGATCGCTCCGGCACATCGCTCGCCACCGGCGAGATGCGGTAGAGCCGTTCCTCGCCGACACGGTTAGCGAGAATGTCGATGAGGCCGGAAACGTCTGCATCAGGGACCCCCGTCAGCGAGGAGATCATCTGCTTCTGCCCGAAGGGTTCGGCCAGTGTTGCGGTCAGGCTCATGATCTCAATGCCAAAACCCGGATCGATACTCTCGATCTTGTCGCAAAGCAGCCTCGTCAAGCGCTTCGCATCCCGCACCGGCAGGGCCGTACCGATGCGAATGGCTTCGATCCTTGCATCGACGCACTGCAGCAGCAGGTCGAGACGCTTTGCCCCAAGGCCGCGCGCTTCCATCGCGGCGCAAAGTTCCACCACCAGCTTGGCCGTGTAGCGCGCGATGGTTTCGGCTGCGCTGATCGGCTCGGCGAAGCTACGGCGAGCCGACACCAGTTCACCCGGACGGATCGGATCAATCGGCTCACTCACGTGTCCCAGCGCCTGATCGATCCGACGGCCAATCTCCGGGCCAAAGCGCAGAGTGAGAGGCGCACGCGGAGTGGCCGTCAGTTCACCGATGCGCTCGAAGCCCAGTGTTCGCAGCGATACCACCATGCCAGCATCAAGTCTCAATGCTGCAATGGGCAGATCAAGGATCGCTGTTGCGCTTGTCCCAGCAGGCACAACTATTGAGGGCCGCGCCACAAAGCGCGCCAGTCCATGCGCTGAACCCCATGTATCGGAGATGGCTGCGCGTGCTGTGATGCCGACAGCATGCAAACGCTCGATCATGTCTTTGAGCATAGCAGCCTCGCCACCATGGAGATGGCTGGCGCCTGTGACATTGATCACCAGCCCATCCGGCGGATCGGCGGCGACGATTGGCGCATAACGGCGTAGCGCCCAGAGCGCCAGCCGGTCCAGCGCCGCGAGATCAACCTCTGGTTCCGCATCCTTGATGACAAGACCCGGGACCAGCGCCTGCGCCTTGGTGGCTGGCATGCCGACGTGCAGACCAGCTTGCCGCGCGGCATCGTCTGCGGCAAGGACCACACGCTTGTTACCCTGTCGTCCTATCAGGACGAGTGGCGTCTCAAGCGGCAGCGAAGCGCCGTGCAATTCCAGTCCGAACTGGCCTCGTCTGAACCGGTCGGTCGGCCAGGTCGGAAGATAGAGCGAGAC
>JANMHN010000128.1:0-3223 GCA_031375185.1 Allobosea sp. | reverse complement strand
GTGATGTCCTTGCCCAGGAAGCTGACGGTGCCCGCCTGCGGCCTCAGATAGCCGGTGGCCATGTTGAGGAACGTGGTCTTGCCAGCCCCGTTCGGGCCGATGATCGCGAGGTTCTCACCTTCCATAACGTCAAGGTCGATGCCGTCAGCCGCGATCACGCCGCCAAAGCGGATCTTGAGACCCCGTGCCGAGATCAGGACACGGCTCATGGTGCCGCTCCCTGCTTCGGTTTGCGCTTGAGCAGGCCGATCAGGCCCCCCGGCGCATACATGATGATGACGATGAGAACCACGCCAAGGATGAGTTGCCAGGCATTGGCGAGCTTGGCGGCGGCGAAGAACCTGACGAACTCGAACACCGCAGCGCCCGCGAAGGCACCGAAAGCGCTGGTCGTGCCGCCCAGGATGGCGATGAACACGAACTCGCCCGACTTGGTCCAGTACGCGAATTCAGGCGTGGCGATCTGCTGGGTCACGGCCACCAGCACGCCGCCAAGCCCGCCGAGGAAGGCGGAAATGACATAGCCGATGAGCAAGACCTTGCGGGCTGATACGCCAAGATATTCAAGCCGTGTCTCGTTGGACTTGATGGCCCGCAGCATGTGCCCGAGGGGGCTGTCGAGATAGCGCTGCACGGCGTAGCTGGTGACGAGCACCAGCGCCAGCGTGAGATACACCATCACGTACTGGAACGTCTCCGGCGTGAAGGCGATGCCGGCGAGTGTCGGGCGCGCCACCCGGATGCCGTCGGCACCATTGGTGTAATGGTACATTTTCTCGAGCAGCGACCACAACACCATCGAGAAGGCGAGGTTCAGCATGCCGAAGAAAATCTCGCGGTAGCGCACCATGAACAGGCCGATGGCGAGTCCGAAGACCGTGGACAGCACCGGGCCGATCACGAGGAACAGCAAAAGGTCTCCGGGGCCGACATATTTGCCCCAGAACGCGACCGCATAGGCCCCGATGCCGAAGAACATGGCATGGCCGAACGAGACCTGGCCCGCCTGCAACAGGATGATGATGCCCAGCACCACGATGCCCTTGGCGAGGATCAGCGTGATCAGCGTCGCCCAGCTCGGCATGATCACCGGCATGATGATGGCCGCAAGCACGGCAAGCCCGATCGCGATGCGGGGCAAGGTGAGGTTCATCAGATCTTCCTCACCTGGCTTGCGCCGAACAGCCCCATGGGCCTGACGAGCAGGACAATGACCATGATGAGGTAGGGCACCAGCACCTCGAACTCCGGCTGGATGTAGATCACGAAGGCGCGGGCCAGCCCGATCATCAGTGCCGTCACCGCAGCCCCCTCGATCTGCCCAAGCCCTGCGGTAGCCGCAACTGCGAAGGACAGGACGATCATGTCCGTGCCCATGCCCGGCACCAGCGATGTGGTGGGCGAGGCCAGTGCGCCGCCCAGTGCCGCCAGCGATGCCCCGATCATGAAGGTGACGAGGAAGACCTTGCGTGCGTCGATGCCGATGGCGGTGGCGGCCTCCCGGTCTTCGGTGACGGCGAGGATGACCGCGCCGGACAAGGTGTGGCGCAGAAAATAACGCAGGCCTGCCAGCGTGATCGCTGCCAGCAAGGGCAGCAGCAGCACCTGATAGGATGTGTAGGCCACGCCCATCACGGTGATGTTGGGCAGGAGCCGCAGCGGCTCGGCGGCGAAGATCGGCTGTACACCCCAGATCAGGCGCTGCAGGTTGTCCATGATCATGAAGACCGCGAAGGTGATCAGCAGTTGCAGCACCTCCTCCCGTCCGTAGACGGGCCTGAGCAGGAAGCGCTCGATCAACCCGCCGATCACTACGCCGACAATGATCGACGCGACCAGAAGAGCGGGAAAGGTCAGCCATGGCGAGATTGGCGCGACCATGAGGCTGAGCGTGGCAGCGGCATAGGCCCCGTAGGCATACAGCGACCCATGCGCGACATTGACGATACGCAGCACGCCGAAGATCAGGCTGAGCCCGACCGACACCAGAAAGACCAGTGCGGCATAGCTCAGCCCGTCGAGAACAGCGAGGATCGCGATGGTGGAATCCATGTCCGAACCTTGATGGTGAGAAGGATCGACATGGCGGCAGTGGCCGGAACAGGGCCGCTGCCGTCATGGTCTGCGATGGCCTGGATCAGCCGCCGTGCTTGAAGGTGGGCACGTTCATCTTGACGAAATCAGGCCCGAGCGTCTTGAGCCACTCGACCGACTTGGTGCCGGGCGGGTTGGTGATCGGCTTGGGGTCAAAGATCATCATGTTGTCGAGCACCTTGAAGGCGTAGGCCGGATCGGTTTTCGTGACGCCGACAAGCTGGGCCTCGAGGCCCTGATTGTCTTCGGCCCGCATGGTGACCTCGCGGCCCCAGCCCTTGAAGGAGAGGCCGCCTGCCGCATCCACCACCTGCTCGCGGTTTGGCCACTTGCCGCCATTGGCCTTGATCGCCTTGTCATAGGCACCCTGCAGCGCGGAGAAGGCCTGCTGCATGTGATAGACCGGATAGATCGGCCAGGCACCGGTCTTGGCCCGGAAGGTGTCGTTGAAGGCCTTGAAGGCCGGATCGTTCTTCATTTCGGGATGCAGGAACCAGTGATCGCCGCGCGCGCCGACGATCAGCCCGTCGGGCAGGTCATTGCCGAGGCGCTGGAGCGAGGTCTCGCCAATGGCCAGCACGAAAGTGCTCTGGCGCAGGAGGCCACGCTGGTTGGACTGGCGCACGAAGGTGTCAAGATCGCCGCCCCAGCTTGTCGTGAAGATCACGTCAGGGCGCAGCGCGAGCAGGCGGGACACTTCCGTCGAATAATCAGGCGCGCCGAATTTCGGGAACAGCTCGGCCACGACCTTCACGTCGGGCTTCATCTGCTTGAGTGCGGTCAGGAAGATTTCCCAGCTTTCGCGACCCCAGGCATAGTCCTGGTTGACCACGGCAATGGTGCTGAAGTCCGGCTTGGTCTTGAGCAGATAGACCAGGACCGCCAGCATTTCCGGCGTGGCATTGGCCTGCGAGCGGAAATTATAGCGGTATTTCTTGGCCTCGAGGATCGATGCCGCGCCGCAATCCCACATGAAATTCATCATCTTGAGGTCTTCGGCCAGCGGTGCAAGCTGCAGGCAGCTGCCGGACGAGATGGAGGCAAACGTGACATCGACCTTCTCGTCCTGCACCAGACGTCGGTAGTTCGAAACCAGCGCTTCGCCCCCGGCGCCCTCGTCGATGAAGTG
>JANMHN010000094.1:0-2549 GCA_031375185.1 Allobosea sp. | reverse complement strand
CCATGGCGGCCATCATGGGCGGCCAGCCAGGCTCTTGCTTCGGGGATGGGCGGCGTGCCGGTGTCGGCCACCAGCGGATTGATCAGGTGAGACATATGAGCGCCACTCAACTGCAGCGGATGCAAAACATCAAGATCACCTTGTCATTCAGAGTGCGCCCGGCTTGCGTTTTGCGCCGTTCTGCCCAGCTATTCAGACAAGATTTGCCGAAACAGGACAGCACACGTGAACGACATGCCCAAGATTGACAGGTCGATGCAAGCACCCTCTACACCACCCGCACAGCGCCATCAGACTTGCAGCGATGATGCCGCAGCATTGCGAGCACTTGTGCAGGGTGCAGGCTGTATCGTGGCTTTCACGGGGGCCGGTATCTCGACCGAATGCGGGGTGCCCGATTTCCGCTCGCCTGGCAGCCCCTGGATGCAGAACAAGCCGGTGCCGTACAACCTTTTCATGTCCAGCGAAGAGGCGCGCAGCGAGGCGTGGCGGCGCAAGTTTGCCATGGACGATACGTTTGCCGGGGCTCAGCCGGGGCGGGGGCACCATGCGCTGGCTCATCTGGTGCAGCTCGGGCGGATGCCGGCTGTGATCACCCAGAACATCGACGGCCTTCACCAGTCATCCGGTCTCGACCCTGATCAGGTCGTCGAACTGCACGGCAACGGCACATACGCCACCTGCCTGTCCTGTGGTCTGAGGCATGAGCTGGCGCCCATCCGTGCGCGCTATGAACGTGAGCGCAGCCTGCCGGTCTGCGAGGTGTGCGGCGGCATCGTCAAGAGCGCCACGATCAGCTTCGGCCAGGCCATGCCACAGGCACAGATGAAGCGCGCACAGTCGCTTTCGCAAAACTGTGACCTGTTCCTCGCCATCGGCTCGTCGCTTGTCGTGTTTCCGGCGGCCACACTGCCCTTGATTGCAAAGCAATCAGGTGCAACGTTGGTGATCATCAACGGTGAACGGACAGAATTCGATGATCATGCCGATCTCGTGGTGCGTGGCGACATAGGTGATGCGCTCACAGCACTTCTTTCGGTTGAGTGATGCCGATGATTTTGCGTGTGGATGGTTGTGTTGCGATATGGGTGTTTTGCGCTTCAGTGCTATTCTAGTGTAACGAATCGCGTTGTGCATTGGGGCGGCAGTCGATGATCGACGAGCGGGATATGAAACTCTTCGGACATCCGGGCTCTGGTGACGTCGATACAGGCGAAGCCGGTGTCGGCTTTCCGCTCGAGAGCGGCATTGAGGTCGGTGGCCGGGTCAAGTGGTTCGATGTGGCCAAAGGCTTCGGCTTTCTGGTTCCGGACATCGGCGGGTCAGACATCCTGTTGCATGTCACCATCCTGAAACGTGACGGTTTCGGCGCGGTTGCTGAAGGCGCACGGGTCGTTGTCGAAGCTGTGCCGCGCCAGAAGGGCCTGCAGGCCATCCGGATCATTTCGGTGGACAGTTCAACTGCGCTGCATCCGGCTGAGCTTCCCGCACCCCGCACTCATGTGCAGGTGTCTGCCACGAGCGGCTATGAGCGCGTGATGGTCAAATGGTTCAACAGGCTGCGTGGTTTTGGTTTCGTCACCAAGGGAGATGGACACCCTGACATTTTCGTCCACATGGAAGTGCTGCGCAAATATGGAATAAACGAGCTGGTTCCGGGCCAGTTTGTTTTTGTGCGTTTCGGCGACGGTCCGAAGGGCCAGATGGCTGCCGAGGTCCGTCTTGACGGAACCTCAACCGGGCCAAGCACAAGCTGACATGTCGTGGATCGGCCCGCATCTTCGCCGTGCCGTCGCCAGTGCAACGCTGCTGGCATGTCTGGCCCTGGCGGGCCTCGCCTCAGTGGCGGCGCAGACGCTCGAGACCCTGACAGTGGTGACCGCATCCGGGCGGCACATGTTTCAGGTCGAGGTCATGCGGACGCCTGATGAGCGGGCGAAGGGCCTGATGTTTCGGCGCTTCATGCCACAGGACAGGGGCATGCTGTTTGATTTCCAGCGCACCGAGCCCGTGTCGATGTGGATGCAAAACACGTTCATTCCGCTCGACATGGTGTTCATCCGCAGCGACGGGAGCGTGGCGCGGGTTGCAGAACGAACCGAGCCCTTGTCGACCCGCACGATTCCATCCGGTGAGCCTGTGTTGAGCGTGCTCGAGATCAATGCCGGCATCGCCGAGAAAATCGGACTGAAAGCCGGAGATCGTGTGGAGCACGGCCTGTTCAAGCCGCGCTGAATGTTTCCCTTGCAAGCCTATGCTGCAGGGAGTCGTGTGCTGAAGCGTCCAGTGGCTTTGCGTAAGAGCAATGCTCCATCCCATTGTGATCAATCATCTTTGCACAATGAGAAGGCTTCCACCCCGATGACTCATGATCTTGTGCTTGCCCACCACCGCATCGCATGTTAGATGCTGCCTCCCGGTCGATGTTTCGGGGTGTGGCGCAGTCTGGTAGCGCGCGAGTTTTGGGTACTTGAGGTCCTAGGTTCGAATCCTAGTACCCCGACCATCGACCGGTTTCCCTCGTCAGAGCTTTGATTGCATGACCGCAC
>JANMHN010000093.1:0-25771 GCA_031375185.1 Allobosea sp. | reverse complement strand
ACTGCCAGCACCGGTATTCTCCATTCCGGTTCCGGGCCCGAACGGAACGCAGATCGGGCATCTGGTCTGGGATCATTTCCGGCCCGGATCGGACATGCTTCCCAATTTGCTCATGATTGTGCTGGCAAGTGTGATCACCATCGTGGCTGCCTTCGGCGTCCTGTTTGACCGGCTCCGCCGCCTTGGCCGGCAAATGTCGAAAGAGGAGGAGAACACGCACAGGCTTGCCAGCCATGACCATCTGTCTGGCCTTCTGAACCGGCGCACCTTCACTGACAAGTTTGCGGCAGAAATGGAGCGTTGCAAACGCAACCATACCGGCATGGCGCTTCACATGATCGACCTTGATCGCTTCAAGGACATCAATGACAGCCTTGGCCACCAGGCAGGTGACGAGGTGATCCGCCAGGTTGCCATGCGGATCTCAAATGTCGTGCGCGGCGCCGACATTGTAGCCCGGCTGGGCGGCGATGAATTTGCCATCGTCCAGGTTGATACCGAGACGAGAATGGAAGCATCCGCCCTTGCCGAACGTCTAAGCGAAGCCCTGACGAGGCCCATCATGTTCGGCGATGCTGAAATGAGCATCGGGGCGTCAGTCGGCATCACGCTTGGCCCGATCGGTGACCTCGACACCGAAGGCATGCTGAAACTTGCCGACAGCGCGCTTTACGAGGCCAAGAGCGGCGGGCGCAACCGTCATCGCTTCTTCGAACATGACGGCAGCGCCATCAACAGGATGAAGCAGCTTGTCGAAGAGGAGTTGCGCGACGCCATCAACAACGACCAGCTCGAACTTCATTATCAACCGCAAGTCTCCGCAGACGGATTGCGCATCCTGGGTGTCGAAGCACTTGTGCGCTGGCGCCATCCGATCAGGGGGTTGATTCCGCCGCTTGATTTCATCTCGTTGGCGGAACAGCGCGGGCTGATTGTGCCCCTCAGCAAGTGGGTGCTCAAACGCGCCTGCCAGGATGGCAAGCGCTGGGCCGGCATCAAGGTCGCGGTCAATGTTTCGGCAGCGCAGTTCAAGCAATCAGGCTTCGTCCGCGATCTCGTCGACACCGTCCATGCCATCGGCTTTGATCTGTCCAGGCTGGAACTTGAACTGACCGAAGGCATGATCGTCGAAGACGAGGACAAGGCCGAGCAGGCCATTTCCGAACTCAGGGAACAGGGCGTCAGCCTGGCACTTGATGATTTCGGAACCGGCTATTCATCACTGATCTATCTGCGCCGTTTCTCCTTCGACAAGATCAAGATCGACCGCTCGTTTCTCGAGGCGATGGAAACCACGGGCGAATCCGCGATCCTGCTGCACTCGGTCGTCCACCTTGGACGTGCGCTTGGGCTGTCTGTCTGCGCAGAAGGAATCGAAACCGAAGAGCAGCACCGTTTCCTGCAGGCCGTCGGATGCCATGAACTACAGGGATACTTCTTCTCCAGGCCAGTGCTTGCGACTGACATCGATGCCCTGCTTTCAAGGACTGTTCCGTTTCCGAAAGCCGCATGACAACAGCGATGCCTATGCTCGCATCATCCTCAATCCGGCATCAGCGCCCTGGCTCGCGCGAGCGCCTCTGGCGTGTCGACATCAAGCAGGACAGCTTCGTCGTCAATCAAGACGTCGACGAGATCAGGCCCGGCTTTCTCCAGAAGCGCCTTGGCTCCGACATCGCCGGACAGCGTTTTCACGTCATCGAAAAGCCCGCGCGTGATCAGCACGGGGTTGGCTCGCCTGCCCGCCGCTACGGGAACCACAGCCCTAGCATGGGCATGGCTGGCAAGGCCGTCAAGGATGGCATTCATTATCACCGGCGTCACAAGCGGCATGTCGCCAAGACAGATAAGCGCTGCATGCGCCGTATCCGGAACAGCTCTCACGCCTGCGATCAGTGACGTTGCCATGCCCTCTGCGTGATCAGGATTGTGAACGAGGATGATATCCAGCCCTGTGAGAGCGGCGGCAACATCATCGGCCTGATGGCCGAGCACCACGCACACCGGGCGGCAGCGGGAAGCGAGAGCCGCTTCCACGACACGCCGCACGACCGGCTTGCCATCAAGATCCTCCAGCAGCTTGTTGACGCCCATCCGGGTTGACCGGCCTGCCGCAAGCACGACAGCCGCGACGGGGATCGCATCGCCCCGCGCCGCTGGCACACGTGGCTGGGGACGCGAGATGATCTCCATCAGCAGCCCCCCGACCCCCATGCCCTGAATGTCGGTGCGGGTAACGGCCAGCCCGGCACAAAGCCGCTGGAGAACCCAGTCGAAGCCGTTTTCGGTTGGGCTGCGCGCGCAGCCTGGAGCACCGATGACGGGGATTCCGCCCAACTCGCCGATCAGCAGCAGGTTGCCGGGGTCAACCGGCATGCCGAGGTGCTCGACACGGCCACCGGCAACCTCGATGGCCGCCGGGATGACATCCCGGCGGTCAGAGATGGCGGAAGCTCCAAAAACGATGATCATGTCAGTACCCTGCCGGGCCAACTGGTCGAGCGCCTCTTTCAACGCCCCCACCCCATGCGGCACGCGAACATCCTGCACGCACCGGGACAGGCCCAACCCGGCAAGCCTGTGGTCGAGCACCTTCAGCGTCTTGTCGATGACACTCGGCTTCAATCCTGGCAGCAGCGTCGAAATCACGCCGACGCGGCGCGGCATGAATGGAGCGACTGAAATCGAGCAGGCCGCGACCCTGATGGCCTCGATCAATGCGATGTCCGGAACGGCAAACGGGATCATCTTGACTGTGGCGATCATCTCGTCGGCACCGACCTTCTTCATCGGCTCAAGAGTGGCGACGGTGATGGCTTCACTGATCGCATTCGCGGCATCGATCCGGACGCGGTCGATCACCAGCACGCCTGCGGCTTCGGCAAACAGGTTGCAGCGGCCCGTGAACGGTGCCTCGACCCGCACGCCAAGGCCTGCAACCGCCGCCGCCAGCCGTTCCGCCGCCTCGTTTTCCCCAATGTCGCCTGGCTCGGCCAAAGCAACGACAATCTCTCCGATGCCAGCCGCTGCCAGCCGGGCAACATGATCGTCTGTGACGATGGTTCCCTTCTTGAGCACAATGTCGCCCTGCCGCAGGGCATGCGCCACAACCGCGCCGACAGCCTGGTCGAGTGGCAGCGGGCCAAATTTCATGGAACGGAGGCAGCCTTGGCCGCCACGCGTTCGGCCCGCAGCACCGACACGATTTCCCCTACAATCGAGAGCGCGATCTCGGCTGGGCTGACAGCGCCGATGTTGAGGCCGATCGGCGCACGGATGCGTGCAATGTCGGCATCACCGAAACCTGCTGCCCTGAGGCGTTCCACCCGCTTGGCATGGGTCTTTCGCGAACCCAGCGCGCCGATGTAAAAACAGGCTGAACGCAGCGCGGCTTCAAGCGCTGGATCGTCGATCTTGGGATCATGTGTCAGGGCCACGAAGGCGGTGTAGCGATCCAGTTGCACCGTCTTGAGCGCCTCGTCCGGCCAGTCGGCGATCAGTTGCACATCCGGAAAGCGCTCGGCGGTGGCAAAAGCCGTCCGCGGATCGATGACCGTCATGTCGAGGTTGAGTTCGCGCGCCATGGGCTGCAGCGCCTGGCTGATATGAACCGCCCCCGTCACGACCAACTTGACCGGGGGAAGCTGGACATTGAGGAAAAACGTGCCGCCATCAGCCTCGGCAATGCCGCTCTTGCCGGAGCGAAAAGCCTCGTTCAGCGCTGGCGAGAGCGGGTCGCCGATCCACGGTTGCCGGACAAGCTCGACATCGCGCACGAGCCTTTGCGAATGATCCCCCATGTCGGTGATGACGACGCAGGCCCGGCGTGCGGCGCGCTCGGCATTGAGGGCACTGAGAAGCGGAATGTCCATGGTCAGGCCAGGCTGCTGTCAGCACATGCAACCGGCATCAGCCGATCCTCTCGAGATAGACCTTGATCCGGCCGCCGCAGGACAGCCCGACCTGCCATGCGGTCTCATCGGCGACACCGAATTCCAGCACGCGGGCCTTGCCATCGCTAATCACGTCGGCGGCCTCGCTGACCACCGCGCCTTCGACGCATCCGCCCGACACCGAGCCGAGAAAATTGCCCTCGCCATCGATCACCAGATGCGAGCCGACGGGGCGCGGTGCCGAACCCCATGTCTCCGTCACGGTGGCCAGCGCGACGCCCCTGCCCTCGCGCGCCCAGGCCTCGGCCTTGGCCAGAATGTCACTGTCGGTTGAAAGCATAAGTCTGGTCTCCATCTGCGGGCATCATGTCATGATGTTGGACCCTGCTGCCGCTCATTGCCAGGCAAGCCTGCGTGAGCGGCATGACAATTCTCAACTGGCAGGCGGCTCACCTGCAGATGGTTCGACTTTTGGCGCGCCTGACGACACGCCAACCAGCGCAGGCCGCAAAACCCGCCCGTTGATCGCGTAACCTGTCTGGATAACGGCAACGACATGCCCCTTGGCATGGGATGGATCGGGTGCCTCGAACATCGCCTGGTGCATGTTGGGATCGAACTTCTGCCCAAGCGGGTCGAGCTTTTTCACGCCGTGCTTGTCCAGCGTCTTGACGAGTTCGCGTTCCGTCAATTCCACGCCCTCGATCATCGCTTTTGTGGCGGCATCGGCTGCCTGGGCCGCGTCTGCGCCAAGGCTCTCCAACGCACGGCGAAGATTGTCGGCCACGCTCAGCATGTCGCGCGCGAAACCTGTAACGGCATAGGCCTTGGCATCGGAGATCTCGCGCTCTGTACGACGGCGAAGGTTTTCCATGTCGGCCAGCGTTCGCAGCAGCTTGTCCTTGAGTTCAGCCTTTTCGGCCTCAAGCATGCCGACAGGATCAGGTTGCGCGGAAGCGCTGGTCTCGACATCCGGTTCGTGCTCAGGGGCGGACTTGCTGTCCATAGGGTCGCTCATGACGTTATCGTTCTCTTCTCGGAATCAAGGTGGGTTGTACACGTGTCTGCGATATCGGGGCTGCTTTGGTGAAAATCAAGCGCGCTGGGCTGCGAAGGCCTTGTCATGGGCGGCAACAGCTTCGGCACTGAAAACATCCATGAGAGAACGCCTGATGTTGGCCTGCCGTTGTGGCGTGACGACCTTGGCACTGGTCAGGTCAGCGACATAGAACACATCGACCGCCTTTTCTCCAAAGGTCGCGATGTGGGCCGAGGCAATGTTGAGGTTGAGTTTTCCAATCGCCGTCGTCAGGTCATAGAGCAGGCCAGGCCTGTCAAGACCGGAAACCTGCAGCACGGTGTGGCGCGTGGACAGCGAATTGTCGACGATGACCTCCGGCGCAACCATGAACGTGCCGCCCCGCGGGGGTGGAGAACGCCGCTGCGCCACGAGGTCGGCAATCTTGATCTCGCCTTTCAGCGCCCGCTCGATGGCCATGGCAATCCGCTCGGCCCGGCGCAGCTCATCATCATCAAGCTCGAACGCCCTCGAAATGAAGATCGTGTCGAGCGCAAGACCATCGGTTGTCGTGAAAATCTGCGCATCGACGATGTTGCCCCCGGTGGCGGCACAGGCTCCCGTGATGATGGCCAGCAGACGCGGGTGGTCAGGCGCCAGGATGGTCAGCTCGGTCACGCCCCTGAAACTGTCGGTTTCGACAGCGGTTGCCGTGGTGACACCGTCACGTGCAGCCGCAGCGAGAAAACGGGCATGCTTGATCTTGCGCGGCAGGTCGACCTTCAGCCAATAGGCAGGGTAGTGTCTGGCAACGTAAAGCTCCTGCTCTGCGGAGCTGAAATCACCCAGTTCAGCCGCCAGAGCGCGCTGGTTGCGCGCCACCCTGACATTGCGCTCGATAGCGGAATGTCCGCCCGCCAGTACAACCTCGGTTTCGTAATAGAGCGTGCGCAGCAACTCGCCTTTCCAGCCGTTCCAGACACCGGGGCCGACGGCCTTGATGTCACAGACCGTCAGAACCAGCAGCAACTTGAGCCGCTCCAGCGTCTGCACGATCGCCGCGAAGCTTTCGATGGTCTTGGGATCGCCAAGATCGCGGCTTTGCGCCATGGTCGACATATCAAGGTGATGCGCCACCAGCCAGGCCACCGTTTCGGTCTCGGCATCCGTCAAACCCAGCCGCGGGCAGAGCTTGCGGGCCACTTTGGCGCCAGCCAGCGAATGATCTTCGAGCCTGCCCTTCGCGATGTCATGCAGGAACAGGGCGACATACAGCGCGCGGCGGTTGGTGATCGACGGAAAGATGGTGTTGGCCAGCGGATGCTCTGCCTCCATCTTGCCATCCTCGATCTCCGCCAGCATGCCGATGGAGCGGATCAGATGCTCATCAACCGTATAATGATGATACATGTTGAACTGCATCATCGCGACCACACGCCCGAAATCCGGTACGAACCTTCCCAGGACGCCAGACTCGTTCATGCGCCGCAGCGCCGTTTCAGGCGCACGTCGCGAGGTCAGGATATCGAGAAAAAGCCTGTTGGCTTCGGCGTCGCCCCGCAAGGCCGGCGTGATCAGCTTCAATGAGCGCGTCACCAGATGTGTCGCATCCGGATGCACGGCGAGATCCTGGTTGGCCGCAAGCGCATAAAGCCTGATCAGGTTGACCGGGTCATGCTCGAACACCTGGTCATTGACCGTGGTGAGCCTGTCATTCTCGATGGCGAAATCGGTGCCGCCATGGGAGAGCTTGCGCCGCCGGGTCATGCCAAGCCCGCTCAGGATGCGCTGCAAGGTGGGTCGCTGTTTCTGATGACGGGCTTCCAGCGCGGCACAGACGATGGCTGTCAGGTCGCCGACATCTTTCGCCACCAGAAAGTAAGCCTTCATGAAGCGCTCGACCGCAGACTGGCCCGCGCGCTCGGCATAGCCAAATTCCGCGGCCACCTGTCGCTGCAGATCAAATGACAGCCGTTCCTCTGCGCGCCCCGTGATGCAGTGCATCAGCCCGCGCACACGCCACAGGAAATCCTCCGCCCTTTCGAAGGCGGCGAATTCCTCGGCGGTAAACAGACCGGCACCGACCAGTTCCTTGGCATCCTTGACACGGTAAGCATATTTGGCGATCCAGAAAAGGGTGTTGAGGTCACGCAAGCCACCTTTGCCGTCCTTGACATGTGGCTCGACCATGTAGCGCGAAGCGCCGGCACGGCTCACGCGGGTTTCGCGCTCGACAAGCTTGGCATTCACGAAATCAGGTGCCGTGTCCTTGACAACCTCAAGATCGAACCGGCGGCTGAAGTCATCGAACAAGGTCTCGTCGCCGCATATGAACCGCGCTTCCAGCAGCGCGGTGCGGATGGTCATGTCTGCCCGCGCCTCGCGCATGCAGTCATCCACCGAGCGTGTGGAATGCCCGACCTTCAGTTTCAGGTCCCATAGCGGATAAAGAACGCTCTCCACCACGCTCTCGCCCCAGCCTGTCTGCTTGTGGGGAAACAGGAACAGCACATCGATATCGGAGCCCTGTGCCAGCGTTCCCCGCCCATAGCCACCGACCGCGACAAGTGCGATGCGCTCAGAGCTGGACGGATTGTCTGCCCGGTAAAGATGGCGGGTTGCCGCCTCATGCAAGGCCGTCAGCACAGCATCCATCACGCCCGACAGCTTGCGGGCGGCAGCAATTCCGTTGCGTGGCTTCGACAGCATTGACAGGGCAGAAGCCCGGCCTTGGGCCAGGGCGTCCCGCAGGAAGGCTGCAAGGTCCGCTTTCAGGGCTGCACGGTCATCATGGAGTGCCAGTTCGGCGACAACCGCCCGTGGCTCTGCCAAGAAACGCTCAAGTGTCGGAAAGGTTGTTTTCATCTCAGCCGCATGCCGCCACACCCGATACAACCAGATCGTCCTGGCACAAGGTTGCCCGGCATGTGACTACCTACCTCATCTTTTCCCTGTGAACGGACAAGGCTGGACCTGTCAGACAAGGAAAGTGGCATGCCACAAAGTCAGCGCTGATGCCATGTGTTTCGATGGCCGCTGAGGGGTAGCCGCTTTCCATACAATCACAACGCCTTTGGCACCGTGATCAGCATCCTGCCGATGCCGCTGTCTTCGCACAGCTTCACGCACAGGACAGGCGTTATGCTTATTCACGTACTTTTTTGTGCAATTATTCATATCACATTTTTTCGAGTTTTATGTTTGACATAAAGGACAATTCGTTTTACCAAACAAACACGCGCCGATTTGAGCCAGCAGCTTGCGGGCGCGAAACAAGTGCAGCTAAAGCGGTGGGAGCGTGAAACATGCGGCCAGTTGGCCGTTTTTCTCACCAGTTCCCGCTGTTGTCATCAACAAAAGGGACCACGACCATGTCATTCATCGCATTCGCATCACGCCGCGCCATTCTCCGCGCCCTCACTGCAGGAGTGGCTTTGACATCCATACCGTTCGTTTCAACGAACGTTCTTGCCCAGGCACCAAAGGAAATCCGGGTTGATTTCGCCACTTACAATCCTGTCAGCCTGGTGCTCAAGGAACGCGGCATCCTCGAAAAGGCTCTCGCGGCAGATGGCGTCGCCGTGCGCTGGATACAGTCGGCAGGGTCCAACAAGGCGCTGGAATTCCTGAATGCGGGCTCTCTCGATTTTGGCTCGACCGCAGGTGCGGCGGCATTGATAGCACGGGTCAATGGCAACCCGATCCGCTCTGTCTATGTCTTCTCTCGGCCGGAATGGACCGCGCTCGTCACCACGCCAAGAACCGGGATCACGCAGGTTTCCGACCTCAAGGGCAAGCGGGTCGCGGTGACGCGCGGCACCGACCCTCATATTTTCCTTGTCAGGGCGCTGGCGGAAGCCAAGCTCACCGAGAAGGACGTGAAACTCGTGCTGCTGCAGCATCAGGATGGGCGCCTCGCGCTCGAGCGCGGCGATGTCGATGCCTGGGCTGGCCTTGACCCGCTGATGGCGGCGGCGGAACTGGAGGCAGGCGCAACCCTGTTCTTCCGCAAGCCCGAAGCGAACACATGGGGCATCCTGAACGTGCGCGAAGAGTTTGCGCAGAAGAACCCTGCCCTCGTACGCAGCGTTCTGCGGGCCTATGAGGAAGCCCGCAAGTGGTCTGTCGAAAACCCGGACGAATTGAAGAAGCTGCTTGTTGCTTTCACCAAGCTGCCCGAAGCCGTCGTGGCCCGCCAGCTTGAGCGGACGGAACTGACCCATGGGCCTATCGGCAAGGCGCAGGTCGAGACCATTGTTGCGGCTGGCGAAGCGCTGAAGGAGGCCGGCATCTTCCCGCCCGCCACCGATGTAAAGGCCGCCGTGGACGGGCTGCTCGACCGGCGCTTCACCTCGGCCTCACGCTGACATCGAAATCGGCATCCATCGGATCGCTGCCATGAGCCTCTTGCTGGACAACCAGAACGGGCAGCTTGCCAACCCTGCCGCGCCAGCGCGGCAGGAGGCAGGTGCGGGACGCTTCCTTGCCTTGGGCTGGTCTCTCGGATTCGTGCTGCCCCTCGGCGTGGCTGTGCTCTGGGAGATGGTGGTGCGCAACGGCTGGGCCAATGGCCGGCTGATGCCGCCGCCCTCGCGAATCGGCGCCACGCTTTGGGAACTGGCGCAGTCCGGCGAACTTGCCACCCATGCCTTCGCGACACTGTCGCGGGTCGCAGCGGGTTTCGGGATCGGGGCAGCGGTTGGCACAGCTCTTGGCGCGGCCTCCGGCGCGAGCCTGTTTCTGCGCCGCATGATGGACCCGACCCTGCAGGCGTTGCGGGCGATTCCCTCCATCGCCTGGGTACCGCTGTTCATTCTGTGGCTCGGCATCTTCGAAGCATCGAAAGTCGCGCTGATCGCGGTGGGCGTGTTCTTCCCGATCTATCTGGGGGTTGCCGCTGCCGTCGGCGGCGTTGATCGCAAGATCATCGAGGTTGGCCGCGTCTTCCGGCTCACGCGCCTTCAGATGGTGCGCCGCGTCACGCTTCCAGCCATCCTTCCGGCCTGGATGACGGCGCTGCGAACCGGGCTTGGCCTCGGCTTCATGTTCGTGGTCGCGGCGGAATTCATGGGGGCCAGCGAAGGCCTTGGGTACCTTTTGGTCGATGGGCAGCAGCTTGGCCGCCCGGACCGGATTCTTGCCGCCATCATCGCCTTTGCCGTGCTGGGCAAACTTGCCGACGGCATCCTCGTTTTCATCACGCGCCCCCTGCTGGCCTGGCAGGATGTCGGCCGCGACAAACTTTGAAAGTTGCACATGCTCATCATCGACCACCTGTCAAAAACCTATGCTGACGGCGTCCACGCGCTCGACCAGCTGAACCTGTCTGTGCGGACCGGCGAGATCGTTGCGCTCGTGGGCGGCTCCGGATGCGGCAAGACCACCCTCCTGCGCCTGATCGCAGGTCTCGACAGGCCCAGCGATGGCCAGATCCGGCTTGATGACCAGACCATTGCCGGGCCATCAGCGGATGTCGGGGTGATCTTTCAGGAACCGCGCCTGTTTCCGTGGCTCACAGTTGAAGACAATGTCGCATTCGGGCTGTCCCAGCTCAGCGCCTTCGAGCGCGAAGGTCTGGTGGCCAATGCCCTCACCCGCGTCGGCCTGTCAGGACATGGTCACCGCTGGCCGCGCGAGTTGTCCGGCGGGCAACAGCAGCGTGTGGCGATCGCCCGCGCGCTCATCACGCGCCCGCGCCTGTTGATCATGGACGAGCCATTCTCCGCACTTGATCCGACCACGCGCGCCAGCCTGCACCGGCACCTCCTGGCCCTGTGGGACGAGAGCCGACCCACGGTGCTTCTGGTGACACATGATGTGGAGGAAGCCGTGATGCTGGCAGACCGCATCATCGTCATGCAGCCCAGTCCGGGCCGTCTCTTCGACGAGTTCAGCAACACGCTCTCCCGCCCGCGTGACCGCCTTGGCACGGGCTTCGAGACCTTGACGCGCCAGATCCTGAAAAGCCTCGATCAATCCCTGAAACCCGCCGTGCCAACCCCTGTCAGGGCCAGCACCGCAGATGCAGCCTGGTGGTAAGCCGCCCATCGAAGCTAACGGAGATGCGCCATGTCTGCCATCGAGCCATGCCGGTATTTTGAACCACAGCGCCGATCAACGGAAAAACTGATCGCGACCCTGTCGGGATTGGCAGCCACCGGGCTGTTCGCCCTCATCGTCTGGCGCTCGACATTGAACGCGCGGCTGACGGCGCTGACACTGGTTGGAGGCCTGATCGGGGCCGTGCTCCAGCGCTCATCCTTCGGTTTCGCCGGTGGCTTCCGGCGCTTCATCACCGAGCGCGACGGCTCGGCCATGAAGGCACAGATCGTCATGTTCGCACTCATGAGCGCCGTCGCCATTCCACTTGTGTCCGCAGGCGAGGCGTTTGGGATGAAGCTCGTCGGCGTTGTCACCCCGGTCGGCGTGGCTTTCGTGCTGGGTGCCGTGCTGTTCGGCATCGGCATGCAACTGGCGGGCGGATGCGCCTCCGGCACGCTGTTCGGCATGGGAGAGGGCAATCTTCGGCTCGTCTTCGCGCTGGCGGGCCTGGTGGCGGGCTCGACGGTTGGCGCATCGCATATGGGCTATTGGTGGTCGCTGCCGAAACTTGAAGCGGTCACGCTGTGGCAGTCCTTCAGCCTGCCTGTTGCCCTTGGCGCGCAGGCAGCCATCCTGCTCGCTGCCTGGGCTCTGGTGCAAACAGTATCGGCAAAGACCGCGCCAGTGCCCCCTGCTGCTGGCCGATGGACCCTGATTCAGGGCGGGGCTGCATTGGCAGGCCTCAACATCGCAGTCCTGCTGCTCTCGGGCCAGCCCTGGGGCGAGGCTCCGGCCTTTGCGCTGTGGGGCTCCAAGCTGGCTGACGCGGCAGGCATCGACGTGTTCTGGTGGGACTACTGGTCACGCCCCGGCTTCGACCGCCAGATCGAGGCTTCGGTGCTGGCGGACAGCGTGACAGTGATCACCATCGGCATTGTGCTGGGTGCGCTCACCTCGGCGCTCCGGTCGGGCACATTTCAGTTGCGCTTCGATGGCGGCTTGGCAGGGTCTGGCGCAGCCATCGCAGGCGGTGCCCTTATGGGCTATGGCGCACGCCTGACAAACGGCTGCAATATCGGTGCATATTTCAGCGGGGTCGGGACCGGCGCACTGTCAGGCTGGATCTGGCTGGCTTTCGCGCTGGCTGGCAGCTATGTCGGCATTGCCATGATGCGGTTGTGGGCACCCTTGCTGTCACGCCGCATGACACGCGACAGAGGATGACACGGATGGACGCAACAACACTGAGAGCCCTGCAGGCCCCGCTCAAGGATAGCTATCGCACCGCCCCGGGCGCTGCAATCATCACCCTCAAAGCGCATGGCGAAATCGACGAGAGCAAGATCGCCTGCAAGGTCGAGACAGGCCGCGCCATGATGGAGGCCGGGCTCCATCCGGCCACAGGTGGCTCCGGCGCGGAACTCTGCTCTGGCGACATGCTTCTGGAGGCACTTGTGGCCTGTGCGGGCGTGACGCTGAAAGCCGTTGCAACGGCCCTCGAGATCAATCTGACAAAAGGCATCGTGCGCGCCGAAGGCGACCTTGATTTCCGCGGCACGCTGGGTGTCGCCAAGGATGCGCCTGTTGGCTTCCAAGCCATCCGCCTGACATTCGAGGTCGAGAGCGATGCCCCGCAAGACAAGCTCGACACGCTGCTCAAGCTCACCGAGCGCTACTGCGTCGTGTTCCAGACCCTCAACGTGAAGCCGGAACTGACAGCGACGTTGAAGAACGGCACGTAAACCGGACAGCGCGTCATGGTCGGGCTTGACCCGGCCACCTCATCGTCGTCAGGGAGTTCTCGGGTCTGCGCTGCGCTTTGCCCGAGAATGACGCACAACCACCAGCCTATTCCGCCGCTCTCAACCGCGGCACCAGTGGCGATGGCAACACCTCTGCCTGCGCGGGCTTGTCTTCAAACTCCAACGCCTCGATGCGCTCGCCACGCTTGACGATCTTGTCAGACGACGTGCGAATCTGAGCGACATCATCGCTGGCCTGGCGGAAATGGTTGTCCAGCTTTTCCACACGGTCCCCCAAGGCGGCGCACGTCATCCAGCAGCTTCGTCACCTCGCTCTGGATGACACGCGCCTCATCCCGCATGCGGGCATCGCGCACCAGTGATTGCATGACCTGGATGGCAAGGGCGAGCAGCGACGGCGAGACGATAACGACCCTCGCGCGGTGCGAGCGCTGCACGATATCCTCGAAATGCTCATGCAGATCGGCATGGATCGCTTCCGACGGCACGAACATCAACGCCATATCCTGCGTTTCGTCAGCCGCGACGTATTTCTCGGCGATATCCTTGATGTGCAGGCCCATGTCGGTCCTGATCCGTGCGCCCGCGATTCTGCGGGCTTCGTCGTTCTCGGCTGTGCGGTAGGCGGTGAAGCCTTCAAGCGGAAACTTTGCATCTATGACCAGCTTGCGCGTGTCACCGGGCAGCGAAATCACGCAGTCGGGCCGCGTGCGATTGGACAGCGTGACCTGAAAATCATAAGCCGATGGCGGCAGGCCATCGCGCACGATGGCCTCCATCCGACCCTGCCCGTAAGCCCCGCGCGCCTGCTTGTTCGAGAGCACGTCCTTGAGTGTCACCATCTCGCTGGTCAGGTCGCTCAGGTTCTTCTGGGCACTGTCGATCACGGCGAGACGTTCATTCAGTTTCTGCAACGATTCGTTGGTGGTCTTGCCGCTGGCCTCGAGCCCCTGACCGACCGAGGTGCGCAAGCCATCGATGCGTTCCGCCACAAGTCTGGCCATGTCAGATTGGCGCGAGCCGAAAATCTCGGCCATGGTCTGCAGACGGCTGGTCAGTTCGGCCTGAAGGCGGTTCATGTCCGCCACCTTGTCGTCCATTTCACGGGCACGTTCGGTGGCTGCCGCCGCCTCCAGCGTGCGTTCGAAGCTGGAACGGCGCAGGTTGAGCACCATCCAGGCAAGCATCACGACAACCACGAGCCCAAACCCGAGCGCGAGCTGGAGGTAGGTCATGTCCTGACCGGCAATGCTCAGTGCGATTCCCTGCATGTTGCGACGCTAACCTGGATCAAGACCTTTGAAAAGAACAAAAAACGAACGAATTGACGCCGCCCACATGACAAACTATGTGCGGGGAATCCTTTTCCAGGTTTGACTGACATGGCCATCCGCGAACTCGTCCTTCTGCCAGATCCACAGCTCAAGCTCGTCTCGGTACCTGTCAAGGAGGTGACGTCCGACATCCGCATGCTGGCAGCCGACATGCTTGACACCATGTACGATGCACCAGGCATCGGGCTGGCCGCGATCCAGATCGGGGTGGCCAAACGGGTCGTCACCATCGACCTGGCGAAGCAGGACGAGGAGAAGCAGCCGATCGTGTTCATCAATCCCGAGATCATCTGGGAATCGGAAGAACACAGCGCCTACGAGGAGGGCTGCCTGTCGATCCCCGACTATTACGAGGAGGTCGAGCGCCCTGCCTCCGTCAAGGTCCGCTACATGAATCTTGACGGCACGACGGTTGAGATGGAGGCCGACGGGCTGATGGCAACCTGCATCCAGCATGAGATCGACCATCTGGATGGCGTGCTGTTCATCGACCACATCTCGAAGCTCAAGCGTGACCGCTGCATCAAGAAGTTCGCCAAACAGGCGAAGGAACGCGAGCGGGGCGCATGAGGCTTTCGACATGAGATTTGCGACATGAGCTTGCGCCTTGTCTTCATGGGCACGCCGGATTTTGCCGTGCCGACCCTGACCGAGTTGATGGGCCAGGGCCATGACATCGTGGCGGTCTACACCCGACCCCCGGCCCAGGCCGGACGCGGGATGGCGTTGCGCCCCTCGCCTGTTCACACCACGGCAGCACGGTTCGGCATTCCGGTGCTGCACCCGAAATCCCTGCGCGGCTTGGCCGAGCAGGAGGCTTTTGCGGCACATGATGCGGACCTTGCCATCGTCGTGGCCTACGGGCTGATCCTGCCGAAGCCCGTGCTGGATGCGCCGCAGTTCGGCTGCGTCAACCTTCACGCGTCTCTTCTGCCCCGCTGGCGCGGAGCGGCTCCCATCCAGCGGGCGGTGATGGCCGGCGATGCGGAAGCGGGCGTCTGCGTGATGCGGATGGAGGAAGGGCTTGATACCGGCCCGGTCGGCATGGTCGAGAAAATTCCACTCGGACCGGACATGACAGCGGGAGAACTGCATGACCGCCTTTCTGTCCTCGGTGCTGACCTCATGACACGCGCCGTGGCAGCCATCGCGCGCGCCTCGCTGGTTTTCACGTCGCAACCTGGCGAGGGCGTGACCTATGCCGCGAAACTGGGCAACGATGACAGCCGCATCGACTGGTCAATGACAGCACAGGAACTTCACAACCAGATCAGGGGCTTGGCGCCGTTTCCGGGTGCGTTTGCGGATGTCGACCTTGGCAAAGGCATGGAGCGGCTGAAGGTGCTCAATGCAAGGCCTGGCACAGGCTCCGGCCGGCCGGGCACGCTCCTTGACGCAAACGGCACCATTGCCTGCGGCACCAGTGCGCTGCAATTGCTGCAGGTCCAGAGGGCGGGCAAGGGTGCGATGGCGGCAGACGAGTTCATGAGAGGCGCACGCCTCATGCCGGGCACTGTTCTGGGTCAAAAGGCCTGATCGGCATGCCGCGCTACAAGCTGACCATCGAGTATGACGGCACGCCCTATTCAGGCTGGCAGCGACAGACCAATGCACCCTCCGTGCAGCAGGCGATCGAAGAAGCCATGGAGCGTTTCGTCGGTGCTCCCGTAGTTCTGCGCTGCGCGGGGCGCACGGACGCTGGTGTGCATGCAACCGGACAGGTGGCGAGCGCGCATATCGAAAAGGACTGGAACATTGATACGGTGCGCGACGCCACCAATGTCCACCTGAGGCCTCATCCGATCACCATCACCTCGGCTGAGGTGGTCCCTGATGAGTTTGACGCCCGCCTGTCGGCAAAACGGCGTTACTATCGCTTCCGCATCATTGATCGCAGGCCACCACCTGCGCTTGAGGCCAACCGCGTCTGGCATGTGCCTTACGAACTGGATCACGAGGCCATGCACCATGCCGCGCAGGCCTATCTCGGCACACATGACTACACCACCTTCCGTGCGTCCGAATGCCAGTCAAACTCGCCCATCCGCACCATCGACCGCTTCGACGTGATGCGCCACGGCGAGGAGATCTGCATCGAGACCAACGCCCGCTCTTTCCTGCACCATCAGGTGCGCTCGATGACCGGGGCTTTGCTGCCAGTGGGTCGCGGAAAATGGGGCCAGTCCGACATTGCCCGCATCCTGAAAGCCGCCAACCGCTCCCTGTGCCCGGGCCTCGCGCCGCCTTGCGGGCTTTACCTCACGCGCGTGGATTATTGAGAGATTGTCCACTTCGAGGATGAACCGAAGCAATCCAACCGCCCCGCCTGCCCACCATCCTCATCCTGAGCCCGTCGAAGGAGGAGCTTCAGCCAAGCACAACACTGGAACTCCTCCTTCGACGGGCTCAGGATGAGGATGCGTGGGTGATGTGAGTTGGCTACTCCACTTCACAAGCAATAACGATCCAGCCTCACTGCCGCCCGAAATACTGCCCCAACACTCTGCGCGTGATCCGGCAGACTCCTTCGATGTCGGCGGTGGCAACGCTTTCATTGACCTGGTGCATGGTCTTGCCCACCGTACCGAATTCCACCACCGGACAATAATCCTTGATGAAGCGCGCGTCGGATGTTCCGCCGGTCGTCGAGAGTTTCGCCACAAGACCCGTCTCGGCCTTCACGGCATCTGACACCATGGTCACGAACGGACCAGGTTCAGTCACGAACGACACGGCGTTGGTCTTGGAGAACACAGCCTCGAAGCGCCCTGCGATGGCGACCGATTCAAAGCGGCGGCGCAACTCGGCCTCAAGGGTTTCCGGTGTCCACGCATCATTGAAGCGGACGTTCATCACGGCGCGCGCCTCGGATGGCACGACGTTCTGCGATGGATTGCCGACATCAACGGTCGTGATCTCCAGGGTGGATGGCCCGAAATAAGCCGTTCCATCATCAAGGGGAGACGCTTCGACAGCCGCCAGAATCTTCACAAGCGCACGGATCGGGTTGGTCGTCTGCTCCGGATAGGCCACGTGGCCCTGTTTGCCCATCACGGTGAGCTTGCAGGTGAGCGAGCCGCGCCGGCCGATCTTGATCATGTCGCCGAGCCGTTCCGGATTGGTCGGCTCGCCCAGCATGCAGTGATCGAAACGTTCGCCGCGCCCATGCGCCCATGCGAGCAGCTTGACGGTGCCGTTGACCGCTGGCCCTTCCTCGTCACCGGTCACGAGCAGCGCGATGGAGCCCGGAAATTCCGGATTGTCACGCACGAACTGGATGGCTGCCGCCGTCATCCCGGCCAGCCCGCCTTTCATGTCGCAGGCCCCGCGTCCATGCAGCACGCCGCCTTCGATCTCGCCGGAAAATGGATCGCGCACCCAGCCGGTCACATCGCCGGGAGGCACAACGTCCGTGTGGCCTGCGATGACGAAAACCGGGCTTTGCGTGCCAAAACGCGCGTAGAGATTCTGCACGTCTGGAGTGCCAGCCTCGGTGAACACGGGCCGGTGAACGGTAAAGCCCACGGCTGCAAGCTCTGTTGCGAGCAGGGCCAGCGCCCCACCCTCATGCGGTGTCACGGACGGGCATCGCACCAGCGCCTGCGCCAGCGCGACCGGATCAGCCCCCACAAGCGTGCTCAGCATCGGCTCAATCGCGCAGGAGGTCGTTGATTGCCGTCTTGGAACGGGTCTGTGCGTCCACTGTCTTGACGATCACAGCGCAATACAATGACGGCCCCGGTGAGCCATCAGGCAGCGGCTTGCCCGGCAGCGAGCCTGACACCACCACCGAATAGGGCGGCACCTTGCCGACATGCACGGCTCCGGTGGCGCGGTCGATGATCTTGGTCGAGGCGGAAATGAACACGCCCATGGAGATCACCGACCCTTCACCGACGATGACCCCCTCCACAACCTCGGACCGCGCGCCGACAAAGCAATTGTCCTCGATGATGGTCGGGTTGGCCTGCAGAGGCTCGAGCACGCCGCCAATCCCAACGCCGCCGGACAGATGCACGTGTCTGCCGATCTGCGCACACGAGCCAACCGTGGCCCAGGTGTCGACCATGGTGCTCTCGCCCACATTCGCGCCCACATTCACGAAGGACGGCATCAGCACCACATTCTTGGCAATGAAGGCCGAATGACGCACCACAGCACCCGGCACCATGCGGAAGCCGGCATCACGAAAGCGGTTCGCACCCCAGCCGCGAGTCTTGGTCTGCACTTTGTCCCAGCCATAAACCGGGTTGTCACCGGAATCCGCATTGTCACTGTCAAACCGCATCACGGAATTATCGTTCAGCCGAAACGACAGGAGGACTGCCTTCTTGAGCCACTGATGCGTCACCCATTCGGTGCCCTGCTTCTCGGCGACACGCAGCGCGCCGCTGTCGAGAAGGTTGAGTGCCTCGTTGACGCCATCGCGAACAACGCCTCCCGTTGCGGGGCTGATCGCGGCCCGGTCATCCCAGGCAGCGTCGATTGTGCGGGCGAGATCAGCGTGGCTCATGGCAATTCCCTGACAAAAATCCGTGTCGCACGAAAAGCCCAAGCAGGTCGCTGCGTCAAGCATGAATACAACCCAAGCACGAGCGTTTACTCAATCTAAAGACGTGAGTTGTATAAATTGCAACCTAATATCTCAAGGCCATGCACAACGTCTTGTGGTTACCTCTGGCACAGCGAAAACAGGGAAACGAATTGGGCGCGATGAAACTGCAGGTGACCACGGAACAGGACGTGTATCTTCTGGCACTTGCCATCGTCGTGACCGCTACGGTGATTGCGACGTCGCTGGCATGGAGCGCCATTCACCTCTTCATTCCCGCCGACTTTCCGGAAACACGCGATTTCCTCGACAGCTTTGCCTATATCATCACGGTCATAACAGCCATTTGCGTGGGCGGTCCATTTGGCATCTTCGTTGGCCGTGGCCTGCTGCGCGCCCACCGCCTGACCGAGGCCATGCACAAGATGGCCACGACCGACCACCTGACAGGTCTGCCGAACAGGACAAGCGTGATCACGCAGATCACCGAAGCCGTCAATCTGTCCAGACAGTTCAGTCGGCCCGGTGCTGTGCTGTTTGTCGATCTCGATCATTTCAAGAAGATCAACGACACCTATGGGCATGCTGGCGGCGATGCAGCCCTCAAACATGCAGCAAGGCTGATGCGCAACGCGCTGGGTCCGGATATGGTTCTGGGGCGTTTTGGAGGCGAGGAGTTTGTCTGCTTCATCCCTGATGGCGAACGCGCCGAAGAGATCGCCGCCGCTATCGTGATGGACCTGCGCTCATCAAGCACCACGTTCAACGGCCAGGACATCACAGTCACCGCCAGCATCGGACTGGTCAGCACGGCGAGCGCCAGCAGCACCAGGGATTTGCTGAGCAAGGCTGACGAAGCACTCTATTTCGCCAAGGCTGCGGGGCGCGACCGCATCGTCAACCATGCGGACATTGCCAGCTTGAGCCAATTCAACAGGCCTGAACCGCTTGTTGCACCGCGCATATCCACCAAAGCAGCCTGATCTTGTCAGCGCAGGTTTTGCAGAAAACCAGTCAGATCACGCGTCACATGATGGACATGCCCTTCCGTGATCGCGGCCTGCTCCCAGGCTTCGCGGAACGGATCGGGTGTCTTGGGCAGGATCAGGACCGTTTTCATGCCCATGTCATGCGGAACGACCAGATTCTTCTCGATGTCCTCAAACATGGCTGCGCGTGATGGCTCCACGCCAAAAGCCTTGAAGAACAGATCGAAGGCTGCCTTCTCCGGTTTGGGGATGAACCCGCCCTCCGTGATGCCGAACAGACCATCGAACCGGTCCAGGATGCCCAGCTTTCCGGCAACATTCTCGGCGTGCTTTCGGGTGCCGTTCGTGTAGATCAGCTTGCGCCCCGGCAAGGCCGCGATGGCCTCCCCCAAAGCAGGGTCCGGCAGCAGGTCAGCCAGATCGATGTGATGCACAAAATCCAGAAAATCATCGGCACGGACGCCATTCTCCTGCATCAACCCTTTCAGCGTGGTTCCGTAGCGCTGGTAAAAATACTTTTGGAGCGCCCGCGCCGACAGCCCGTCAAGCCCGAACAGATCGGACAGGAACAGCGTGATGCGCGCATCGACCTGCGGCCAGACCCGCGCCTCGTGCGGATAAAGCGTGTTGTCGAGGTCAAACACCCAGGTATCGACATGGGAAAACGTGGCGGCGATGGTGATGGATGATGGGGGGCAAGCGGCGATGTTCACTGTCATTGTGGATCAGCTATGTGTCAAAGCCGGAACGACCGCAAGTTCCTCCCGTCGGTGGCCCTTGTCGTCATGGCGCTTTTTTTGCGCTTTTCGCGGCTGCCAAACCGGCTTTTGCCACGGGCTTGGTCTTTGCCGAAGGCTTGGCAGGAGCTTTGGCAGGAGATTTGGCAGGAGCTTTGGCCTTGACCGGTTTCTTGCCGGCCTTCGGTGGCGGCCCGCTGGCGATCTTGGCGCGGATCAGGTCGATGGCCTGTTCCAGGGTGACACCGGCTTCGGTGATGGTCTTCGGCAATGTGGCGTTGACCTTGTCCCAGTTGACATAGGCACCATACTTGCCGCCGCGCACGGTGATCGCGCCGCCATCGGGATATTCGCCAAGGGCGCGGCCGGCAGGCGCCCCGCCAAAGCGGCGTCCGCCCCCAGCCCCGCTTTCCTTCGCGACGATCAGGTCTATGGCGCGGTTGGCACCGATCTCGAGAATGTCATCATCCTTGCCGACATTGGCGTAGGTCTTGCCGTGCTGCACGTAAGGTCCGAAGCGCCCGATGCTGGCAAGGATCGGCTCGCCGGTTTCCGGATGCTTGGCCACCTCGCGCGGCAATGACAGGAGCACCAATGCCTGATCAAGTCCGACATTCGCAGGTGTCATGCCCTTGGGCAGGGTCTGGCGCTTGGGCTTCTCGCCCTCGCCAAGCTGCACATAAGGCCCGAAGCGGCCATCGCGCACGGTGACGTCGAACCCCGTCACGGGATCCTGCCCGAGAATCTTGACGCCAGGCTGGCCACCTCCATCTCCGCCAGCCATGCCATCGGCTGACGGCGCGGCCATCGGCCTCGTGTAGCGGCATTCGGGATAGTTCGAACAACCGATGAAGCCGCCCGTCTTGGAAAAGCGCAAACCAAGCCGTCCCGTGCCGCAGGTCTGGCACAGGCGCGGGTCTACACCATCGGCACGAGCCGGAAACAGGTGCGGCCCCAGCGCTTCATCGAGCTTGTCGATCACCTCGGTGGTGCGAAGATCCTTGGCACCAGCGATGGCCTTCGAGAAATCATCCCAGAAGGCGCGCATGATCTCTTTCCAGTCAACCTCGTGGTTTGAAATCCGGTCGAGATCGTTTTCAAGCGATGCGGTGAAATCATATTCGACATAGCGAGCGAAGAAATTTTCGAGAAACGATGACAGCACCCGCCCCGTATCGTTCGGGATCAGCCGCTTCTTGTCGATCGCGACATATTCGCGGTCGCGCAGCACCTGCAGCACCGATGCGTAGGTGGAAGGTCGGCCGATGCCGAGTTCTTCCATGCGTTTGACGAGGCTGGCTTCCGAGAAGCGCGGCGGCGGCTCGGTGAAACTCTGCGTGGCGTTGATCTCCTTGGCGCGCAGGTTCTCAGCCGTCGTCATCTGCGGCAGGCGGCGGGAATCCTCGTCATCCTCGTCGTCGCGCCCCTCCTGATAGACCTTCAGGAAACCGTCGAAGAGCACGACCTGGCCCGTGGCGCGCAGATCCAGCGTCCGGCCACCGGCCTTGGCGGTGATGTCGACCGTGGTGCGTTCAAGCTGGGCACTCTCCATCTGGCTGGCAATGGTCCGCATCCAGATCAGCTCATAGAGCTTGGCCTGATCCGGTTCGAGCTGGCGAATCACGTAGGCAGGAAGGCGGCCCATGTCGGTCGGGCGGATGGCCTCGTGGGCCTCCTGGGCGTTCTTGGCCTTCGTGGTGTATTTGCGCGGCACATCCGGCACGTAGCCAGCGCCGAACTCCTTGCCGATCACACGGCGTGCAGCAGCGATCGCAGAGCCATCCATGTCCACACCATCGGTGCGCATGTAGGTGATGAGGCCCACGGTCTCGCCGCCGATGTCAACGCCTTCATACAGCCGTTGCGCCAGCTGCATGGTGCGGGCGGGCGCAAAACCGAGCTTGCGCGAGGCTTCCTGTTGAAGCGCAGACGTCTGGAAAGGCGGCGACGGATGCCGCCTGACAGGCTTGGCCTCGATGCTGGCCACTTCGAAGGTCGCAGCCTTCAGCGCAGCCTTGAAAGCATGGGCTTCCTCGGCGGTGCCGACATCGAGCCGGTTGATCTTCTTGCCGTCCGCACCGACCAGCCGCGCCTCGAACTGGTGTCCGCGCAAGGTCGCCAGCTGTGCCGTCATGGTCCAGTATTCGCGCGCCCTGAAGGCCTCGATCTCGCGCTCGCGGTCGCAGACCAGCCGAAGTGCCACGGACTGCACACGGCCTGCCGACTTCGCGCCCGGCAGCTTGCGCCACAGCACCGGCGACAGCGTGAACCCGACCAGATAATCAAGTGCGCGGCGCGCCAGATAGGCATCGACCAAAGCGGCATCAATCTCGCGTGGAGCCTTCAAAGCGGCGGTCACGCTTTCCTTGGTGATGGAATTGAAGGTCACGCGCTCGACGGGCATGCCCTTGAGCACCTTCTTCTCGTTCAGCGCCTGCAGCACATGCCAGGAGATCGCCTCCCCTTCCCTGTCCGGATCGGTTGCCAGGATGAGGCGCTCGGCACCTTTCACGGCCTTGGCGATTTCGGACAGTTGCTTGGCCCCGCGCCCTTCCAGCGCCCAGATCATCGCGAAATCCTTGTCAGGGTCCACCGAGCCATCTTTTGGCGGCAAATCGCGGATATGCCCGAACGAAGCCACGACATGATAGTCGGAGCCGAGATACTTGTTGATCGTCTTCGCCTTTGCGGGCGACTCAACAACGAGCACTTTCATGGACTTTGGTGTGCTTCCTGGGACATTTGTGAGAATGGGCTGACCAGATCATCCGGCCAAGCGGCGCGCAAACTGGTGCAACGCAACCGATAAGTCAATTCAGCGTGAAGAGCACGCTTTGACGCAAGCATCTGATGGCATGCAACTTGAATACGAGGATCGAGGCCATATCTTCATGAATAACAACAGGAGATTCGCGATTTGACACGTGGTCCGCTGTACAGAATGCCGCCGCACAAGGTGATGCTGATCAATGCACTCGGTGGCGCATGCCTCGGCTTGCTTTTCATGGTGGGCCTGCTCGCCATAGACGTGATCGGCCTGCGCGACCTGATATCGCGGGATGCCGACGGCGTCAGCAATTTCATGATCCTTTGCGCAGGTTTTGCCCTCACATCGGCCAGCCTCGTGGCAGGATCGGCCATGCTCATGGACACGTCCCACTCGCACGATGACGACGATGACAATCGCGGCGGGCCGGATCGCGGACAGTTGATTCCCATAAGGGTCAAGGCGAGGCGCTGAGATTCATGTCTCTGTCGGGCCAATCCCACAATCCTCATCCTGAACCCGTCGAAGGATGACATCCAGTTGAAGCACATCTGAAGCCCTCGTCCTTCGACGGGCTCAGGATGAGGGGATTGTGTATTGTCTGGACGGCACGGCTCTGGACATTACCTGTCCCGCTCTTGCGACTCAATGTATTCGCGCCTATCCAGCCATCTTCAATGACATATCCCGGCCACCCACCCGTGACCTTCGCACGCAAGCACCTGCTTGGCATCCAGGGGCTGAACCGCCTCGAGATCACCAGCCTGCTCGATCTGGCTGATTCCTATGTCGAACTGTCGCGTCAGGTCGAGAAGAAGACCTCGTCCTTGCGTGGCCGCACCCAGATCAACCTGTTCTTCGAAGCGTCCACCCGCACGCAAGCCTCGTTCGAGCTGGCCGGGAAACGGCTTGGTGCAGACGTGATGAACATGAGTGTCGGCAATTCGTCCGTGAAGAAGGGCGAAACGCTGATCGACACGGCGGCGACACTCAACGCCATGCACCCCGACATCATCATCGTGCGGCACCATGCGGCGGGCGCGGTTGAGCTGCTGTCGCGCAAGGTCGATTGCTCGGTGGTCAATGCCGGCGATGGCGCGCATGAGCACCCGACGCAGGCGCTGCTCGACGCGCTCACCATCCGCCGCAACAAGGGCGGCATCGAAGGCCTGGTGGTCGCCATCTGCGGCGACATCCTTCACTCCCGCGTCGCCCGCTCGAACATCATCCTGCTCTCGGCGCTCGGCGCACATGTCCGCCTGATCGGGCCATCGACGCTGATCCCGCCCGGCTTCGAGGGGCTGGGCCTGCCGATCTACACCGACATGAAGAAGGGGCTGGAGGGCGCCGACATCATCATGATGCTGCGCCTGCAGCGCGAGCGCATGAGCGGCTCGTTCATTCCCTCGGCCAAGGAATACTTCCGCTATTTCGGCCTCGACCAGGAAAAGCTCAGCCTCGCCAAGCCGGATGCGCTGGTGATGCACCCCGGCCCCATGAACCGCGGCGTCGAAATCGCCACCGACGTCGCCGACGGCGCGCAATCGCTGATCCGCGAGCAGGTTGAGATGGGCGTGGCGGTACGGATGGCCGTGCTTGAGGCGCTGGCCGGGGGATTGCGGAATGGGTGAGGCCTCGGTGTCATCCCCGGCGGCGCGGTACGCGTCGGGAAGGGGATCCACCCTTTTTGCGCGTTGTGGATTCCCTTCCCGCGCCTTCGGCGCGCCGGGTATGACACCGGGGAGGAGGCATGAATGAGCGCTACTCGGTTTACATGCTTACCAGCAAAAAGAACGGCACACTGTACATCGGTGTCACCGGCAACTTGCCCTTGCGCATCGAGCAGCATGCCGCAGGCACCCTTCCGGGGTTCACAAAGCGTTATTGCGTCACGCGGCTGGTCTGGTTCGAGCGCCACCGCGACATCCACGAGGCGATTGCGCGCGAGAAACAACTCAAGGGCTGGAACCGCGCCTGGAAGATCAAGCTCATCGAAGCAGGCAACCCCGACTGGCTGGAGCTTGATCCCTCCGCCTGACCAGTCCGGTGTCATCCCCGGCGGTGCACAGCACCGGGAAGGGGATCTATCTTTCTGGCGCGTAGTCGATTCCCTTCCCCTCCGCGCCCTTCAGGCGCTCCGGCCGGGAATGACACCGGGGGAGCTGAAGTGACCCTCGCCCTCACCAACGCCCGCCTGATCGACCCGGCCAGCGGCCTTGAAACCCATGGCGGCGTGCTCATCCGTGATGGGGTGATCGCAGCACTTGGCCCGTCCATCAAGCCCGGCGCGCTGCCTGCAGACGCGCAAAACCATGACTGCAACGGCCTCATCCTATCCCCCGGCCTGATCGACCTCTGCGCCTTCGCGGGCGAACCCGGCGCGGAGCATCGCGAGACGTTGCGCACCGCGTCCGAAGCGGCGGCGGCAGGCGGGGTGACCACGCTGGTGTGCAGGCCAGACACCGACCCGGTGGTGGATGATCCGGCCATCATCGATTTCATCAAGCGCCGGGCCCGCGACAAGGCTGTCATCAACGTGCGGCCCTCGGCGGCGCTGACCAAGGGCCTGCATGGCACGGAGATGACCGAGTTCGGTCTGTTGCTGGAGGCTGGTGCGGTGTTCTTCACCGACGGGCCGCGCTCGGTGATGAATGCGCAGGTGATGCGCCGGGCGCT
>JANMHN010000040.1:0-10204 GCA_031375185.1 Allobosea sp. | reverse complement strand
GCCAAGGCCGTTCGGCCCCGCAGCCCGCTTGACCAGCGCCAGCCGCCACGACACAAACGCTGACTGTTCCTGAGAGGCCTTGCGTCTGTCCCAGCTTTTCTCCGCCTTTGTCGCCGCCTTCGTCGGCTTCGCAGCCTCCGTTGCGGTGGTGCTCGCGGCAGCGCAGTCACTCGGAGCAACGCCTGAGCAGACCGTGTCGTGGATTGCCGGGCTATGCGTGGCGAAAGGCGTCGCGGCGCTTGTCCTGAGCGTCAAATACCGCATGCCCATCATCTGTGCCTGGTCGACGCCGGGCGCGGCCCTGATCGCTGCCTCATCCGGCATCGGCATGAATGCGGCGGTGGGCGCCTTCATCTTCGCGGCGATGCTGGTGATCCTCACCGCTTGGGTCAAGCCGCTTGGCATATTGGTGGCGCGCATCCCCATGCCGATCGCGTCGGCCATGCTCGCGGGTGTGATCTTCCGGTTTGTCGTGGCCGTGTTCGACGAAATGCGAGGGGAGCCTGTCTTTGTCGGTGCCCTTGTGCTGATCTTTCTGGTCGTGCGCGGCTTCAACCCGTTCGGCGCGGTCATCGCGTCCTTGGTCGGCGGCATCGTGATCGCGTTCACGGGCGGTCTGGCGACATGGCCCGTCCTGCCCTCGTTCGTGCCAGGCCTGACATGGATCACGCCCGGCTTCGATCCCGCCGTCATCATCGGCATCGGCCTGCCGCTTTATCTGGTCACCATGGCCGCGCAGAACCTGCCCGGTTTCGCCGTGCTGCGGCAGGCGGGCTATGAGCCTCCGACGCAAGGGGCACTTGCCATCACAGGGCTGGCATCGCTGCTGACCGCGCCGTTCGGCGCGCACATGGTCAACATGGCAGCCATCTCTGCGGCAATCTGCACGGGGCCAGACACGCATCCCGACCCTGCAAGGCGCTGGATTGCAGGCGTCTGGTACGGGATCATCTGGTGCCTCATCGCACTTCTGACCGCCCCGATCCTCGCCATCATCCTTGCCATGCCGAAGGCCCTGATCATCACGGTGGCTGGCCTCGGCCTGGTCGGTTCGCTGGCAGCTTCGCTGGGCGGGGCCATGGCTGACGAAAAGATGCGTTTCGCTGCCGTGATCACGCTGGTTGTCGGCGCATCAAGCCTGAGCCTGTTCGGCATCGGAGCTGCATTCTGGGCCTTGATGGCGGGGCTCGCAACTCTTGCCATCGAGCGCGCCGTGGCCCATGTCAAAGGCGGCAAGCAACCCGGTTGAGAAAACCATGGCGTTCGACATCTATCTGATCACCCCGCCAATCACCGATGCAGAGGCCTTCCGCCCGCTTCTGGCATCGGCCATCGGTGCGCTGTCGCCCGCCTCGCTCCTGCTCGACCTTCCGCCCGGTGACGAGCGCGCCCAGATCAACCTGATCAAGACTCTGGCCCCGCTGGCGCAGGAAGCCGGGGTTGCGGTTCTGGCCAACACGGCGCCGCACATCGCTGTGAGAGGTGGGGCTGATGGTGTCCATCTCGCATCGCCCCTTCTCGTTGGCGAAGCACGCGACATCCTCAAGGCAGAACGGATCATCGGTGTGGGTGGCCTGACATCGCGTGATGATGCGATGGATGCAGGCGAAGCAGGAGCTGACTACGTGATGTTCGGGGAGCCGCGCGCGGACGGCACACTCATGCCACTGTCGCAGCTGGTTGATCGTGCAAGCTGGTGGGCCGATGTTTTCCAGGTTCCGTGCGTCGCTTATGCCGCTTCAGCAGACGCGGTTGAAGCCATTGCATTGACAAACGCCGAATTCGTCGCGCTGGGGCCATGGTGCTTTAGCGATCCGGCAAAGGCTGCCGAAGCGGTCACAGACGCCCGGAAAAGCCTCGCCACGAGCAAGCAGCCGGCATGACGCGCTCAGGCGCTGCCATTGTCCTGTTGGGCGCGCTGGCAGGTCATGCCATTGTGCCTGCGCAAGGTCAGGCACAAAGCCCGCTGCAAGTCCCTTTCCCTCAGCCCGCACAGATCCAGCCTCCCCAGGCAGGACAACCGTTTCTGCCCGCACCCTTGCAGCGCCAGCCCACACCGGCAGGTCAGGACACAGACGGCGCCTATGGAGCCTACCAGGCCGGGTTCTTCCTCGAGGCGTTCCGGCAGGCCACGCGCCGCATCGAGGATGACGCCAACGATGCCGCTGCCATGACGCTGCTGGCAGAACTGCATCTGCAGGGCCTCGGCGTGAAGCAGGACAGCCGGAAGGCCACCCAGTGGTATGCGCTCGCAGCGGCGCGCGGCGACATCAATGCCACCTTCGCCCTGGGAATGCTCACCTTGCAGGGGCAAGGCCTTCCGCGTGACGAGGCACGGGGGCGTGACCTGCTCCAGAAGGCTGCTGCCAATGGCCATGGCCCTGCGGCCTTCAACCTCGCCTTGCCCCTTCTCGTGACCGGCGATCAGGACGACCTGAAACGGGCCATTCCGCTGCTCAGGCAGGCTGCGGACAGCGAGGTTGCCGATGCGCAGCATGCCCTCAGCGTGCTGATGCTGGAAGGGCGGGGCCTGCCGCTCGATGTGGAGGGCGGCGCCGACATGATGGCGCGCGCCGCCTCGAACGGATCGCTTGCGGGAGAGGTCGAGTTCGCCATCCTGCAATTCACAGGGCGGGGCATCGGGCGCGATGAGCGGGCTGCGGCACGCGGCTTTGCGAGGGCGGCTGCACGCGGCAACGCCATTGCCCAGAACCGGCTGGCGCGCATCCTGTTTCAGGGCCGCTGGTTGCCTCGCGATGCCATATCCGCAGGTGGCTGGCATCTGGCGGCGAAGGCGCAAGGACTGGCCGACGAGGCTTTGGACACTGAACTTGGCAGGCTCACCGAGGATGAGCGCGCCAGGGCACAGGCCTTTGCCGATGACGTGGTTGCGGCAAACTCCTTGACGAGACCGGGCACGGCGGCGCAAAGCACGCCAACCGAATTCAGGAAGTAGTGCCGGAGCGGTCTGCGTGACGATCCGCCCAGATCACTGCGTCATCCGCGTAGAGCATGCTTCGAAAAGTGGAAACGGTTTTCGAAAACAGCACGCTCAAAGTTATGATGATCGATCATGTTTTCTGCCTTCAGATGATGACATCTGAAAGCAGCATGATCTAGCGAAAGACCCATCCCATGATCCGCTCGCCCCTGATGACCGTGATGACCGATGCCGTCATCAAGGCTTCCCGCAACCTCAAGCGTGACTTCGGCGAGGTCGAGAACCTTCAGGTCTCCATGAAAGGTCCCGGCGACTTCGTCAGCCAGGCCGACAGGAAGGCCGAGAAAACCATTTTCGAGATGCTGGACAAGGCCCGCCCCGGCTACGGCTTCGTGATGGAGGAAAGCGGCGTCATTGAAGGCTCGGACAAGAGCCACCGCTGGCACATCGACCCGCTCGACGGCACCTCGAATTTCCTGCACGGCATCCCGCATTTCGCGATCTCGGTCGGGCTTGAGCGTGATGGCGTGATGGTCGCCGGCATCGTGCTGGACGTGATCAAGGACGAGATGTTCATGGCCGAGCGCGGCAAGGGCGCGTTCGTCAACAACCGCCGTCTGAGGGTGTCCGGCAGGCGTGATGCCAGCGAAATGCTGATCGGCACCGGCATTCCGCACATCGGCAAGTCCGGACATGGGCAGTTCCTGAAGGAACTGGCCGCCGTGATGCCCCGCTTCCAGAACGTGCGCCGCATGGGCTCGGCCGCCCTCGACATTGCCTATGTCGCTGCTGGTCGTCTCGATGCCTTCTGGGAACGGGGGCTCAACTCTTGGGATTTCGCGGCAGGCATCGCGCTGGTGCGAGAGGCAGGCGGCTCCTTCATCTCGCTCGACGGCCACGCCGATCCGTTGCAGTCGAAGGACATCCTGTGCGCCAACGAAGTGGCAGAGCGCCTGTTGAAGGAGACGCTGGCCAAGGCCTGACGTATCCCGGACGCCAACTCTGGAACGCAGGACGAGGCCGTGAAATCCCTGTGCTGGACCCTCTGCCGGTCACGAACTCGTGATTGACGTAACTGCATCGTGCTCAGATGCGAAGCGGTAGTGTGCATGCCATTCTGCAGAAACGAGGGGAAACGACGATGATATTTCACACATTTACGACCGGCCTGGCGACAGCCATTCCCGTTCTCATGCTGGCTTTCGGCCTTGGTGGCCCTGCTCTCGCGCAGAGCGCGGAAACCGAGGAAATCGTCAAGACGATGCGGAATTTCGCAGGCAATCAGAAGGCCCGGCCAAGCGGCGCCAAGGGGCAGTGCGTGATCGGCACCTTCACGCCGACGCCGGAGGGCAAGGCCCTGAGCAAATCTGCAGCCTTCGACAAGCCATCGCGCGTCGTGGCGCGTTTCTCGGTCGGCGGCGGCAACCCCAAGGTTCCGGATGCGACCAAGACCGTCAACCGCGGCTTCTCCTTCAAGCTCGATGAAGGTGGCGCTGGCCAGACAGAGTTCGTCATGGTCAACGCACCGGTCAATTTCGTGTCATCGCCAACCCAGATGCTGGCTTTCCTGAAAGCCCGCGTGCCCGGTGCCGACGGCAAGCCCGATGCCGACAAGATCAAGGCCTTCACGGATTCCAATCCGGAGACGACCAATCAGGCGAAGTTTCTCGCCTCCCGGCCCGTCGTTGGCTCATGGGTCGGCGTGAATTACTGGGGCATCCATCCGTACACGCTGACCAGCGCAACTGGGACCAAGACCGTCGTGAAGTTCCGCATGGCCCCAACGGGCGGCGAGGTTGGCCTCACCGATGACGAGGCCAAGGCGAGGCCCGCTGATTTCCTGATCGATGACCTGACAGCCCGGATCGGGGCGAAGACGGCCAGCATCGACATGCTTGCCATCATGGCACGTCCCGGTGACGAAGCCGTCAAGGTGACCGAGACATGGGCCGATGAGGACAAGCGCCCGACGGTCAAGCTCGGAACCATTGCCTTCAGCGCGGTCGAGAAGAACGACACCTGCGACAACGCCATCTTCGATCCGACCAACACCGCCGATGGCCTGGCAGGGCCGGTGAACGATCCGCTGTTCATGCAGCGCCAGCCTGCCTACGCGATCTCTATCTCGCAGCGCCTCTGAGACGTGCTGCCATGAAGCGTTGATGATCATGACCGGCTTTGTCCGGTCATGATCATCTCAGAGCATTGCGCTCGAGGCAAAGGCGCGGCCCGGAACCGAGGCAAGCAACGCCTGGGTGTAAGGGTGTTGCGGATGCTCGAAGACCTGGGCTGTCGGGCCGGTTTCGACCACCAGACCATCCTTCATCACGGCAACCAGATCGCAGATCTGCGCCGCAACGCGCAAGTCATGGGTGATGAACACCAGTGACAGGCCAAGGCGCGTGCGCAGGTCTGCCAGAAGCTTCAGCACCTGTGCCTGCACCGAAACATCAAGCGCGGACACAGGCTCGTCGGCCACCAGCACCTCCGGCTGCAAGGCCAGGGCGCGGGCAAGGCCGATGCGCTGGCGCTGGCCGCCAGAGAACTCATGCGGAAAGCGGTCTGACGAGGCCGGATCGAGCCCGACCAGCACGAACAGTTCCCTGGCGCGCTTCTCCGCCTCGGCGCGTGGCAATCCGTGGATCATCGGACCTTGCGCCACCAGTTCGCCCACCTGGCGGCGCGGATTGAGCGAGCCGAACGGATCCTGGAACACCATCTGCACGCGGGCGCGCTCTTTGCGGAGGCTTTCGCCCGTGAGCGACAGCAGATTGGTTCCGCCAAGACGGATCGAGCCTTTGTCCGGATCGATCAGCTTGACGATGCAGCGCGCCAGCGTGGACTTGCCCGAGCCGGACTCACCGACAATGCCGAGCGTGCCGCCTTTCGGAAGCCGGAGCGACACATCCCTTACGGCATGGGTGACACGCGCGCCGCGCCCCAGGAAACCTCCCGTGCGGTAGGTCTTGCTCACATCCTCGATCGACAGGATCATGTCAGTCGAGACGACCCTTGGCGGCGGTGCCTTCAGATGCGGCACGGCCCCGATCAATTGCCGCGTGTAGGGATGCTGCGGACGCCGCAAAACCTCCTGCGTGCTGCCAAGCTCGACAACCTTGCCGTGCTGCATCACCGCGACACGGGTGGCGATCTCGGCCACCACACCGAAATCATGGGTGATGAACAGGACGCCCGTGCCCTTTCGCGCCTGCAGGTCGCGGATCAATGCGAGGATCTGCGCCTGTGTCGTCACATCGAGCGCGGTCGTCGGCTCGTCCGCGATCAACACTTTCGGGTCAAGCGCCAGCGCCATGGCGATCATGGCGCGTTGGCGCTGCCCGCCGGACAGCTCATGCGGATAGGCACGGATGGTCAGCTCCGGATCCGGAATGCGGACCTCAGTGAGACAGTCAAGGACGCGCGCGAAAATCTCCGCTGAAGAAAGCGAAGTATGGATCCTGAACATTTCCCCGATCTGGTCACCGATCGTCCGCAGCGGGTTCAGCGCTGTCATCGGCTCCTGGAAGATCATGGCGATGCCCGCGCCACGCACCTTGCGCATGGCGGACTCATCAAGGCTGGCAAGGTCGCGCCCGCCGAACAGCACCTGACCTTGATCAATCGCCACTCCGGTGGGCAGCAGCCGCATCACGGCATTCGCGGTCATCGACTTGCCGGAACCGGACTCGCCGACCACGCAGAGGATTTCGTTGGGCTGGAGCGTCAGCGTCACATCGCTCAGCGCATGCGGGCGGTCGGCGCCGGATGGCAAGCGCACCGACAACCCGTCAAGGGTGAGCAGGGCGTTGGTTTGTGCTGGAGTCATCGGCCCTTGAGCCTCGGGTTCAGCGCGTCGTTCAGCCCCTGCCCGACCAGAGAAACCGCCAGCACGGTGAGCAGGATGGCAAGGCCCGGAATGGCCGAGACATACCACTGGATGCGCAGCACGTCGCGGCCGAGCCCGATGAGGTTGCCCCATGAGGCCACATTGGGGTCGGACAGGCGCAGGAAGGCCAGGGCGCTTTCAAGCAGGATCGCCACCGCCATCACCACGGAGGCATAGACGATCACCGGCGGCAGGGCATTGGGCAGGATCTCGCGGAAGATGATCTGCCTGTCCTTCATGCCCAGTGTCCGGCAGGCCTGCACGAACTCGCGGTTGCGAAAGGACATGAACTCGGCCCGCGTCAGCCTGGCCGGCGCAGGCCACGAGACGACGCCGATGGCGATGGTCACAGTCATCAGGTTCGAGCCGAACACCGCGACCAGTACCAGCAGCAGCAGGAAATTCGGCAACGTCTGGAAGGCTTCGGTCACACGCATCAGCGCGGTGTCGACCCATCCGCCATAATAACCGGAGATGGCCCCGATCACGACGCCGATGATGATGGCGATGGAGGTGGCAACGACGCCGATGAGGAGCGAGATGCGCGCGCCATGGAAGATCTGCGCCGCAATGTCCCGGCCCGAATTGTCGGTGCCGAGCGCGAAACGCGGATTGTCACCCGGCCAGACCAGAGGCCGCCCTGCCAGCGCCAGAGGATCGCGCGGAAACAGCCAGCCGGCGGAGGCGGCCATGGCCACCACGATCAGCAGCAACAGAAGACCCACAACCGCCGAGGGGCTACGGCAATAGGCGCTGAGAAGGCTCATCGGTCAGCCCCCGCCTGCAATGCGCGGGTCAAGCCTTGCATAGACCAGATCGACCAGGAAATTGATGATGATCACCAGCAGCGCCGAAATGAAGACGATTCCGAGCAGCGTGTTGAGATCGCGCTGGACCACGGCTTCATAGGCCAGCCGCCCGAGGCCCGGCAGCGAGAACACGCTCTCGACCACGACCGAGCCGCCCAGCATGGTCCCGGCCTGAAGCCCGATCAGCGTCACCATAGGCAGGAGCGCGTTGCGCAGCACGTGGCGCGTGACGATGCGGGTCTCGTCCAGCCCCTTGGAGCGGGCCGTGCGGACAAAATCGAGGTTGAGCACCTCCAGCATCGAGGCACGCATGATCCGGAGATAGATCGCGAGAAAGATCAGCCCCAGCGTCAGCGTCGGGAGCAGCAGGTGGCGCGCGATGTCGAGCGTGCGGGCCAGCCCGGAATAACCTGTCGTGATGTCCTCGAAGCCGCCCGCAGGCAGCCATTGCAGATAGACCGAGAAGACGACGATGGCCATCAGCCCGAACCAGAACGATGGCGTTGCATAGAAGATCAGCCCCACCGTCGAGATCAGCGTGTCAGGCCAGCGGTTGACCCGCCGCGCTGCCAGCACGCCCAGAACCAGCCCGAAGAAGAAGGCAAAGGACAATGCCGAGATCATCAGGAGCAAGGTCGCAGGCAAGCGTTCGATGATGACCGTGGCGACCGGCTTGCCGTAGATTGCGGAAAAGCCGAGATCGAACCGGACCAGCCGCCACAGATAGTTGCCGAGCTGCGCCGCCACCGACATGTCGAGGCCGTAGAAGCTGCGCAGGTCGGCAGCGACCTTGGCATCCGCCCCGCCCATCTGGGCCAGAAGCGCATCGACCGTGTCGCCCGGTGCCAGCTTCAGCAAGAGGAACATGCCGATCAGGATGAACACCAGCGTCGGCAAGGACGCCGCCAGCCGCTTCAGCGCCAGAGACAGGATACGCATCGGCTCAGCTGCTCCTGAAAAGCGCCGAACGGCCTGTCATGACGCCAGCCACAGGTCATGCCACGACGATGACGACCAGCGCGGCATGTTGGAATGGTTGCGCGCACGGCGGTTGATCACGCTGACGAAGATCTGCTCGATCGGCATCCAGATCGGCAACTCGGTATTGGCCCGCCGGACGAAATCGGCATACAGCGCCTTGCGCTTGCCCGGATCGATTTCGGTGGCCGCGTCATCGATGATCTTGTCGAGGTCGTCATCCTTGTTGCCCCACTGGTTGGTCCAGGGCGCACCCTTGGGAGAGCCGGTCCTGTACCAGACCGTCGTGGAGACGGCAGGGTCGGAACGGTACTGGTGCCAGCCGGTCGCCAGGTCGAAGGCATGGTCGTTGTAGACCGAGCGCAGGAAGCCGGCCGCATCATTGCGCACGATCTCGACGCGGATGCCGACCTCCCCAAGCGATTGCTGGATGAAGGTGGCCCACAGCGCGATGTCCTCGCCCCATGGCGCGGGCAGCAGCCGGACCTGGAAGCGCACGCCGCCAGCGCCGCGCCTGTGCCCGGCCTCGTCGAGCAGCCGCTCGGCCAGAGCCTTGTCGAAGGTGTACTGCGGGATGCCTGCGGGATAATAGTCCGGCGAGGTGGTCGGGATCGGCCCGGTGCCCAGCTTGGCGAAGGGACCAAGGAAGTTCTCGATGAAGAACGGCACGTTCAGCGCATGTGCAATCGCCTTGCGCACACGTATGTCCGCCATCTGCAGCGTGCGGAAGTTGAACTCGATGGTGTTGGTGCGGGCATTGCCCTCGTTGCCGCGGGTCGTGACCTCGAAGCGCGGATCGCCACCCAGACGCTGCATGTCAGAGATCGCCAGCGAGGACAGCGGCGAGAACAGGATCTGGCCTGCTTCGAGCTGTGCAGCCGCTGCAGCCCGGTCTCCGACCACGCGCCAGACGATCCGGTCGAGATAGGGCCGGTTGTCGCGCCAGTAGGTCTGGTTGCGATCGGCAATGATGAACTGGCCGCGCTCGTATTGCACGAACTTGAACGGGCCGGTGCCGATGGGCGCGGTGTTGGCGGGGTTCTGGCGGATGTCGCCGGTCTCAAAAATGTGCCTGGGCGAAATGTGCCCCAGATCAGGCATGGCGCGCAGCAAAAGGCCCGCCGGCATCGGGCGGGAATACTTGAAGATCGCCGTATGGGGATCGGGTGTCTGCACCTCGGTCAGGAACTGCTGAAGCGTGGTGCCATAATTGAGGATCTTCTTCCACATCTCCATGGCGGTGAACTGCACATCGGCGGATGTGAACGGCTTGCCGTCATGCCAGGTCACGCCGCGCCTGAGGCGGAACACGTGGGTCATGCTGTCGGCGGAGTGCTCCCAACTTTCGGCCAGGCAGGGAGTCGGCTGGCCCTGACCATCGAGGTCGACCAGCGGCTCCTGCATCTTGGAGCCGACGATGTAGACACCGGTCGAGGCCTGCAGCGACGGATTGAGGATGCGCTGCTCCGTAGCGTAATGGACCGTGAAGATGCCGCCACGGCGTGGCGTTTCCTGGGCGCTGCCGCGCTCGGGAAACAGGACGCTTGTGGCTATGGCTGCTGATGTCATCAGCGCGGTGCGGCGTGTCAT
>JANMHN010000021.1:0-1683 GCA_031375185.1 Allobosea sp. | reverse complement strand
CTTGACCCGACCATCCACGCCTTACCCGTAAAACAAAAACGTGGATGATCGGGTCAAGCCCGACCATGACGGTGGTGAACTAAGCATCACATCCCCGCATACATCCTGCCCGGCTCGAAAATGCCGGACGGATCGAAACTGGTTTTGATGCCGCCGGTAACACCTTGCAGCGGCCCGAGCGGCTGGAACACCTCGATGCTGGCGCGCAGCTCGCGCGGGGCGCGGATCAGCGTGGCGTGGCCACCTGCGCTGGCTACGGCGGCGCGGATGGTGGCGCTTGCCGCGTCAGCGCTTGATGGCACGGCCAGCCAGACCAGGCCACCGCCCCAGTCGTAGAACCAGCGTGCGCCGGGCACGGCGGCGGCGATGGTCGCGACCATGGCAGGAGCACGCGTCGGCGCGGTCGAGATGCGCCAGATGGCGGCGTCCATCGGTTCGGCGAGGAATTCGCAATCGCGGACGGCGCGCCAGAGGCCCGACGAATCCTCGCCTTCCAGCACGATCAGTTCGCCAAAGGACGCCAAAACAGCGCGCATCTGCCGGATGCGATATTCCAGCGAGGTGCTGAAGCCTTCCAGGCGCAGGATGGTGCGCGGTATCGGTCGCGACAGGCCTGCGGGCAGATGTGCGGCGGCGGATGGTTCGAAGGGCGAGCCGAGAGCGGCGGAGAGAGCGGCGATGGCGCGTTCATCGTTCAGGCCCTTGATCAGCAGGGTCAGCGCGCGCTCGGGCTTGGGCAGCACCTTGAAGGTGACTTCGGTGAGCAGGCCGAGCGTGCCCCATGATCCGGTGACCAGCTTGGCCAGATCAAGCCCCGTGACGTTCTTCATCACGCGCCCGCCGGATTTGATGGCCTCGCCCCGCCCATTGATGATCCGCACGCCGATCAGCGCATCGCGGCAGGCACCGGCCTGGATGCGGCGCGGGCCGGATTGGTTGCCCGCGACCACGCCGCCGATGCTGGGTTCGCCCGTGGTGCCGAACAGGGCGCGGTGGTCCATCGGCTCGAAGGGCAGCATCTGGTTCTTTGCGGCCAGTGCGATCTCGATTTCGGCAACCGTCGTGCCGGCGCGGGCGGAGATCACCAGTTCGGCAGGCTCGTGCAGCGTGATGCCGCCCAGATGCACTGTCGAAATCGTGGCTTCGGTCTGGTTCGGGCGGCCAATGCCTGCGCGGGTTGCCCCGCCCTGGATGGTCACGGGCTTTTTCGTGAGCGCAAGGTCGGCAACAAGCTGCGCCGCCTCGGCCTCGGTTGCGGGCGTGAACAGGGTCATGTGGCGAAATTCGGTGACATTCCCGGCCGGAGTGCAGCGGAGGGGAAGGGAATCCATGGTGCTGTGCAGGTTTGTGGATCCCCTTCCCGCGCTTGCAGCGCGCCGGGGATGACACCACAATGTCGGATTGGCGCGAAACTCATCAAGCCGCAACCCTGCCTTCTAGTGGGAAGACCTTGGCCGGATTGAGCAGCCATTTGGGGTCGAACACGGCGCGCACGCGCATCTGCTGGTCGAGATCGCATTTCGCGAACTGCACCGGCATGAGGTCGCGTTTTTCGATGCCGACACCATGCTCGCCGGTCAGGCAGCCGCCGACCTCGACGCAGAGCCTGAGGATGTCGAGGCCGCAATCCTCCGCCTTCTGGCGTTCGACGGGATCGTTGATGTCGTAGAGCACCAGCGGGTG
>JANMHN010000466.1:0-2495 GCA_031375185.1 Allobosea sp. | reverse complement strand
TGATCATGCGCATGGTGCCGCCCGCCGTGCTGCTGGTGCCGGTGTTCGGCATCTGGACCTTCCAGCTCTGCATCGGCGACAGCTGCGCCGCAGGCACGCACTGGGGCATCATCCTGATCTATGTGGCGATGAACCTGCCTTTCGTGATCTGGATCCTGCAGAGCTTCATCGTGCAGGTTCCGATCCAGCTCGAGGAAGCGGCGCGCATCGACGGCGCAGGGCCGTTCACGGTGTTTTTCCTGATCGTGCTGCCATTGATCAAGCCGGGCCTGGCCGCCGCCGCGATCTTCACCTTCCGCATCGCCTGGAACGAATTTCTGCTGGCCAACGCGTTGGCGGACCGCAAGACCCGGACGGTCCCCGTCACCATCGTCAACTCGCTGACCGAGTACAACATCGACTGGGGTGTGATCATGGCGACTGGCATGCTGCTGGCGATCCCGCCGATCATCTTCACCTTCGTGGCGTCGCGCCAGATCATCACCGGCATGACCGCAGGCGCAGTCAAGGGCTGAGGGAGCGCTGCGTGTTCGACCTGCTCCTCGCTCCGATTGACCCGTCACGCGCGCATCTCGTCAGCGACGCGGTCGCCTGGCATGGCCGCGCCATGGTGTTGGCCTGGGGTGTCCTGGTGCCCATTGGCGTTCTGGCGGCGCGCTTCTTCAAGATCGTGCCGTGGCAGGACTGGCCGCGCCAGCTCGACAACCGTGTCTGGTGGATCACGCACCGTGTGCTGCACTATCTTGCCGCGGCGCTGACGCTTGGTGGTGTCAGTCTCGTGCTGAACAGCTTTGCCAGCTTTGGCGGCTCTGGCCGGCACGCCTTGTTCGGCTGGGCGGTCGTGCTGCTGGCGCTGGGCCAGTTTCTCGGAGGCTGGCTGCGCGGCAGCAAGGGCGGACCCACGGACCCCGCTCCGGACGGCTCGCTGCATGGCGATCATTACAGCATGACACGCCGCCGCCTCGTGTTCGAGCATCTGCACAAGACCGGCGGCTATCTGGCGCTTTTGCTCGCCTCAAGCGCCATCATCACCGGCATGTGGCGGGCCAATGCGCCGCTCTGGATGTGGCTGGCCATCGGGCTGTGGTGGGCGCTGCTGGCGCTGGCGTTTGTGCTGTTCCAGCGCGCGGGCCGCGCCACCAGCACCTATCAGGCGATCTGGGGTCCCGATGCCACGCACCCCGGCAATAACCGGACCAAAGCTGGCTTCGGGGGCGATGCGGCCCGGTGAGTGAACAGGGCTGGCTTGCTGTCAGGATTCTGGACCGGGCTTGATGACGCCAATCATCGAGTTGCCTCCTTGCCACGCGGGGAGGGTTAGGGTGGGGCACTTGGTCTTGTTCTCAAAGGCAGTTCCCCACCCGGCCCGCTGTTTTGCAACGGTCCATCCTCCCCGCGTGGCGGGGAGGGAAAGCGGCCAAGCCGGGTTCACAGATGTGTCCTTCGACGTGGGTCATCCTCCTTACAGCGATGCCGTGATGCCGCCATCGACATAAAGCACATGCCCGTTGACGAAGCTTGACGCATCCGACGACAGGAACACGCAGGCCCCAACCAGTTCCTCGACGCGGCCCCAGCGGCCTGCGGGGGTGCGCTTTTCCAGCCAGCCCGAGAAGGCCGGGTCCGCCACGAGCGCAGCATTGAGCGGCGTGTCGAAATAGCCGGGCGCGATGGCATTGCACTGCAGGCCATGCCGCGCCCAGTCGGTCGCCATGCCCTTGGTCAGATTGGCCACAGCGCCCTTGGTGGCGGTGTAGGGCGCGATCGAGGGCCGGGCCAGCGCTGACTGCACCGAGGCGATGTTGATGATCTTGCCGCGCCCGCGCCCGATCATGTGCCGCGCCACGGCCTGCCCGACATTGAACACGGTTGAAATGTTGGTGCTGAGCAGCTTCTCGAACGCCTCGGGCGGAAAATCCTCCAGCGGCGCGCGGTGCTGCATCCCGGCATTGTTGACAAGGATGTCGATGGGGCCGCTCGACACTTCGAACTGGTCCACCGCCGCCCGCACCGCCGCATGGTCGGTGGCGTCGAACGCAAGCTGGCTGGCCTTGATGCCCGCTGCTTCAAGTGAGGCTGCCGCTGCCGCCAGCTTGCCGGCATCACGCCCGTTCAGCACCACCATGGCCCCGGCCTCGGCCAGCCCCCGCGCCAGTGCCAGCCCGATGCCTTGCGACGAGCCGGTGACAAGCGCCCGTCGCCCGCTCAGGTCAAACATTCCGCTTTTCGCCGCCATGGTGCGCTCCGTCATGCCTTGGATCGTGTCCAAGGGCTTAGATGGCGCGGGACCGATGGGCAACCGGATTTGGGGCAGGGACAGTGCATTCACTTGACGTGATCGCACTGTCCCTGCCCCAAATCCGGTTGCCCATCACCCCCTCGCCATCTAAGTCCATGGCCACAAACCACATTAAAGGGGTGCGACATGGCTGCCGGAACGAAGATGTTTGACCTGAGCGGGCGACGGGCGCTTGTCACCGGCTCGTCGCAAGGCA
>JANMHN010000442.1:0-8113 GCA_031375185.1 Allobosea sp. | reverse complement strand
GAGCCGTCCTCTTCCTTCACCGCGAAGTTCTTGATGCGGATGTTGGCGAAGGTGCCGCGCATCATGATCTCGTGGTTGCCGCGCCGCGTGCCGTACTGGTTGAAATCAGGCACGGCTACCTGCCGGTCCTGAAGGTACTTGCCTGCCGGAGAGTTCACCTTGATCGAGCCGGCGGGCGAGATGTGGTCCGTGGTGATCTTGTCGCCGAGAAGGCTGAGGATGCGCGCGCCGACCACATCTGTCACAGGCTTGGGCGTCTTGGTGATGCCTTCGAAATAAGGCGGGTTCTGCACATAGGTGGAGCTCATGTTCCACTTGTAGGTCTGCCCGCCGGATACCTCGACGCCCTGCCAGTTGGCATCGCCCTTGAAGACGTCTGCATATTTGGTCTTGAACATCTTCTGCGTGACATTCTTGGCGATGAAGGCCTGGATTTCCTTGTTCGTGGGCCAGATGTCCTTGAGATAGACGGGCTTGCCGTCGGTGCCCATGCCCAGAGGTTCGGTCGACAGGTCGATCTGGGTGGAGCCTGCCAGCGCGTAGGCCACAACCAGCGGTGGCGATGCCAGATAATTCGCCTGAACATCAGGGGATACCCGGCCCTCGAAGTTGCGGTTCCCCGACAGGACAGCCGAGGCAATGATGCCGTTGTCGTTGATCGCCTTCGAGATTTCTGGAGGCAACGGGCCGGAATTGCCGATGCAGGTGGTGCAGCCAAAGCCGACGAGGAAGAAGCCCAGCTTGTCGAGTTCAGCCTGCAGGCCAGATGCATTGAGATATTCTGAGACCACTTGCGAACCCGGTGCCAGCGAGGTCTTGACCCATGGCTTGACCTTGAGACCTTTGGCATTGGCTTTCTTGGCCAAGAGGCCGGCGGCCATCAGCACAGCTGGGTTCGAGGTGTTGGTGCAGGAGGTGATCGCTGCGATCACCACATCGCCATGGCCGATGTCGAAGTTCCTGCCTTCGACCTTGACGCGCCTGCCGATCTCGCCAGCCTTCCTGTATTCGGTGTCCATGGCTGATATGAAACCGGCCTTTGCGTCAGTCAGCGACACGCGGCCTTCAGGCCGCTTGGGACCCGCGAGCGAGGGCACCACCGTGCCCAGATCAAGCTCGATCGTGTCGGTGAACACCGGATCAGGCGAGGATTTGGTGCGGAACAGGCCTTGGTGCCTGCAATACTTTTCGACCAGGGCGACCCGGTCGGCCTTGCGGCCTGTCAGGTCGAGATAAGCCAGTGTTTCGGTGTCGACCGGGAAGAAGCCGCAGGTTGCGCCATATTCCGGGCCCATGTTGGCGATGGTCGAGCGATCAGCCAGCGTGAGATTGTCGAGGCCAGGCCCGAAGAATTCGACGAACTTGCCGACGACGCCCTTCTTGCGAAGCATCTGCGTCACGGTCAGCACCAGATCTGTCGCGGTGATGCCTTCCTTGAGCTTGCCATGCAGCCTGAAACCGATGACCTCGGGCAGCAGCATGGATTGCGGCTGGCCCAGCATGGCGGCTTCCGCCTCGATTCCGCCGACGCCCCAGCCCAGCACGCCCAGCCCGTTGACCATCGTGGTGTGCGAATCAGTGCCGACAAGCGTGTCGGGATAGGCGACCTCGACAGTGACAGACTTGCCCTTCTTGTCCTTGCGCTTTTCCTTCCGGGTCCACACGGTCTGCGCGAGATATTCGACATTGACCTGGTGGCAGATGCCGGTTCCGGGCGGAACAACCCGGAAGTTGTCGAAGGCGCCCTGGCCCCATTTCAGGAAGTTGTAGCGCTCGATGTTCTGCTCGTACTCGCGCTTGACGTTCTGGCCAATGGATTGCGGCGTGCCGAAGAAATCCACCACAACCGAGTGGTCGATGACCAGATCCACGGGCACAAGCGGGTTGATCTTCGACGGGTCTCCTCCAAGCTGTGTCATGCCGTCGCGCATGGCGGCGAGATCGACAACGGCCGGAACGCCGGTGAAGTCCTGCATCAGCACACGCGCGGGCCTGAAACCGATCTCCTTGTCGATCGTACCCTTGTTCTCGAGCCATTTGCAGGCATCGAGGATGTCCTGCTTCGTGACCGTGCGGCCATCCTCGAAGCGCAGCATGTTCTCGATCAGCACCTTCATCGAGTAGGGAAGCGCCGAAATGCCATGGAGACCGTTTTTCTCGGCCTCAGCGAGGGAGTAGATCAGGTAGGACTTGTCGCCGACCTTGAGGTTTCTGGCGCAATTGAACGAGTCGAGCGATGCCATCGGGCATGATCCTTCGGGGTCATTGTCACAGGGCAGGCCATGCATGTGGCAGGCCAGTTCTGAAGGCCTGTGGCCTTGTCCGCATAATGGAACACCATTCGCGGCAATGCCACAGCATCATGATGCGCGCCGCCCCGGGTGTGCCCGAGCCCCCGCGCCAGACGGACGCGCGGCGAAGCCAAAAGTTCCTTAGACGATTTCAAAGATGCGCGCTACAGCCCGCTGCGCCTGTTTCGATCTTGACGGGAGGACTTTTGCGCTTCTCAAGATACTGCGACATGCCGGTTTTCCACAATCCAGCCTCGCTGACAGCGCTTGACCTGACCTGCAGACGCAACGGGAGGCTGCTGTTCTCAAAACTGTCCTTTGCCGTCAAGGCCGGGCAGGCGCTGGCGCTGACAGGCCCCAACGGGGTCGGCAAGACGAGCCTTCTGCGGATCCTGGCCGGCCTGTTGCGGCCCGAAAGCGGCATGGTTGAGGTCACTCCAGCCGCGCCGGATCTCGATCTGCCCCAGCGCAGCGTCTTTGTTTCCAGCCGTGATCCGCTGAAGGGCGCGCTCACTGTGCGCGAACTGACCGGCGGCTGGCAAAGCATCGTCTTTGGCGGGGATAATGGCGCGCTGTTGTCGGCCGCGCTCGAGGCGTTCGAGCTTGGCCCTCTCGCCGATGTCCCTTGCGCTTATCTGTCCTCCGGCCAGCGCCGCCGTGTCTCGCTGGCAAGGCTGGCGCTCGCCACCGTACAGGACAGACCGGTATGGTTGCTTGACGAGCCCACCAATGCGCTTGACAAGCGCGCGCGCGACCGGCTGACGGAGGTGGTGGCCGCGCATCTTCGAGTGGGCGGCATGGTGGTCGCAGCCACCCATGATCCTTTGCCGTGGACGGACCTGACCACACTTGATCTTGGCGAGCACAATCTGGTCCGGCAATCGGCGGATGCAGGCGCATGAGCGCGTTCACGACATCTTTTCTGGCCCTCGTCAGCCGCGACCTCATGCTTGCGCTGCGCATTGGCGGCGGGGCGTCGTTCGCGCTGGTGTTCTTCCTGATGATCGTGACGTTGACGCCCTTCGCCATCGGCCCTGATCTCAACCTGCTGTCCCGCATCGCCCCGGCTATCCTCTGGATCGGTGCCGTGCTCGCAACCTTGATCGGGCTTGACCGGCTGTTCCAGGCCGACGCCGAAGATGGCACGCTCGACCTTCTGGCATCGGGGCAGATGCCGCTCGAGATCGTCGTTCTGGCAAAGTGCCTGGCCCACTGGCTCACCACGGGTCTGCCGCTGAGCCTGGCCGCTCCCCTGTTCGGCCTGATGCTGGCCATGGAGCCTGCGGGAATGGCGGCGGCGAGCGCCAGTCTCATGGTCGGCACACCGGCGCTGACCTTCATCGGTGCCGTCGGCGCGGGGCTGACAGCGGGCATCCGGCGTGGCGGCGTGCTGATCGCCATCATGGCGCTTCCCCTGATGATCCCGGTGCTGATCTTCGGTGTGGCCGCCTGCAATGCTGCAGTGGGCGGCACCGTCCCCTTCATGACGCCCTTCGCGATCCTCGCTGCACTGACGCTGACTTTTGCCGTGATCGGCGTGATCGGTGCTGCGGCGGGCCTGCGGCAGATTGATTGAAGGCCTGCTCACGCATTGCACGGCGCGTCTGTCCCGCATAAATCATGACCGGAGAAAACCAGAGGCCCCATGCCGAGCATCACAGAACTTGCCAATCCGACGCGTTTCATGTCGCTGTCCGGCAAAATATTGCCCTGGATCGCAGGACTGGCGCTCATCCTGGCGTGCATCGGCTTTTATGGCGCATTCTTCACAGCGCCCGCCGACTACCAGCAGGGCGAAACCATCCGCATCATGTATGTCCATGTGCCGGCGGCGTGGCTGGCGATGTTCTTTTACACGCTGATGACATTGTCGGCCATCGGCGCGCTGGTCTGGCGGCATCCGCTGGCGGAGGTGGCGCAAAAGGCCGCCGCCCCCATCGGCGCTGCTTTTGCGTTGATTTGTCTGATCACGGGCGCGCTCTGGGGTCGGCCGATGTGGGGCACCTACTGGGTCTGGGATGCGCGGCTGACGTCGATGCTGGTGCTGCTGCTGATCTACTTCGCCATCATGGCGTTGTGGCGCAGCATCGACGAGCCGACGCAGGCTGGCCGCGCCGTTTCGATCCTGACACTGGTCGGTTTCGTCAACATCCCCATCATCAAGTTCTCGGTGGACTGGTGGAACACGCTGCATCAGCCTGCCTCGGTGTTCCGCATGAGCGGGCCAACGATCCATCCTTCGATGTTGTGGCCGCTCCTGATCTGCGCTCTGGCCTTCTCGCTGTTCGCCGTGGCGCTGCATCTGGTCTCGATGCGCACCGAAATCATGCGGCGGCGCATCAGGACGCTCACCATTCTCGCAGCGGACCGGGCGGACCGGGCGACGAGAACGGACATGCCGCACGGGAAGCCCGCCTCATGACGGGGCTTGAAGCTGCGCTCGGCCCCCATGCCATGTTCATCGCCGGTTCGTACATGGCGGCCATGGCGGTGATCGGCGTGCTGACAGTCTGGATCATGTCGGACAACCGCGCCCGCAAGCGCGAACTTGCGGCGCTCGATGCAAGGCGTGCGGGGTCATCCACATGAGCACCGATGCAGAGCCGTTTCAACAAGCGCCGGAACCGCAACGACATGGACGCCGCCGGAACTGGCTCTATCTCGCTCCGCTGGTCTTTTTCGCCATGCTGGCCTTGCTGTTCGTGTTCCGGCTGTTTGCCGGGGATGCGTCGCGCGTGCCTTCCGCGCTGATCGGCAAGCCCGCTCCCGCATTGGTGCTGACCCCGCTGGAGGGCTTGCTCAGGCAGGGCCAGCCTGTTCCGGGCATAGTTCCAGCTGATCTGGCAAGCGGCAAGGTCACGGTCCTGAATGTCTTTGCCTCATGGTGCGTGCCGTGCAGGGCCGAACATCCGTTTCTGGTCGAGATGGCCGCGTCCGATGCGGTACGGGCCGGAAAAGTCCAGGTGCTCGGTCTCAATTACAAGGACGAATCCGAGAATGCCCGGCGTTTCCTGGGCGCATTGGGCAATCCGTATGCGGCTGTCGGCACGGACCGTACGGGCCGCGCCTCCATCGAATGGGGCGTCTACGGCGTGCCGGAAACCTTCCTTGTCGGCAAGGACGGCACGATCCTGAGAAAGCATATCGGCCCGTTGAGTGAGGCGGACGCGCGGGCAATCATGGCCCAGGCTCTGGCGCTGGCCGGGCGATAACACGAAGACCGTCATCCCGGATCACGTCCCGGATGATGGCTGGGTGTCCGTATCCTTGACCTCATGCTTCAGGATCAGCGGTGTCTGCGCCAGCGCGAACGCGATGGTGATGGGCATGATGCCCCAGACCTTGAAGCCGACCCATGTGTCGGTCGAATAGTTGCGCCAGACGATCTCGTTGATGGCGGCCAGCACGAAAAAGAACAGGCCCCAGCGCAAGGTCAGCTTGGCCCAGCCCTCATCCGTCAGCTTCATCACGCTGTCGAGAACATAGGGAAGCAGCGGGCGGCCCATGGCCAGCCCGCCCAGGAGGATGGCACCGAAGAGTGCGTTCACGATGGTGGGCTTCAGCTTGATGAAAAGCTCGTCATGCAAGGCCAGCGTCAGGCCGCCGAACACCGTGACGACCACGGCATTGATCATGGCCATGCGCGGCAGATGATTGAGCAGCAGCTTTGACAACACCAACGCCACCAGCGAGGCGGCCATGAAGATGCCTGTCGCCACGAAGATGCGCTGGTCCGGTGCCACGCCGAACCAGCGGTCGCCGTAAGAATTGGCGAAGAAGAAGATGGCCAGCGGCCCGAACTCCAGTGCCAGCTTGAGCAGGGGGTTGGCCTGGTCCGGCGTGGATGCGGATGGACCGGGTGACGGATTCTGTACGCTCATGACACTTTCTCCAGCCCGGCGATCGCCTTGGCAAAATCCTGCGCATCGAAGGGTTCAAGATCGTCGACCCCCTCGCCAACGCCGATGAAATGCACGGGCAGGGCGAATTTCGCGGCCAGCGAGACCAGAATGCCGCCGCGCGCCGTGCCGTCCAGCTTGGTCATGACGAGGCCCGTCACCCCTGCGATGTCGCGGAAGACCTCGACCTGCGAGATGGCGTTCTGGCCCACGGTTGCATCCAGCACCAGCAGCACCGCATGGGGCGCATCGGCATCGACCTTCCTGATGACGCGCACCACCTTGGCCAGTTCCGCCATCAGCTCTGTCTTGTTCTGCAGCCTGCCCGCCGTGTCGACCAGCAAGACGTCGGTGCCGTTGGCGCGGGCTTCGGTTAGCGCATCAAAGGCAAGGCCAGCCGCGTCCGAGCCCTGCTCGCGAGCGATGACGGCGGCCCCGGTGCGCGTTCCCCAGACCTTGAGCTGCTCGATGGCCGCCGCCCGGAACGTGTCACCGGCCGCCAGCATGACGGAGCGGCCCTCGGCCCGGAATTTGGAGGCGAGCTTGCCGATGGTCGTGGTCTTGCCCGAACCGTTGACGCCCACCATCAGGATCACGAACGGCTTGCGCGACGGGTCCACCATGAGTGGCCTCGCAACCGGCGTGAGGATCTCGCCGACTTCGCGCGCCAGGATGGAGCGCACCTCGTCGGCTGAAATGCCCTTCTCGTAGCGGCTGGACCCGACGATTTTGGCCACGCGGGCTGCCGGGTCGATGCCAAGGTCGGCCTGGATCAGAATATCCTCAAGATCGTCGAGCGTGCCCGCATCCAGCTTGCGCTTGGTGAACAGGTCAGTGATGCCCGTGGTGAGAGCCGACGACGTGCGGGACAGCCCGTCACTGAGGCGTGACCACCAGCTTTTCCGGGGCACTTCTGGCGTCGATGTTTCAACGGCGATGGATGCCTCGGCCTGTCCAGTCTCCGGTGCAGGCACCAGATCAGGTTGGGCGGGCGGCATGACCGCGACGCCCACGGGCGCGGCGGGCGCCTGTTCAGGCAGTTCTTGCGGCGGGATGTCTGCTACATCGACTGGCGCATCGACCTGCACGTCGACCTGCGCGGGCGGTTCGGTCTGCCCGGCAGGCGCGGGTTTCTCCCCGCGCCCGAACAGGCGGGCCAGAAAACCGGGTTTCTTGTTCTCATCACTCATCGAACGGGATGTCCCTGGCAGCCTGAGGTCGCCAAACGCTTGCGGCAACGCGGCTCAGTCGTTACCCGGTTCCGCATGACACCGAAAGAGTTGATCGCCAAACAACCGCAGCAGCCCGCCATCAGCGAAGACGGGATGCTGGCCCGCGTGCTGCACCGCGACGCCATGATGCTTGTGATCGACAAGCCGTTCGGCATGCCGGTTCACAAGGGGCCGGTCAGCGCGCAGAGCAAGCTCAATGCCGCAGACGCGTCTTCGGCGTGGCGCGACATGCCGCTGGACGGGTTCTTTCCGTCACTGCGCTTCGGCTTGCCTCGCCCGCCCGAACTGGCGCACCGGCTTGACCGGGATACATCAGGCTGCCTCGTGCTGGGGCGGCACAAGCAGGCGCTGACCCGGCTGGGCGAGCTGTTCAAGAAGGGCGAGGTCTCGAAGACATACTGGGCGGTTGTCGAAGGCGGGCCCGACGCGGATGAAGGCCGCATTGACCTGCCGCTCGGCAAACTCGATCCCCATCGTGGCTGGTGGATGAAGGTCGATGAGGCAGGCCTGCCGTCAGCGACATTGTGGCGCGTACTGGGGCGCGCGCTGCGCCGCTCGCCCGACAAATCGCTGACATGGCTCGAACTGGAGCCGCTGACGGGGCGGACGCACCAGCTCAGGGTGCATTGCCAGGCGTCGGGATGGCCCATCCTCGGCGATCCGGTCTATGGATCCGGCCCGCGCTTTGGCG
>JANMHN010000436.1:0-2081 GCA_031375185.1 Allobosea sp. | reverse complement strand
TTTGGCCACGCGGTCTTCTTCGGCACCGGGGCCTATGCCATGGCGCTCTTGCAGGTGCGTTTTGGCATCAATCCGTGGCTGGCCCTGCCCGTTGCCATGCTGCTCGGGGCAGGCGTGGGATACACCATCGGTTTCCTGAGTTTTCGCGCCCGCCTGCGCGGCTCCTATTTTGCGCTGGTGACCCTCGCCTTCGCCGAAGTCTTCCGCATCGCCGCCAATGCCTGGGGCTTCACCGGCGGGGCAGCTGGCATCCTTGTGCCGTTGAAACTCGATGCGGCCAACATGCAGTTCGCCGACAAGCGGGTGTTCTACTGGCTGACCTTGGCCTTTGTTGCTGCGGCGCTTGTCCTGACGCTGGCCATCACCCGCTCCCGCTTCGGGGCGCAACTTGTCGCGGTGCGAGAAAACGAGGAGGCGGCACGGGCGCTGGGGGTCGATGCGCTGGCGGTCAAGCTGAAAGCCATCACCCTGTCAGGGGCCATCACAGCGAGCGCCGGCTGTCTCTACACCCAGAAGTTCCTCTATCTCGACGCAAACCTTGCCTATGGCCCGTGGATCTCGGTAGACGCGCTGCTTGCGCCCATCATTGGCGGGCTCGGCACGGTCTTCGGCCCGCTTGTCGGCGCGATCATGCTGCTTGGCCTCGGCGAGGTGACCAAGACCATCTTTGCCAACCTGCTGGGCGGCGCGGTGCCCGGTGTTGATCTGGTCGTCTTCGGTATGCTGCTGATCCTCTGCGTCGCCTATGCACCGCGCGGTATTCTGGGGCTGGTGCAGGGCTGGTTCAGCACAGCATCGAGGGTCAAGCCATGACTGCGCTGCTCTCGGTTTGTGATGTGACCAAGCGTTTCGGCGGGCTGGTGGCCGTGGACAATGCCTCGCTGGAGGTGGCGGAGGGCTCGATTACCGGACTGATCGGCCCGAATGGCGCGGGCAAGACCACACTTTTTGCTGTCATCTCAGGCTTTGAGCCCGCGACCTCCGGCCGGATCAGTTTCAGGGACAATGACATCACGACTCTGCCGACGCATCAGCGCGCGCTCGGTGGCATCGCCCGGACGTTCCAGATCGTGCAGCCCTTTGCCGGTCTCAGCGTTCGTGAAAACATCGCAGTCGGCGCCTTTCTGCGCAACCCGGCCCGCAATGACGCGCTGGCCAAGGCCGATGCGGTCGGCCATCAGGTCGGCCTCGGCCCCCTGCTCGACCAGTCAGCGGGACAGCTCACGGTCGCCGGTCGCAAGCGTCTTGAACTTGCCCGCGCGCTGGCGACCGAGCCAAAACTCCTGCTGCTCGACGAGGTGCTGGCCGGTCTCAACCCGTCCGAGATCCGCGACATGATCCCGGTGGTGCAGGCCATCCGTGCCGGCGGCGTCACCATCCTGATTGTCGAGCATGTGATGCAGGCGGTGATGAGCCTGTGCGACACGGTCCATGTGCTGGCGCAGGGCCGCATCATCGCCTCCGGTGCCCCCGGCGCGGTGTCGCGGAATGTGCAGGTGATCGAGGCCTATCTCGGGCATGGCGCAGCGGCACGGATGCAGGCGCAGGAGCTGGAGCAGAAGGGCACGCATCATGCTTGACGTGCGCGATCTCGTGGCCGGCTATGGCAGCGTCCCCATTCTGCGCGGGGTTTCTCTGGAGGTGAAGGCCGGTGAAATCGTCGCCGTGCTGGGTGCCAACGGCGTCGGCAAGACCACGCTCAACCGCGCGATTTCCGGCCTGATCGGCATCACGCAAGGGACGATCAGCTTCGCTGGCCAGCGCATCGATGGCCTTTCTCCGCCTGAAATCGTGGCGGCGGGCCTGATCCATGTGCCGGAGGGGCGCAAGATATTCCCGAACATGAGCGTGCGCGAAAATCTCGAACTTGGCTCCTATCGCCGTGCCAGGGGCAACCGCGCCGCCAATCTGGAGCGGGCCTTTGCGCTGTTTCCGCGCCTGCGCGAACGCTCCACCCAGTTTGCCGGCACGCTGTCCGGCGGCGAGCAGCAGATGCTGGCCATCGGGCGCGGCCTGATGGCGGAGCCGAAGCTGATCATCATGGATGAACCCTCGCTCGGCCTCTCGCCGCTGCTGGTCGA
>JANMHN010000359.1:0-9552 GCA_031375185.1 Allobosea sp. | reverse complement strand
TGGCCCATGCCATGTCAGGTCGAGCCGCGCATCAGCCGCGGCTTTTTTTATGGTCTGAAACGACGCCTCAACATCCCAAGCCAGTCATTCATCCCCATCAGCCCGGATCGATCCCATGACAACATCCGCCCGTATCTTCATCGATGGTGAGAGCGGCACCACCGGCCTTGGAATCCGCGAAAGGCTGTCCGCGCTGCGGGGTATCGAACTGGTCTCGATCAGCGCAGACAAGCGTAAGGACATGGCGGCCAAGCGTGGCCTGATGGCGGATGTCGATCTTGTCGTGCTGTGCCTGCCTGATGATGCCGCGAAGGAGACGGTGGCGCTGGCTGACACGCTGCCAGGTGGCGGGCCGAGAATCGTCGATGCGTCCACCGCGCACCGTGTTGCAGCGGGTTGGACATATGGCTTTCCTGAATTGTCCACCGCGCAGGCCAAGGCCGTGGCCGCATCGCGCCGCGTGTCCAACCCTGGCTGCTATCCAACCGGCGGCATCGCCTTGATCCGCCCACTGGTCGAAGCCGGGATCATGGCGGCTGACCACCCTGTCACTGTCAACGCCGTGTCGGGATATTCGGGCGGCGGCAAGGTGATGATCCAGAGCCATGAGGCTGGGTCAGCGCCAGCCTTCGAGTTGTATGGTCTTGGCCTCGAGCACAAGCATGTTCCTGAACTGCAACTTTACAGCAGGTTGACGCGTCGGCCGGTTTTCGTGCCGTCGGTCGGCCATTTCCGGCAGGGCATGCTGGTCAGTGTGCCGCTTCATCTGGATGCACTGGCTGGCAAACCGGCCGTTGCCGACATTCAGTCAGCGCTTGAAAAGGCCTATGCAGGCAGCGAATGGGTCCGCGTGGTTCCGGGCTCAGAGGTGATGGCGGCTGGCGGCAAGATCGAAGCTGAGGCGCTGAACGACACCAACAAGCTGGAGTTGCGCGTGTTCGGAAACGATGCGCACAGGCAGGCCGTCATGGTGGCGCGGCTTGACAATCTGGGCAAGGGCGCGTCCGGAGCGGCGGTGCAGAACATCAGACTGATGCTGGAACTTGAAGGAACATGACGATGGACGAGACAGACCGCGATATCGCGGACATTTCAGCCGCCGTACAGACCTATCTCGACGGTCTTTACGAAGGCGATGCAGACAAACTCGCGGCGGTGTTCCTGCCGACATCGGCGCTGACACAGAGTTTGGATGGCGCATTGAAGATCACGCCGCGAGACGAGTGGCTGGCGGCGGTGCGGGGCCGCCCGGCACCCAAGGCTGCCGGCCTCGCGCGCCACGACCAGATCCTCACCATCGACAGGATCAGCGGCACGCTTGCCCATGTGAAGCTGAAATGCGCCATCCCGCCGCGTTTCTTCACGGACATTCTCTCGTTCGTGAAGATCGACGGAGCCTGGAAGGTCGCGCAGAAGGTGTTTACGACGGATGTGCGGGGGTGAGGCGGTAGTAAATGTCGTCATTGCGAGGCAATGCCGAAGCAATTCAGCCTGACCACTGCCGCGACGCTGACGATCGTGGCGAACCCAAGCGCTGGATTGCTTCGCTGCGCTCGCAATGACGGAGAGCGCGCACATGTGCAGGCAGATCAGCCCGGATAAGCCACGAACGTCTGCGTCTGCACGCCAAGCCCCTCGATCCCCAGCTTGACGACCTCACCGCCATGCAGGTAGCGCGGCGGCTTGAAGCCCATGCCGACGCCTGGCGGGGTGCCTGTGGTGATGACATCGCCCGGCATCAGCTTCATGAAACGGCTGGTATAGGACACGATGGTTTTCACATCGAAAATCATGGTCTTTGTGGAGCCGTTCTGGACACGCTTGCCGTCCACATCGAGCCACATGTGCAGGTTCTGCACATCCGCGATTTCGTCAGCCGTCACAAGCCAGGGCCCAAGCGGGCCGAATGTCGGGCAGCCCTTGCCCTTGGTCCATGTCCCGCCGCGTTCGGTTTGGAATTCGCGTTCGGACACGTCATTGCAGACGGCATAGCCGGCCACTGCGGCCAGCGCATCGTTCTCGTCGATGTATGAACCGCCATCACCGATGATGATCGCGAGTTCGACCTCCCAGTCGGTTTTTTTCGAATCGCGCGGAATGATCACATTGTCATTCGGGCCCGACAGGCAAGATGGGGCCTTGTTGAAGATGATCGGCTCGGCAGGAATGGCCGCGCCTGTTTCTGCGGCGTGGTCTGCATAATTCAGCCCGATGGCGATGAAGTTTCCAGGCTGTGGCACGCATGGCCCCAGACGGACCCGTGATGAAACTTTCGGCAGCTTGGCAAGATTGATCTTGCGCAGCTTTGCCAGTCCCTTTGCGGTGATGGTCGCACCGTTTATGTCTATGATCACGCCCGAAAGATCGCGAATCGACCCATCTGCATCGATGATTCCGGGCTTTTCCTTGCCCGCAGCGCCAAATCTGACCAGTTTCATGTCGCGTCCTCCCAAGACGGTATATGCTGCATGAGGGCAAATATGCGCGCTTTGGGCAAGCCCGCTTGTCATATCAGCCATCGCCCATGCGGATTTGGCGGAACAAATGTTGCGCATTTGCAACGATGATGGCGAAACACTGGTCATCTGCCATTAAAATATGCGCTTCCCGGTTGGGCCATGCCGTTTGGGAAGGTTTGAAATTTGCCAAATTTCAACCTTGAAACAGATGATACGGTCTGATCGGGCAGCAAAAGACAACAATTCAAGCCTTTCCAGATCGAAACCGGCCTGGTTTGTCTGCTGACGGTTCTCTTGCTGTGCCCTTGTGCGAAACGACAGGAGTTGGCAAAACATGGCATCAAAGTGGCGCGGAACAGGGCGCCTTGAAAAGATGACCAAGACAGGGTGGATTTGATGACCGCTGGATTCCGCAACACACTCCGTTTCTCCGCGTCCGCAGGCGCACTTGTGCTCGCCATGTCGGTGGCCCAGGCAAGCTCCTTCGCCATCCGTGCAGGCCAGTCCGCTGAAGGCCTCGGAATGGCCTATGCAGGTGCTGCATCCGGCGGCATCGGCATGGGCTCGCAAGCCTGGAACCCGGCCACGATCACCATGTTCCCCGGCCGCACGAGCCAGTGGAACGCGACCTATCTTCTGCCGCAGGCAACATACGGCCTCAACGGTCCGGCAACGCTGCCAGGTTTCGGTGGCGCGCCGATCACAGCCGCTGGCGGAACGCAGGCCGGTTCGGGTCAGCTTGGCCTCAACGGTGCCTTCATCCCTGCCTCCTACAATGTCTGGCAGTTGACAGACCGCCTGTTTGTTGGCCTGAGCAACACCTCTCCGTTCGGTCTTCGCTCCAAGCCGGGCGGCGCAACCGGATATTGGGCTGGCCAGACCTATGGCCGCTCGGCAACCATCCGCACTGTCAACGTTGCGCCCAGCATCGCCTACAAGATCAATGACTGGATCTCGGTCGGTGCCGCACTTCAGATCCAGTATATCCACGTCGATCTTAAGCAGGCTCTTGGCGTGACAGCCGCCGCCAACCAGCTTCAGCTTCGTGGCGATTCTTATGATCTTGGCTACCGTCTCGGTGTGACCTTGACCCCGTTCCAGGGCACGAATATCGGCATCGCATACCGCTCGGGCTTCGACCATGGTCTGAAGGGTCAAGGCCGCTTGCAGACGCCTGGTGGCACCTTCGTCACGCCAGTTAAGCTGAACGTTCCGCTGCCCGGCTCTGTGGTGGTTGGCCTGTCCCAGGTCATCAACGAACAGTGGCAGGCGCATATCGGTGTTGAGTGGACCAACTGGAAGCGTTTTGGCACATTGCCGGTCATAAATTCCACGACTGGTGCGCAATATGCTCTCCCCGGCGCGCCTCCGGTTCCAGTCAACCTGCGTTTCAACTACAAGGACAGCTGGTTCTTCTCCGGTGGTCTTGAATACAAGTACAACCAGGCCCTGACCCTACGCGCCGGTATCGGCTATGAGCTGTCAGCCATTGATGACAGCAGCCGTTCGCCGCTGATCTCCGACAATGACCGCCTCTGGCTCTCGGCAGGCCTGAGCTACAAGATCAGTGAAAAGCTGAATTTCGACCTTGGTTATACGTTCATCAACGTGAACAAGGCTCGCTTCCGCTACGCACCGGGCGATATCCGCTTCACCGGCGTCCAGATCGCTGCAACGGCCGATCCGAAGATCCACATCGTGTCGGCAGGCTTGACATATCGTTGGGATGATCCGGCGGTTGCCCAGCCCATCGTGTCCAAGTCAGGCCCGATTTCAGTTCGCAACTGAGTGCTCTTGGCATTTCATTGATCCGCACATCGCTGGGGGGCGACGTGTCACAAAGCCGGCCTTCGGGTCGGCTTTGTCATGCTGTGCCGTGCCATGGAGCGGGTGGGCCGGAAGAAACCTTCACGGGAGTGCCGAGTGATGAAAAAACCAGTCCTCTTTCTCATCAGGCCCAATTCGCGTCTGGACAGGCCGGATGGCTGGTACTGCCCGGATTGCGCCATCGTGGAGGGCGTGCTGGCCTATTATCCGCAATTGTCCGAGGCAATTGATGTCATCCGTGTCGGTTTCCAGCGCCCGCGTCAGCCCATCATCGATGCCATCGGACCGGAGCATCAGGATTGCCCGTGTCTCTTGCTGGACGAAAGCCTTGGTCCCGCAGAGGCTCCCGTCATCAACGGCTGGCGGGTGATCAGCGAAAACACCAGGTTGCTGCTCGATACGCTGCCATCCCTGGCTTTAGGGGTTGGCCGGACAGGCGCAGGCTCGCTGTTCTGAAGCGGCTCGGGCACGCCCCTTTCCACAAAATCCTCATCCTGAGCCCGCCCGAGGAGGAGTTCCAGAGATACATCTGCTGGAGCCCCCGTCCTTCGACGGGTTCAGGATGGGGATCGCGTGAGGCAAGACGGTGGTGCTTCGCTGCGCTCGCACCTGCAGTCGGTGTTTTGCAGTCGGCGTTTTGCCTTTTGATAGACTGCCGGAATGTGATCTTCGGCCTCAGGCCTTGATCTTCACATAGGTTCCCGGTGCGTCGCAGATCGGCTTGTGCGTCTTGCTGCCCGGCTTGCGTGCCTTGACAGTTGCAGGAGCCTGTTCCTTGATCCAGCCGATCCAGTGCGGCCACCATGAACCGGGCGTTTCAGATGCGTTGGCGACCCACTCCTCGAATGTGCCAGTGGCAGGCCCACCGGTCCAGAATTGATATTTGGGCTTGGCAGGCGGGTTGACCACGCCCGCGATGTGGCCCGATCCTGCCATCACGTAGTGAACCTGTCCGCGAAAGTGCGCGCATCCATTGAACACTGATTTCGCCGGTGCGATGTGGTCTTCCCTGGCTGCGAGGTTGAAGATCGGAATGGTGATCTTGCCCAGATCAAGCAGCTCGCCGGCAACGCACATCTCGCCTTTTGCGAGCTTGTTCTCCAGATAGCAACTGCGCAGATAGAACGAGTGGTTGGCCTCCGGCATCCGGGTGGAATCAGAATTCCAGTAAAGCAGGTCGAACGGGTAGGGCGTCTGGCCCTTGAGATAGACATTGACGACATTGGCCCAGATCAGGTCGTTGGGCCTGAGCATGTTGAAGGCCCCGGCCATGCGCGCACCGTCCAGATAGCCGCGCGCCTTCATCTGCTCCTCGATCGAGCGGATCTGCTCCTCGTCCACGAAGACCTTGAGTTCGCCTGGATCGGTGAAATCAACCTGTGTGGTGAACAGCGTAGCGCTGGAAATACGGGTGTCGCCATGGGCTGCCATGTGCGCCAGCGTGACAGCCAGCATGGTGCCGCCAACGCAATAGCCGATGGCCGTGACATCGGGCTGCCCGGTGATATGGCAGGCTGCGGCCAGCGCGGCCAGTATGCCGTCGTTCATGTAGGCGTCGAAGCCCATGGCGCGGTGGCGCTCGTCAGGGTTCACCCAGGAAATGCAGAAAACGGTCAGTCCCTGCTCGGTACACCATTTGATGAAGGATTTGTCGGGGTTGAGATCGAGGATGTAGAACTTGTTGATCCACGGCGGCACGATCAGCAGCGGACGCGCCATCACGGTCTCGGTGGCCGGCGCATACTGGATCAACTCGATCAGTGCGTTGCGGAACACGACCTTGCCGGGCGTGATGGCCATGTTCACACCGACCTCGAAGCGCTCGGTGTCAGTCATGCGGACCTTGAGTTCTCCCCTGCCGGCATCAACATCCTCAGCCAGCATTTTCATGCCGCGCACGAGATTGTCGCCGTTCTGCCTGAAGGTCTCGCGGATCAGTTCGGGGTTGGTCGCCAGGAAGTTGGACGGAGATAACGCGCTGGAGATCTGCTTCACATAAAAGCGGGCTTTTTCACGCGTGTGCTCGTCCATGCCGTCAGCATGATCAACGACACCCTCTGCCCAGCGCGAGGTGATGAGATAGGCCTGCTTGATGAAATCGAACATCGGGTTGGCCCGCCATTCGTCATCCTTGAAGCGGGCATCCTTCGGGTCTGGCTGCGCGACCTCGGTGGCAGGTTCCCCTTGCATTTTCTTCAGTGTTTCAGACCAGAGTGTCATGAAATTGGTGGCGATGGCCGCCTGAACCTCGATGATCTTCTGCGGGTCGGACAGCACCTTTTCGGCCACCTGGCCCAATGTCTTGACGATGTCGCCCGCTTCATCCGCAATGCCGCCCTTGGCTTCGCCGCGTTCGATGGGCTTCATCATGGCGGCAGTTGCCTTGCCGGCTTCCTCGACAAAGCGCGCGACATTGCGGGACAAAGCCTCGAAATCAGGCATGGTGTAGGCGGCCACGGTCGGCTGCTCGGCCGGGGTACCCTGATCGCGCGGGTTGGTGGACATCGAGATTGTCTCCTCACACGGCGACTTCCGGTGTTGCCACCGTGACACCGCAATTTTCGTTTTTAGTCATTCCGCAATTGGATGGGGTCCATTTGAATGCGGAAAGATGTCCGATCACAGTCCTTTGGAGCGTAGCTCTTGCACAGGACCGGTATCAACTTCTGTGTGCAATCCTCTATTAACACTTATGGAACCATGTGTGACAGCAGTGAAATGGGCAATCCGATGAAATCCATTCGTCTTCCTGTTCTGGCGTTTGTCGCGCTGTCAATGGCGATCATCCTTGCGGGCTGTGGCGACACGAATCTGGTGCGCGATGCCGCCCAGGGCATCGGTCTTGCCGGCAAGCCGAGCGAGCCTGCCGATTTCGTCCGCCAGACCCGGATCGACGCACCGTCGGGCTACATGCCTGTCGGTGTCAGCGCCCCTCCGCGCGCAATGCAACGCAAGACCACGTCGGATTTCAAGGCCATGGAGGCCGCGCTGGAGGCCGACAAGGCCCGGCTGGAAGCGGAGGGTGCAGCAGCCAAGCTGGCAGGTGCAACGCCACCGCCCAAGCCGCCAGTGATAACGCCTTGAGGCATGCAGAAAAGCAGGGATTATCGCAGAAAATTGCGTTCAATGATCTGTTTGCTAATGCTAAAGCAATTTCCTGCAGATCAAAGGTCAGGCGAGCACAGTGGTGTTCGCGTGATTCCGTGCCTGATTCAGGAGTGATACCAAATGGCCGATTTTCACCGGATCAAGCGCCTTCCGCCGTATGTTTTCGAGCAGGTCAACAAGATCAAGGCGGCGGAGCGCGCCAAGGGCGTGGACATCATCGACCTTGGCATGGGCAATCCTGATCTGCCCGCGCCGAAGCATGTCCTCGAGAAGCTGATCGAGACGGTGGGCAAGCCCCGCACGGATCGCTATTCCTCGTCAAAAGGCATCGCCGGGCTTCGCCGCGCGCAGGCCAACTACTATGAGCGCCGTTTCGGCGTGAAGCTCAACCCTGACACGCAGGTCGTCGCGACGCTTGGCTCCAAGGAAGGCTTCGCCAACATGGCGCAGGCCATCACCGGACCCGGTGATGTGGTGCTGGTGCCGAACCCGAGCTACCCGATTCACGCCTTCGGCTTCCTGATGGCGGGTGGCGTGATCCGTTCCGTGCCTGCGGAGCCGACGCCCGACTTTTTCCCGGCCGCAGAGCGTGCCATCATGCACTCTGTGCCCAAGCCGATCGCGCTCGTGGTCTGCTACCCGTCAAACCCCACGGCCTATGTCGCCAGCCTCGATTTTTACCGTGAACTGGTGGCGTTCGCGAAGAAGCACGACATCATTCTTCTGTCGGACCTTGCCTATGCCGAAGTCTATTTCGACGATGCCAACCCGCCGCCATCCATGCTGCAGGTGCCGGGTGCTGTCGATGTCACGGTCGAGTTCACGTCCATGTCCAAGACCTTCTCGATGGCTGGCTGGCGCATGGGTTTTGCGGTCGGCAACGAGCGCCTTCTGGCTGCGCTTACCCGTGTGAAATCATACCTTGATTATGGTGCCTACACCCCCATTCAGGTCGCGGCTGCCGCCGCTCTCAATGGCCCGGATGATTGCATCCGCGAGATGCGCTCTGTCTACAAGACCCGCCGCGATGCGCTGATCGAGAGCTTCGGCAAGGCCGGGTTCGAGATTCCGGTGCCGCAGGCGTCGATGTTCGCGTGGGTTCCGATCCCCGAAAAATTCCGTCATCTTGGCAGCCTCGAGTTTTCCAAGCTCCTGATCGAGAAGGCCGAGGTCGCTGTCGCGCCCGGCATCGGCTTTGGCGAACATGGCGATGATTACATCCGCATCGCCATGGTCGAAAACGAGCAACGCATCCGCCAGGCTGCCCGCAACATCGGCAAGTTTCTCAAGAGTGCCGACGCGACACTGCACAACGTAATCGATCTCAAGAAGGTGGGGTGAGGTTGTTTGCGTGAGCACATATGGTCCGTGACCAACACACATCCTCATCCTGAGCCTGTCGAAGGATGAGCCTCATCGGCTGCGATTCTGAACCTCATCCTTCGACAGGCTCAGGATGAGGATCGCAATGATGCCTCTTACACCCGCCCGAGATAGTCACCCTTGCCCAACGGAACGCCATTGTGGCGCAGGATGTTGTAAGCTGTGGTAATGTGGAAGAAGACATTGGGATTGACCCAAGACAGGAGATAGCTTGCGGGCTTGAACTGCATCTCCTGCCCGGCGACCTTGATCGTGATCGTGCGGTTTTCGCCGCCATCGATGGCGCTGGCTGGGATGCTGGCCAGAAGGTCGAGGACCTTGGCGATGCGGGCCTGCAATTCCTGAAAGCTGGCTTCGGTGTCGGCATGGGCCGGAATGTCCATCTGCGCCAGTCGGCAGGCCGCGCCCTTGCTCATGTCGCAGGCGATCTGCACCTGCCGGGTGAGGTGGAACATGTCCGGATAAAGCCGCGCCTGCAGCAGAGCGTTGGGCTCGATCCGGAGCGCGGTCGCATGGGCCTCTGCCTTGTCCAGCACGGCAGACAGTGCCTTGAGCGCATGGGTGAGAACGGGGATGGATGCGGCATGCAGGGAAAGTGTCATCGGATGTCCTGAGGCTGTGACGGGCGAAGATATGTGCATGTCAGATGCGATTGGCCATCATCCGTCAAGCCTTGCCGGTGAGCAGGCTCTGGAAGCACTGTCTGTCGCCAGAGTGCGATCTCGCACAGCCTTGGGCGATGTCGGGCGGCATAAAGGTCACATCAGGACGGCGA
>JANMHN010000424.1:0-3279 GCA_031375185.1 Allobosea sp. | reverse complement strand
AGCGGGTGGCCGGAATAGGTGTAGCCGTGGAACAGCTCGATGGCATGGTCAGGCCCGTTCATGAAGGCGTCGTAGATGCCTTTGCGCACCAGCACCCCGCCCATGGGCACGGCCCCCGATGTCACGCCCTTGGCAAAGCAGATCATGTCCGGAATGACGCCATAGCGCTCGGCGGCGAAAGCGTATCCCAAGCGGCCAAAGCCCGAGATCACCTCGTCGAAGATCAGCAGGATGCCATGCTTGGTGCAGATCTCGCGCAGCTTCTTGAGATAACCCAGGGGTGGCGGCAGCACACCTGTCGAGCCCGCCATGGGTTCGACGATCACGGCGGCCACGGTCGAGGCGTCATGCAGGGTCACGATGCGCTCAAGCTCGTCCGCCAGATGCGCACCCCAGGCTGGCTCGCCTTTGGTGAAGGCCTGCTCCTCGCGGTTGTAGGTGTGCGGCAGGTGATCGACCCCGGCTAGAAGCGAGCCGAAGAACTTGCGGTTGTTGACGATGCCGCCCACCGAGATGCCGCCGAAACCGACGCCATGATAGCCGCGTTCGCGCCCGATCAGCCGTGTCTTCTGGCCTTTGCCCGTGACATTGAAATAGGCGATAGCGATCTTCAGCGCCGTGTCGACGGCTTCGGAGCCTGATCCGGTGAAAAACACATGGTCGAGATCGCCCGGCGCCAGCGCCGCCACGCGGGCCGCTGCCGCGAAGACCTTGGGGTGGCCGAACTGGAAAGCTGGCGCATAGTCCAGTTCCTCGGCCTGCGCCTGGATGGCCTGGATGATCGGTCGGCGCGCATGGCCCGCATTGCAGCACCACAGGCCCGCTGTGCCGTCCATGATCGGCTTGCCGTCGGTGGTGTAGTAATTCATGCCTTCGGCGCGCGCGATCATGCGCGGGTTCTTCTTGAACGAGCGGTTCGCCGTGTACGGCATCCAGAACGAGTCAAGATCGTTGGGTGTCTCGACAGGGCGAAGGGCGGAAGATGAAGGCGACATGGCGGTGTCCTGTCAGGTCTGGGCTACGGGGCGCATCGGATCGTGAACTGCAGCGTATCAACACTTGCATCGGTGTAAACTGCCAGTGCGACATGGCGTCCGGCATGCGCCATGCGCCCTTCGCGGCGGCGAGGGCATGCTGGCGTGACGTGAAAAGATTTCCGGTCATGGCATGCTCATGGCCTGACCTTTGATCCTGATGATTGGCCCCGATGATCGGCCCTGTTGTGCGTTGTCAGATTCCGCAGTCTGACATCAGCATCATCCAGGGCTCCTGATGCCCGTTTGTTCGCCGTTCAGCCATGAAATCGCGCTTTGCAACCCGTCCGGCAAACCTTTCCTGTTGGCTTTTGATCATTCCGCACTAGTGTTCAGGAGAGGCAAAACAAACCTTCAATCAAAAAAACGAATTCCTCCGGAGAGCGTGCGACGTGGTCGGCAAGGGCGATGAGGAGCGGTTGAGGGCGCTCGGCACGGTGGCCGAAGCCGATGCTCGGGCTGCACTCGACAGACTTGTGCAAAGCTCTGCCTTCCGCAACGCCCCGCAATTGTCGGCCTTCATGAGCTACATCGTCTCAAGGACGCTCGCTGGCCATGCCCATGAAATCAAGGGTTACACCATCGCCGTCGAGGCTTTGGGCCGTCCACCGGATTTCGACCCGGTTGCCGATCCGATCGTGCGCGTCGAGGCCGGACGGCTTCGGCGGGCCATTGACAGTTACTACGCAGCGGACGGGTCTGCCGATCCGGTTCGCATCGTTGTTGCGCGCGGGAGCTATGTCCCGCATTTCGTGCCGCATCAGGATCTGCAAAGTGCGGCGGATCAGGACATTCCGGCAGCAATCGACGAAGATCGGCTCACCCGTCCAGGGAGTGTCTTGCCTTTGCCTGACACGTTGTCAGCTGCTCAGGCCGGTCAGGATGCAATCTTGGCGGAGGCGTCCACCCCTGATGGCGCACATCGTGCCGGCGCTCTCAAGGATGGTCCGGTCGCCGCCATCGCTTCTGCGTCCATCGCTTCTGCGTCTATCGCTCCTTCGTCCATCGCTCCTGCGGCCCGCACTGCGGGGGAGTTGCCATCGCGCTGGCTGCGCAGCATTGTGGCAGGCCTTGTGATAGTCGCCGGTCTTGGCGTCATTGGGTGGTGGCTCGGGCCCATGGCTGCGGATCTGGCGCGTTCTTCAGCTGCCGAAGTCGCAGTCGAGACATCCGCGACGAAGGCCTTGCCCACCATCAGAGTTGTTGCCTTGCCCAGCAACAACCGCATGATCGATGACGTCTCACGGCAGTTTTCCGAAAGCCTGACCGATGCACTGGCTCGTTTCGACGAGTTCGTCATCCTTGATTCTGCCGTCAGGCCGCAAGCCGCCGCGTCGTCCAGCGACATGTCCAGCTACAGGCTGGAACATCGCGGGCAGATGTCCGGCACATCGATCAGCGCCGTCATGCGGCTCATCCATGTCGCATCCGGGCGGATTGTCTGGACCACCAATCTCGATCAGGATGCGTCGATCATCTCCGAAGTACGCGAGGTGCGCGAGCTTGCGCGCCGCATCGTGGTGCGGCTGGCCCAGCCTTACGGTGTCATCCACGGTGACCTGCGCACGCAAAATCTTGTCGGCACGCAGATGTTCTGCATCGTCAGGACCTATGACTACTGGAACGAGCCCAACGAGAAGCGCCATGCCGAGGTGCGTGGCTGCCTTGAGGCCGTGGTCAAGGCGGACCCGCTGTTCCATCCGGCCTGGGCCCTGCTGTCGATGATCCATCTCGATGAGTACCGCATCGGCTATAATCCGCGTGAGGGAACGGCGCTTGATCGCGCCCGGTCGGCAGCCCAGAAGGCGGTGTCGCTTTCGCCGGAAAGTGCCCGTGCGCTGCAGGCGCTGATGGCGGTCCAGACGGTCAGCGGCGAGACGGAGGCCGCGATCCGCACCGGTTTTGCAGCCGTGCGGCGCAACCCTTACGACACCGACATCCTGGCTGATCTTGGCGCGCGCCTGACCCAGGCTGGCAGGGCGCGCGAAGGCCGGCCACTGTTGTTGCGCGCTGCCGACCTCAACATGGCCCGGCCGGCCTGGCATGATTTCTATCTTTACCTCTCGGCACGGGAGACCGGCGACCTGGCGGGCGCAAAGGCAGCGCTCCGCTCCCTGGAACTGATCGAGGCGCCACTCGCCCTTCTGGGCCGTGCCCTTGCCGCTTCGGATGCGGGCAAACCGGAACATGCCAAGAGCGCCATGCGCAAGCTGTCGGATATTTCACCTGTCTTTGGACGCGACGC
>JANMHN010000355.1:0-16702 GCA_031375185.1 Allobosea sp. | reverse complement strand
TTCAGGTTGGCGGGGTGTCCCGTAGTCCGCCGTTCTCCCGCAATCTGCGCGGACTCCTGCCTCGGTGCCAGCCCCCGGCTGGCAGCGCCCATCATCACCATCCCTTGGCCTTCGAGCGGCGGGCGTATCGCCCGGTTGATCGGGCCTTGCAACGGTCGAGCCGTCCTCCGCTGCGCTCCGGCCCTGCAGGTGCAAGGCCCGCTCCTCCGTGCGGAAGAGCGCCCGCGAAGGCGCAGCGATGGTCGCTGAATTGCCTTAGCCCCAGCGGAGGCTCATCACCATGGACCACGATCCCGAACTCGGAACAACCAACAGCACCACATCGTCACCAACGGCCGCCATCCTTACCGAACTCAGCCTGCATGGCCGCCCGGCCTTCGAGGATGGCGACGACCCACGCCCCTTGCCCGACGATGACCGCATGGCAGGCGCCGTCACCGACATGTTCGATGCGCTGGTCGCGACCCTGGACGACACACGGGCTGAGGCCGATCTCGAAGGCCTGCTTTGGGGCACCGTGCATCTCTTCCACCGGGCGGCAGAACGCGTCGAACGGCAACTCGACACCAATGAGCAAGACCAGCGCCAGAGCCAGCGCGAGCAGGACGGCTCGGAAGTCGCTTCGGTCGAACTCGAACGCCTGATCGCCACTGGGCAGCGCCTGATCGAGCGGCGCGATGCGCTGGAGCTGATGCGCGATCACGCCATCCTGCTGTTCGAGCGCCAGACCCGCCAGAGCTGGCGGCCCCGGCACGGTTCGCTGATGAACCACCGGGCGATGACGGCGTCGGTCATCGACAGCCGGGAATATGTGGCGGCGCGCCGCCGCGCCAAGACCGAAATCCTGCTGCCGACCGGTCCGAAGGTGGCGCTGACCGGCGGCACGGCCTTCAACGACCACCAGCTGATCTGGGCTAAGCTAGATCAGGTTCAGGCCCGTCATCCGGACATGGTGCTCCTGCATGGCGGATCAGATCGCGGGGCCGAACTCATCGCCGCGAAATGGGCCGAAACCCGGAAGGTGCCGCAGATCGCCTTCAAGCCGGAATGGAAACGCCACGCCAAGGCCGCCCCCTTCAAGCGCAACGACGCCATGTTGGAGGTGCTACCCATCGGCGTCATCGTGCTGCCAGGTTCAGGCATCCAGGACAATCTCGCCGACAAGGCGCGGAAGCTTGGCATCCCTGTGTGGAGGTGCGGCGGGTGAGGTACCTTTTCAGGACCGGCTTTAGCCGGTTTGCGCCCGCAGCAGGAACAAACGATCATGCTGGTATTACAGACCAATTCCAGATAGCCAAAGTCAGTGAGCGACCTCACGTGGATGAAAATATTGATGATGGTTCGTGAACCATGCATTGGCGAAAGCGAAAGTGCCCAGCCAAGATTGCAGATATGGTAGGTGAGCCTGTCCAGCAGGGCGTCCGTGAGGATGTGTTTCGTACGAGAGCCGCCTTTGCGTGTCGATTGACATATTCGCTCGAAATGGCGGGCTGCTCGACCACTGTCACGCTCGCATACAAGGCGCTGCTGGCGCTATGGGACGCGCCGGTCCATAAGCCCACACTGCGCTGGGGCCGATTTCAGCCCCACACGTCGCCGAGCACGCGCATCCAGTTGCCGGACATGATCTTCTCGATGTCGCCCGCCTTGTAGCCGCGGCGATCGAGGCCGGCGACGATGCGGGGCGTATGCGTCAACGAGCCGAAATCGACGTTGAGCCGCGTGTCCCACTCGTACCACGGCCCCAGAATGCCGGTGATGTTGGGATAAAGCCCGCGCGGGCCGAAGGATTTCTCCCACTTGTCACGGTTGGGGGGCTGGCCCTCGGCCACGTCGCTGGCGAAGCCGACATGGTCGATCCCGCCCACCTTCACCATATGGTCGATATGGTCGAGATAGTCGTCGAGGCCGGGCCGCGTGGCGTGCTTGACGGCCGGAGACCACATCACCGCTCCGATCAGGCCGCCATTGTCGGCGACGGCGCGGATCAAGCTGTCCGGCTTGTTGCGCGGGCTGGGGCACACCGCGAAGGCGTTGGCATGGCTGAACACCACCGGCTGCTTCGCCTCGGCGATGAAGCCGGTGCTGGTGCGGTGCCCGCAATGCGACAGATCGATGAGCAGCCGGTTGGCGTGCATTTCGGCCACCCAGGCGCGCCCGGCCTCGGTGATGCCCTTGTCCGCTTCGCCCATGTCCGGCGCGCCCTGCCCGAACAGGCATGGCTCGTTGTAGGTCGGCTGAAGGATGCGCATGCCAAGCCTGCGGAACGTTGCGAGAAGGCGCACGTCGCCCTCCACCATCAGCGAATGCTGGGCGCCGATGATGACGCCGAGCTTGCCCTGGGCCTTGGCCCGGCGGATGTCCGCGGCGCTTTCGACAACGAACGCGATGTCCGCCATGGCCTCGATCTTCGCCAGGTTGGCCTCGAGCTCTAGGAGCGACGCCTCCAGCCCCGACCAGGGCGAGACCGCCGTGAGGTTGATAGCGGAGACGCCACCCTGCAACGTGCGCTCGAACTGATCGCGGTGCACTGCGGCGCAGTTGAGCCCGTCGACGATGAGCGGCATGGCGGCCGGACCGGCGGCTTGCGTGGTCGTGGTTGTGCTCATGGGCATGGTCATTCCTCTGGCTCCTTCTCATCCGTGAACCGGGTGACGGCCGAACTGCCGGTCTCCCGATAGTTGACCCACAGTACCTTGCAGGGGCGGTTTCCGGCATTGGCGAAGCGATGCGGCCGCGACGAAGCGAAGCGGAAGCTGTCGCCCTCGCCGAGCACGTAGCGCTGGCGGTCGACGATCAGCTCCAGCCCGCCCTCCAGCACGACGCCGGCCTCCTCGCCCTCATGCGCATAGGAATGGTCGCCCGACGTGCCGTCCACCGCCAGTTCGATAGTGTAGATGTCGAGGCGCGGCACCTTGGAGAACGGCGTCAGCCAGCGCTTGACGACATGGGTGCTGGGCATCCCCAACGTCTGCTGCTCGAAGGTCCGGGCCACGATGCGGGCCTCGCCGTCGAGCTTGTGACCAAGCCCGCTGAACAGTTCGCCCATGGAGACGCCCAGTACGTCGGCGAGCCTCACCAGCGTGCGCACCGAGGGCGAGGACAGGCCGCGCTCGATCTGGCTGACGAAGCTGATCGAGATGTCCGCCTCGTCCGAGAGCTGCTTGAGCGAAAGCCCGCGGGCCTTGCGCAGCTGGCGCAGCTTCCGGCCCACGGAGCTGTCGGCAGCCGGGTCCATGTTTTCGGGGGCGTCATCGCCGAACCTGGCGGGGCGCGGGGCGACCGCTGCCTGAACCTGCGACGCCCGCTTTTGGGAGGTCCCCGGCTTGGTCGGCTGCAGAACCCTGACTTCAGGGGCATGCGGCAGCACCATATCAGGAAGCTTCGGCTTGAAGACCCGCGCCCGGGCAGCCGTCGCCTCCTGGCTCTGCGCTTCTGTGCGCATCGCGGCTGCCCGCTGGGCCTTGGCGTCAACTCGGTCGGCGGTCATGAGGGCCGTATCTCCTGCTGGCCAGCTTGGGCTGACGCGAACCTAAAGTGAAAATTCTGATTGTAAATTCACTTTCTGTGTCTATCATCAAGAAAGTTTCAGTGCGAAGCGGCCATCCCGGACAGCGTCGGTCGCCGTCGCAAGCGCCGGACCAAGGAAACAGAGATCTCATGCTGAGGAGAGCCTCCATGCTTGCACAATCGCCTTTTGCTGAACCACTTGCCGCAGGACCACGTCCGCCGGTTGCGCTGATTTGCCGGTTCCGCCGATCATGCGCCCGGCGCGTCGCCGGCCTGTTCGTCCTCGTTGCGATGGGGCTGGTTGGCCAGCCGGCCCTGGCCCAGGCTCCCCGGACGCTCACGATCGCGCAGGGCTTCGACCCGCAGACCCTGTGGCCCAACGGCACGACCGCCTCGGACAATCTCAACGCCGGCGGCGCCATCGTCGAGGCGCTACTGTGGTCCAACCCCGCCGACGGCAAGATCCAGCCCATGCTGGCCCAGACATGGGAGCGCACCAGCCCGACGACGATGAAGCTCAGCCTGCGTCCCAACGTGGCCTTCACCAATGGTGAGGCGATGAACGCCGACGCCGTGGTGCATTCGTTCACGGTGTTCCTCGATCCCAGGCAGGCCCCGGCCTACGCCAACTACGCCGCAGCGATCGACAGGGTGGAGAAGGTCGACGACCTGACCGTGAACGTCCACACCAAGTTCCCCTATCCCGCGTTCGAGCTGATGCTGACCCAGGTCTACGTCACGCCGCCCGCCTACTGGGCTAGCGTCGGCCTGCAGGGCTTCGGCCAGAAGCCGGTCGGCACGGGCCCGTTCAAGCTGACCGAATGGGTCAAGGACAACCGGGTGGTGATGGACCGCAACCGCGCCTACTGGGGCAAGGGTCCGACCGGGCTCGACCGCGTGGTCTGGCGGCCCGTGCCGGACGACACGGCGCGCGTCGCAGGCCTCACCACCGGCGAATACGACATCGCCACCAACGTGCCGATCTCCAGCATCGCTGACGTCAACGCCCAGCGCGACCGGCGCGTCATCGAGACGCCGAGCTACCGCATCTTCCAGCTCATCCTGTCGTCGCTGGAGGAGCATCCCAGCCCACTGCACGACAAGCGCGTTCGCCAGGCGGTGAACCACGCCATCGACAAGAAGGCGATCATCGACAACCTGTTCGAGGGCCGCGCCTTCGCGCTGAACGGCCAATTGCTGCGCCAAAGCCAGCTTGGCTACGATCCCTCGCTGAAGGACTATCCGTTCGACGTGAACAAGGCGAAGGCCCTGCTGGCCGAGGCGGGGCATCCGAACGGCATCGAGATCACCTTCAAGTTCCCCACGGGCCGCTACGCCCAGGACCGCGAGGTCTCCGAAGCTATCGCCGGCATGCTGGCCAAGGCTGGCATCCGCACACGCCTGGTCTCGCTGGAGCCGGGCGAGTTCCTGCGCCAGCTGCGCAACCGCGAACTGCAGCCGATGGCCTATATCGGCCTCGCCCCACTCGACGATCCGGACTTCCAGCTTGCGCAATACCGCTCCAACTGGCGCTACGCCTACATCCGCAATGCGGAGCTCGACGCGCTGATCGACGCCGGTGCGCGGGAAATCGACGTCGCCAAACGCGGCGAGATCTACCGGCAGGCGGGACGCCTGATGCATGACCTCGCGCCGGTGGCCTTCCTGTTCGGTGGCTTCGATTTCTACGGCGTCACGAGGAAGCTCGAAGGCTTCACGCCGCGCGGGGACCAGCGCTTCTTCCTGCACGACGTCACGCTGAAGCCCTGAGAGCGACGGAGACAGCGTAGCGCGCATGGGCATGACGGGCGAACTTGAAGCGGGGCGCGGCTGATGGCTTCGTACATCCTGCGCCGCCTGCTGCTGACCTTGCCCGTGCTCGCGGGCATCGTCGTCATCACCTTCCTGCTGACGCGGCTCAGCGGCGATCCGACGGACCTTCTGCTGCCGCCCAACGCCACCGACGAGGCGCGCGCGGCCTTCCGCTCCGTGAACGGGCTCGACCGGCCGCTCTGGGAGCAGTTCGTGGCCTTCGCTATCAGGGCGGCGACGGGCGACTTCGGCACGTCCCTGCGCTTCGAGCAGCCCGCCATGCAGCTTGTCCTCGACCGGCTGCCTGCCACTGCCGAACTTGCGGCGGCGACGATGGCGATCGCGCTCGGCATCGGCATCCCCGCCGGGGTGATCGCGGCGACGCAGCGCGGCAAGGCGGCGGACGGGCTGATCCGCGCCGTCATGCTACTCGGGCAGGCGATTCCCTCGTTCTTCCTCGGCGTGCTGGGCATCATCGTCTTCGCCGTGTGGCTGCGCTGGCTGCCGACTGGCGGGCGGGGCGACTGGGCCCAGCTCGTGCTGCCGGCCACCACGCTGGCCTTCAACCTCGTGGCGCTGATCGCGCGGGTGACGCGCTCGTGCATGCTTGACGTGCTGAAGCAGGACTATGTGCGCACCGCGCGGGCCAAGGGCGTCTGGGAGCGCCGGGTGATCTGGTTGCACGCCCTGCGCAACGCCTTCATCCCCGTGCTCACCGTTATCGGCCTGCAGGTTGGGCTGCTGCTCGGCGGGGTTGTCGTGACCGAGACGATCTTCTCGTGGCCGGGCGTCGGGCGGCTGGCGATCCAGGCCATCTACGCCCGCGACTTTCCCGTGGTGCAGGCCGTGGTTTTCGTCTTCGCCGTGATCTTCGTCATGGTGAACCTCGTCGTGGACCTGCTCTACGCCCTGCTCGACCCGCGCATTGGCTACAAGTGAGGCGCCGATGAGCCAGACGACAGCCCAGACCGCACTGCCGGCGACGGAAGGCTCCGAGAGCCGAGCCAGGCATGTGCTGCGCACCACCTTCGCAAGCTGGCCCGCGCGGCTGAGCCTGCTGGTGCTGGCGCTCGCCTTCGCCTTCGCCATCGCGCCGTCCCTGATCGCGCCGCGCGACGCCTTCGTGCAGGACCTCTCCCTCAGGCTGCTGCCCCCTTCATGGGAGCCGCGCGGCCAGGCGCAGTACTGGCTCGGCACGGACCAGCTCGGCCGCGACACGGTGGCGCGGATCATCCACGGCGCGCGCATCACGCTTCTGGTGAGCGTGCTGGCGGTCGTGGTCTCGGCCGTCATCGGCATCGCGGCAGGGCTGGCGGCCGGCTTCCACGGCGGCTGGACGGACGCGGTCATCCTCCGGCTGATCGACATGCAGCTCGCCTTTCCGCTGATATTGCTCGTCATCGCGGTGGTGGCCGTGGTCGGACCCTCGTTGACCAACCTGGTGATCGTGATGGGGCTTTCGGGCTGGCCGCGCTTCGCCCGGATCGTGCGCGGCTCGGTGCTGACCGTGCGCCATCTTGAGTTCGTCGACGCGGCCCGCGCCATCGGCGCCTCGCAGCTGCGCATCATGGCGCGCCACATCCTACCCAACATTATGTCGGCGATCATCGTCTATGCCAGCTTCGAGGTGGCGCGCATGATCCTGCTGGAGGCGACGCTGAGCTTCCTCGGGCTCGGGGTGCAGCCGCCCACGCCGACCTGGGGCGGCATGATCAGCGAGGGCCGGCGCTATGTGAACCAGTCCTGGACCGTGGCGGTCGCGCCGGGCATCGCCATCGCCGCCGTGATCCTCGCTTTCAACATTCTGGGGGACGCGCTGCGCGACGCCCTTGACCCGCAGCTTGAAGACCGGACCTGAGCCGGGGATATGAAGGAAACAGCCATGAGCGCATCAAGACTGATCGTCGACGGCCTGAACTGCGCGCCCGTGACGCGCGAGCAGATGCAGCGCACGCTGAAGGGCGGCGTCACGGCGCTGAACTTGACCAGCGTGCGCCCGCCGCACGACTTCAACACCGCCATGTCGGACCTTGCCCGCACGGTGGCCGCGATCGAGGCCAATGCCGACATCGCGGTGATCGCGCGCACCGCCGCCGAGATCGAGACGGCGAAGGCGGATGGCAAGCTCGCGTTCATCCTGGGCGCGCAGAACTCGGTGCTGGTGGAGCAGGACGTCGAGCTGCTGCGCATCCTGGCGCGCATCGGCTTCCGCATCCTCCAGCCGACCTACATGGAGCTGAACGCCTTCGGCGGCGGGGTGCTGGCCAAGGGCGGCGATCCCGGCCTGACGGACGCCGGCCGGCGCTGGGTCGAACTGATGAACGAACTTTCGATGCTGATCGACCTGTCGCATGTGGGCTACCACACAGCGGCCGACGTCATCGCCCTGTCGAAGCGCCCCGTGATCTTCAGTCATTCCAACGCCCGCGCGCTGTGCGGCAGCCTGCGCAACATTCCCGACGAGCTCATCAAGGCCGGGGCCGCCACGGGCGGAACCGTGGGCGCGACGCTGTGGCCGCCGATGGTGCGCCACGACCAGCGGCCGAGCGTCGACGACTGGGCGGCGCAGATCGCCTACATGGTCGACCTCGTCGGCGTCGAGCATGTCGCCTTCGGCAGCGACCTCTCGGAGAACCGCTATTCCTCGGACGCGGAATGGCAGAAGAGCTTCGGGCCGCGCGGCATCTATCCGGAGGTCACGGCCGTGCTTGGGCCTTGGTTCGTCTTCGAAAGCCGGCTCAGCCTCGGCTTCCAGAGCATGGCCGAGACGCCTAACCTGATCGGCGCGCTGGAGCGACGCGGCTTCGGGGGCGAGGCCATCGACAAGATCATGGGCGGCAACCTCATGCGTGTCTACCGCGAGGTCTGGGGCGCATGAGCGTGGCGGCCGCACAGAGCATCAATCAGGCCGCACCGGGCGGCATTTCCGGCGGTGCTTTGGCCGGCGGCGCGCTGCTCGATGGCGAAGTGCTGCGCGTGACGGACCTTGCGGCGCATCTGAACACCGGCGGCGGCGTCGTGCGCGCGGTGGACGGGCTCTCGTTCTCGCTGATGAAGGGCGAGACCCTGTGCATCGTGGGCGAGTCCGGCTGCGGCAAGAGCATGACGGCGCTGGCCATTCTCGGCCTGCTGCCGCAGCCCGCCGGGTGCATCGTGGCGGGCGGGATCGTGCTGGCCGGTGTGGGCGATCTCGCCGCGCTGTCCCCCGAGCAGATGCGCAAGGTGCGCGGCCGCTCGATCTCGATGGTGTTCCAGGAGCCGATGACCTCGCTCAACCCCGTGTTCCGCATCGGCTGGCAGATCTCCGAGGCGATCCTGATGCACGAGCCGATCGGGCGCGAGACCGCCCGCGCGCGCGCCATCGGGATGCTCGAACTGGTTGGCATTCCTTCGCCCGAAATGCGCTATGACGCCTATCCGCACCAGCTTTCGGGCGGCATGCGCCAGCGCGTCATGATCGCCATCGCGCTGGCCTGCCGGCCCAAGGTGATGCTGGCGGACGAGCCGACGACAGCGCTCGACGTCACGATCCAGGCGCAGATTCTCCGGCTGATGAACCGGCTCAAGACCGAAACCGGCTCCTCGCTGCTGCTGATCACCCACGATCTGGGCGTCGTGGCGCAGATGGCGACGCGCGTCTGCGTGATGTATGCCGGCGTCATCGTCGAAGAGGCGGACGTCGCCGAACTGTTTGCCAGCCCGCTGCACCCCTACACGCGCGGGCTTCTGGCGGCGATCCCGGCCCCCCGGCACGGCGGTCCGCGCCGCAAGCTCGCAGCCATCGCGGGCATGGTGCCGAACCTTGCCCGGCTCGAGCCGGGCTGCCGCTTCGCCGCACGCTGCCCGGATGTGCATGGCCGCTGCAGCGTGGAGCCCCCGCTCGCCGCGCCGCAAATCGGGGCGGCGGGCGTGGCCCAAACTCGCCGCAGCGTGCGCTGCTGGTTGCATCTGCCGGAGGCGGCCGGGCCACGCCAGGAGACGGCGTCATGACGCCGCGACCTGAAGTTAAGGACAAAGACGGCGTCATGACGCCGCTGCTCGAGGCGAAGGACGTGACGCGCCATTTTCCGCTGCCGGGCAAGCTGTTCCGGCCCTCCACGCGCGTGGTCAGGGCGGTGGACGGCGTCGACCTCGTGCTCCATGAGGGCGAAACGCTCGGCCTCGTCGGCGAGTCGGGCTGCGGCAAGTCCACCCTCGGGCGGCTGCTGGCCCGGCTGGACGAGCCGACCAGCGGCGTGATCCGCTTCGAGGGGCAGGACATTTCGCAACTTGGCGAAGCCGCGCTCAAGCCGTTCCGGCGCAAGGCGCAAATCGTCTTCCAGAACCCGTATTCCTCGCTCAACCCGCGCCAGTCCATCGGCGACACGCTGATCGAGCCCCTCGCGGTCCACGGGGTGGGCGATGCCGCGGCCCGGCGCGCCCGCGCCCATGAGCTGCTCGACATCGTCGGCCTGCGCCGCGAGCATTTCGGGCGCTATCCGCACCAGTTCTCCGGCGGCCAGCGCCAGCGCATCGGCATTGCCCGCGCGCTTGCGCTGGAGCCCCGCCTGATCATCTGCGACGAGCCGGTCTCGGCGCTCGACGTGTCGATCCAGTCCCAGATCCTCAACCTGCTCGACGACCTGCAGCGGCGCTTCGGCCTCGCCTATCTGTTCATCTCCCACGACTTGCGCGTGATCGAGCACATCGCGGACAGGGTGGCCGTGATGTATCTGGGACGGATCGTCGAGGAGGCGCCTGTGGCCGAGATCTACGCGCGGCCGAGACACCCCTACACCCAGGCGCTGCTGGCAGCTGTTCCCGTACCCGACCCGTCACGCGACCAGCCGGAGGTTGTGCTCGAGGGCAACGTGCCCAACCCGATCGACCCGCCCACCGGCTGCCATTTCCATCCGCGCTGCTCACTGGCTGGGTCGCGCTGCCGCGCGGAGATGCCGCCGCTCGAAATGGGGCCGGGCGGGCACAAGGTGCGCTGCTGGGTCAATGGGGCAGACAGCCCGGTGATTCGGAGCGCATGGGGGGCTGGTGAAGCTGGCCCGGGCTGACTCGCTAACTCTGTCAGACAAACCAAAATAGTCTCGGAAAGCGAGCTACACCGGCATCGTTCAAACCGCGGTAAGTTGGCGCAATCAGCGAGAGCGTCAGTATAGCTATTCTTCAAAGTCTGTCTGCTGATGAGGGTGCATTCCTGATTTAGGATGCTAGCCTGTCCGTCACAATGATTTCTGTGGCACAATGGCGCTTCAACGATTTCCCGAGAAACTTCAATGCTGTCTTCCTGTCCCATCGCTTCGTGACGAAGCTTTCGAGCACTTCGCCCTTCCGAATTGACCATGGCAGCATTCGCGACAGGGCCATGCGTCCTCCAGGCGGGGCCGGTGTATAAAGCGCTGAGGCTGCGTGTCCGCGCCCATGTCGGCAAACGAGCGCACCCGGACCGCGATTGATGCCGATAGCAAGCTGATCGTATCGTATTTCGTAGGTGGGCGCGATGGCGAATGCGCCATGTGGTTCATGGACGATCTGAGGTCGCGCCTTGTCAATCGCGTTCAGCTTACCAGCGATAGTCACAAGGCTTATCTGAAAGCCGTCGAGGGCGCATTCGGCTATGACGTTGACTATGCCATGCTTATCAAGATTTACAGCGCATCGTCTGACGGTACAAAAGGCCGCTATAGCCCAGCTGAATGCACAGGAGCTCGTAAGGAGCGGATCACCGGCAACCCGGACAAGGCGCATGTCAGCACGTCCTATGCAGAGCGCCAGAACAAGACCATGCGGATGCACATGCGCCGCTTCTCTCGCCTGACAGATGGCTTTTCAAAGAAGGTTCAGAACCACACCTATGCGGTCGCGCTCTACATGATGTATTACAACTTCGTCCAGCTTCACACGACGCTTCGCACCACACTAGCAATGGCCGCTGGTATTTCTGTAAGGCTGTGGGAGATTGGCGATATTGTGAAGCTGGTTGAGGATGCAGAGGTGAAGCCTGCTAAACGCGGCCCTTACAATAAAACTACGGATCAGATTTCAAACTGACCCACTACCCGAAATTTGCGGTGATAGCGGTGCCTCGAAAACAAGTGTTTTCTGAAACACGCTTGTTTGGACGTAAGCCCGGCACCGTCATCAATGCACGGCCCGGACACACCTGCCGCCACCTTCCTTGTTTTGAGAGTGAGAGGGCCTTGGAGGGGCCGCGACGGGTGCAGGAGGGTGAGAGCAGCTTACCCGGCCCGTCGCGGAGATCCCCGACATGGACCGGACATATCGCACGAGCGGCGCAGCAGACCGCGCCGATATCTACACCCGCATCACCAACGAGATCGTCGCTGCCATCGAGGCCGGGACACATGCTGGCGGCTGGAAACTCCCCTGGCATCATGACGGCAGCGCCATTGCGCGGCCGATGAACCTAGCGTCGCAGAAGCGCTATCGCGGCATCAACATCCTGGCGCTTTGGGTCGCCGCAATGAAATCCGGTTATGAATCGGGTCTGTGGGGCACCTACCGGCAATTCGCTACAGCGGGCGCGCAGGTCCGCAAGGGCGAGCGCTCGACCACGGTGGTGTTCTGGAAGCAGTTCCAACGCGGCAACGTGGATGACGGCGCAGGCGATGTCGGCGGGGCAGGCGGTCATTCCGGTGATGAACGTGACGACGGGAATGGCCGTCCGCGTTTCACGGCCAAGGGCTATGCTGTCTTCAACGCCGCGCAGGTTGATGGCTTCGGTCTACCGTCGCAGCCGATCTTGCCTGAGAGCGAGCGCATCAATGCCGCCGAGGACTTCTTCGGCAACCTTGGTATTCCCATCCGGGTCGAGGGCGATCAGGCCTGCTATGTCCCCAGCCTCGATGTGGTGCGCATGCCGCCGTTCGCGCGCTTCCGCAGCGCCGAGAGTTTCTACGCGACGCTTGCCCACGAGTGCGGGCATGCCACCGGCGCCAAGCATCGCCTCGACCGCGATCTTGGCGGACGGTTCGGCTCGGAGCAGTATGCCGTCGACGAGCAGATCGCTGAAGTGACAGCGAGTTTCGTGATGGCGGATCTAGGTCTGGTTTATGGCGCAAGGCCCGAAAGCACGGCCTACCTCGCCTCGTGGCTCAAGGTCCTCAAGAACGACACGCGGGCGATCTTCATGGCAGCCTCAAAAGCTCAGGCCGCTGCCGACTGGATGCACGCACAGCAACCGGGCTGTGACACGGTGCCATCCAATCTCGACGAAAGCCCAGCGGATGATGCCGAAACCGATGCCGACATCGCGGCAGCGGCATGAGGGGAGGGCCGATCATGACACAGGCATCACCTTTTGCCACAAACGCCACTATCAAAGCCCTGCTGGTTGATCCAGTAGCTGCAGAAGCGCAGGTCATCAGCCTGATGCTTCAAGACGGCGAACTCGTCCTTGCCGAACTTTACCGCCTAATCGGCTGTGACCTCGTCGAACGCGCGACGCTCGACGACCAGCACCTGATCTGGACCGATGAGGAGGGCTGGGATTGCGCCACTGGCCTGATCGTGATCGACGATGGTGCAAACGCCATTGCTGGGCGCTTCCTGGTGATCGGCAAAACGCCGGACGACGCACCCTGCGATGTAGCTAGCGACGTTGCACCAATCCTTGATCGGTTCATCTGCCACCGTTGCATCTTTGAGCCTGAATTCGAGACGCTGTCGGGCGACACCCCGCACGGCTTTTTCATCCAGCAGAGACTGATCGCAGCACGTCCCCGGATCGAGAAGATCAAACCAGTGCTGGTTTCGCGGCAGGATTGAAGCTGATCTCGCAACGACAGGCGCGGTTGGTGGCCGCACCTGTCGTCGTGTTGCGGAAGTCGTGCCGCGGATGCCGCGTCCCGCGTGAGGTTGGTCTTCACATCTTCTCAGCATCATTCATTTTGCCCGCAGGTGCACGGTGACAGTGATCTATTGACCGGTGATGGCCATCTGGCCTTGCTATGATGATTGCGATATCCAAAATTGCTCATGGATGCTCCCATAATCAACTCTGCCAACCCACAACACCGCGCCAGCGCTCTGGAAAAGGCGTTGCGCGCGAACCCGTTTGACGCCAAGCACGCAGTCGTTCTGGCCAACGCCCTGCAGGGGTCAGGCATCGATGCCGTCGCCCGCCTCAATTGCGACCGGCTCCTGCGGCTGCTGCGGAGTAAAATCCCGAACATGCCGGTGTCAGCAGCAGATCGACGCAAGATCATGAACGCCTTCTTGCAGATCAGAGTCGAGGGAAGCGCCATTGCGATCAATGCGAGCCAGTCTGCTGTGTGCGCCCGTACGGGCAGAGCTTCCCCCTGATCAATGGCGCAATTCCCGGGATCCACGTGAATACTGCTGATACCAGCTTCACAGGCGGTTTGCGTCAGGCGCCACGGCCAATGCCGTCGCTTTTGCCGCCTCTGGCCACGATGTGCAGGCTGTCGTCCGGCAAGGGCCGTTGCAGGGTAAGCGCATCAGCGGCAGGTGCCGTCATCCAGTGGTCCATCTCGTCCTGCGTTGTCAGGATCACCGGCATGGCCTTGGGATGGATCGGTGCGACCACGGCGTTGGGCTCAGTCGTCAGGAAGGCGAAGAGGTCGTTGGTGGTTTCGCCCTCCTTGACCTTCCGGACGGAGGTCCAGTTGGTCGAGATCCCGGCAAAGAACGCAAGTGGGCGGTCTTCGCCCAGTGCGAACCAGACCGGCGGTCGGCTGCCGTCGTGCAGGGCCTCGTTCTCGGAGAAGCTGGTAAAAGGCACAAGGCAGCGATATTCGACGCCGAGCCAGCGCCGCCAGTGGGGTGAAGCGACATTGCGGACGTTGGTGATGCCGGGATCGGAGTTACGGCCTTTCAGGGCAAAGGCTGGCGACGGCATGCCCCAGCGAGCCAGCATCAGCTCCCGGCCTTCGGGTCCATTGCGCACAATCGGAGCGGTATAGTCCGGGAAAATACCCGGTATTGAGGCGAGGTTGCCGGTTCGGTCGACCATGGCCCGGGCAAGTTCCCGGATCGCTTGCTGGCCCTTGGTCAACGAGTAAAGGTTGCACATGTGCAAATGATCCCGGTCTCGGGTCTGCGGATTGTAACGCCCATAACGCTGCTGGCGATCCTTTGTCCCGTGCTGCGGCAAAGAATCTTGAGGCCAGTTTTCGCGCGGGATTTCAATGACATCATGCAAGTTTGGCCTCCCTTCGATTACAGCATGGGAATCTTGTCCGTTGACTCATCTGTAAGATATGGAACAAAACAGGAACTTACTCAACTTCTTCCTGGCTATCCATGGGCACACATGCCGCCACTGCTCACTCCGTTATCGACGATCTCCGCGCCCGCATCCTGCGGCTGGAGACGGGACCCTCGCACGAGCATGCCATCCTGCCCTTCGGCGTGGCAGCCATTGATCAGCACCTGCCGCAGGGAGGACTGGCGCTGGGGTCCCTGCACGAGATGGCCGGCGGAGGCGAGGGCGCAATCCATACTGCGGCAGCGGCCCTGTTCGCAGCCGGGGTCGCCGCGCGCACGATAGGCAAGGTGCTGTGGTGCGTGACCAAGGCCGATCTGTTTGCCCCGGCCCTGGCGCAAGTCGGCCTGCCGCCTGACAGGGTGATCTATGTCGAAGGCGGCGACGAGAAGACGGTGCTGGCCTGTTTCGAGGAGGGCTTGCGTCATGGCGGGCTCGGCGCCGTCGTGGGGGAGGTGGCGCGCCTGTCGATGACGGCCTCGCGTCGGCTGCAGCTCGCCGCGGAAAGCTCCGGCTCCATCGGCCTCGCCATCCGGCGCTGGCGACGACAAACGGAAGCAGCGGACTTCGGGCAGCCGACAGCCTCAGTGACGCGCTGGCGGGTGACGGCGTTGCCCTCCGCTCCGCTGCCGGTTCCGGGTGTTGGCCGCGCCCGCTGGCATCTCGAGCTCATGCGCTGCCGGGCCGGGGAATGTGCAGATTTCGAGGTGGAGGCATGCGATGTCCAGGGTTATCTCGCCGTTCCCGGCACCCATGCCGAGCCGGAGGTCTTCTCAGCCCCGGATCGTCTCGCTCTACCTGCCGACTTGGCCGACCGACCGGTTCAGGAGGGGCAAGTTGGGACTGGGCCACTCCAGCCCGGGCAAATCCGAACCGGCATTGCACGACGCTTCATTGCCGCCTGAGACGTCCCTGGTCCTGATCGGACGCCAGGGCAGTGCACGCATGGTGTTGGCCGCGGACAACGCCGCGCGCTGGGCCGGGCTGCATGTCGGCATGCCTGCCACCAAGGCGCAGGCGCTTGTCCCGAATCTGGTTATCAGGGACGCCGAGCCTGAGGCGGATCTCGCAGCGTTGGACCGGCTGGCGCTCTGGGCGCTGCGTCGCTACGCCCCCATTGTCGCGTCTGATCCGCCAGACGGGCTGGTGATCAACGTCACGGGGGCCTGCCATCTACATGGCGGCGAGGCTGCCGTGCTGAGCGACATGATCGACCGGTTGCAAGCCGTCAGCATCACGGCGCGCGCCGCCATGGCGGACAGCTGGGGCGCGGCCCACGGACTGGCGCGGTTCGCCGTACCGCCGGCTCTGGTCATCCCCGCTGGGACCGGAGCCACGGTGATCCTCGATCTGCCGATCGCCGCGATGCGCCTTGATGCGCATCTGGTTCAATCTCTGCGCAAACTTGGCTTCGAGCGCATCGGAGAACTGGCCGCCGCCCCGCGTGCGCCGCTGACCCTGCGCTTCGGCCCGGAGATCGGTCGGCGCATCGATCAGGCCTTGGGAAAATTGTCCGAGCCGATCGATCCGATCAGGCCTGATGAGCTGGCCACAGCTCAGCGCAGTTTCGCCGAGCCGATCAGCGCAGCAGACACCATCGCGCACTATATTGGCAAGTTGGTCGCCGCCCTATGTGCCGAGCTTGAAACGCGGGACCTTGGCGCAAGACGCCTCGACCTGCTGCTGCATTGCGTCGATGCCAGGATCGAGGCCATCCGCATCGGCACGGCTTTGCCGGTGCGGGACGTGAAGCGCCTGACGCGGCTGCTCTGCGACAAGATCGAGACCGTGGATCCAGGCTTCGGCATCGAAATCATGAGCCTGACCGCTACGCTGGCCGAGCCGTTCGGCCAGAAGCAGATGCTCTCGCTGCTGACGGACACGTCCGGTGCCGACATCTCAGGCCTGATCGACATCCTCGCCAACCGGGTCGGCGAGGAGCGGCTCTACCGGATGACGCCAGTTGCCAGCGATGTGCCGGAGCGTTCGAGTGCCCGCATCGCTGCCATGGCGCCGGACAGCGGCACGACCTGGCCGGCGCACTGGCCGCGCCCGACACGGCTTCTGGCGGTCCCTGAACCCATCGAAACCATGGCGCTGCTGCCCGACCACCCGCCGGTGACATTTACGTGGCGAGGCAAC
>JANMHN010000314.1:0-3437 GCA_031375185.1 Allobosea sp. | reverse complement strand
CTTGACTTCGGTGCCGCTCCACTTGCCGAAAAGGATGCGATCACCCTTCTTGACGTCGAGCGCAACGATCTTGCCATTGTCATCGCGTGCGCCGGAGCCCACTGCGATCACTTCGCCCTCCTGGGGCTTTTCCTTGGCGGTCTCTGGAATGATGATGCCACCCTTGGTCTTCTCTTCGCCTTCGAGGCGACGGACAACCACGCGGTCATGCAGCGGACGGAACTTCATGGATGTGTTTCCTTTGCTCAATTGAACACAGTGAGCGGGCCGGTGCGGCCCAGGTCGTTAGCAGTCTCATCAGATGAGTGCCAACGAGTGAGCTCGAGATAGGCGCGCAGGGCGTTCGAGTCAAGGATTGCGAGGCAATCAGATCATGGCCCGCGTGATTTGGTTAACCGTGAAAGCGGAACCTATCTGCGCGCCAGCGCCAGAGAGCCCGCGATGATCAGCGCCGCGCCTGCAAAAGTGTAGAGCGTCGGCACTTCGGCGAAGACGAAAAAGCCGATCAGCGCCGCCCAGACCAGCGAGGTGTATTCGGTGGGCGCAATCCTGGACGCGTTGGCTTTCGAGAAGGCATAGGTCAGGGTGAGATGGCCGCCAACGGCCAGCACGCCTGCGGCTGCGAACATGAGCCAGTCCGCAAATGTCGGCCATGACCAGAGCCAGGCTGCGAAGGGCAGCATCAGCAGCGCAGGGCCGACGTTCTGGAAGGCCACGATGATGGCGGGGTGCTGTTTCACGGCAAGCTGGCGCAGCAGGATGATGTTCACCGCATAGGCGAAAGCCGAGAACAATGCCGCGCCGACACCGAGAGCAGAGCCGCCCGGCCCTGCCTCCAGCTTTGGCCACAGCATGACCGCCATACCGGCAATCCCGCAGGCCAGCGCGATCAGGATCGAGCGGTCCAGCCTCTCCCTGAGCCAAACGACACCCAGCACCGCGATGAAACAGGGAGCCAGGAATGACAGGCTGATGGCCTCGGCCAGCGGCAGAAGGCTGACAGCCAGAAAGAAAGAACCCGCCGTGAGCACAACGAGAGGCACCCGGATCAGATTGGCCCTGACCTCACCAACTGTCGGATGCGGCAGCTTCAGCCAGGCCAGCACAAGCAACGAGATGATGCCGCCCGTGACAAACCGGCAGAAAACCGCAACGGTCACGGGATGCGTCTGCATCTGCCCCTTGATAACCGCATCCATGCCGGTGAGAAGCAGGATGCCGATGGCACCCAGCAGCACGGGCGGCAGGCCAAGTGCGGAGGCTTTAAGGCTCGTCACAGATCGCGCCGGTAGTGGAACTCTGTCGTGTCCGACACATCGTGCAGCAGGCGTGATCCAGGCTGGCGCACAAAACCGTGCTTTTCATAAAAGCGGTGGGCACGTGCAAAGCGTGTGTCCGTCCACAGGACAATCGCAGCGGCGTCCGTTTCGCGGGCCAGATCAAACACCTTGGCGATCAGCGCGTCAGCCAAACCGGAGCCGCGCAAATGCGAAGCCACATAGAACTTATGCAATTCGACCGTTGCTCCCGCTTTCCCCGCCTCGCCTTTTTCTCCGCCCGCCTCGGGGGTTGCGCAGATGCAGCCTGCGATCTCGCCGCCCTCCCCTTGCGCGATCCAGAAACTGGTTCCGCGCGAGGCCGCCCATGTCGCGGGGGCTTTCAGTTCGGGAAACTCGTTCCAGGCGAACAGGCAGCCCTCGTATTCCGCGAAACAGGCCGCGATCAGGCCGGCCACGCGTTCGCCGTCCTCATCCCGCACCGGGCGGAGCGTGGTGGACAGCATGTCGGGTGCGGCTGATACCTGCGTCATGAGGCCCTGATAAAGATGATCATGGCCGGGGTGAAGCCCCGGCTTTGCCCTGATGTGACGAAATCAACCTGCATCTTTCAGTGTCGGGCTTCGTAACTCCGTTGCCATCTCCGGCAGCAGAGGACATCACATGACCCAGACCCGTCGCCTTTTGACCTTTCGCCTTTTTACCCGTCGCCTTTTCATGGCAGCAACCGCCAGCATGCTCGCCTTCAGCGCAGCCCCGGCCAGTGCCCAGAGCCAGAACATCGTCTCCACCGCAGCCGCCGCTTGCCAGTTCAAGACCTTGCTGGCCGCAGCGACAGCCGCAGGCCTTGTCGATGCCCTGAGCGGTCCTGGTCCGTTGACCGTGTTTGCCCCGACCGATGCCGCCTTCAAGCGCCTGCCGGCAGGAACCGTCGAAAACCTGCTCAAACCGGAAAACCGCGAACAGTTGCGCGCTGTCCTGACCTACCATGTCATCGGATCGCGTGTTGCGGCAGCGGATGTGCCGACCAAACCCACGCTTGTCGCCACACTCAGCCCCGGCAACAGCGTGCGGGTGCTGAGCCGCAATGGCCGCGTCACGGTTGACCGTGCCCGCGTCATCAAGGCTGACATTGCCGCCAGCAACGGCGTCATCCATGTGATCAACCGCGTGCTGATCCCGGGAACGCGACAGCATTGAGAGAACGCGGAGGCATTGAAGCTGAACTACCATGCCTGCCGCCGCGTATGCTGATGCAGGCATGGCGCTCTCCTATGCCATCTTTTTCACATCCGAGTGACACGACGCTCGCCGCATGAGTCACCAGCTTCAACCAGGGCCAAAGCTGGTGCAGGATGCCGATGCTGGCCGCGCCGTGCTGGTTGACCTCCTGCGCGGCGTGGCGGCTCAGGATCAGCACGCCCTCCAGCGGCTCTATGCGCTGACGAGTGCCAAGATCAATGGCGTGATCCACCGCATCATGGGTGACACGGCCATGGCGGAAGAGGTTCTGCAGGATGTGTATGTGAATGTCTGGCGCAAGGCCGCCAGTTTCAATCCGGCCTTCGGCTCGCCGATCACCTGGCTGGCCTCCATTGCCCGCAACAAGGACATCGACCGGCTGCGCAGCGAACGTTCGCGCAGTTTTGCAACCGACAACATCGATGATGTCGAACTGGTGGATGGGAGCCTGCCGGTGGTCGAGAGACTGATTGCCACACAGGACAACGCTCGACTGATGGGGTGCCTTGCGCTTATCGATACTTATCAGCAGCATGCGATCCGCGCTGCGTTCTTTGAGGGACTGACCTATGACGAACTGGCCCGCCGCGAGGGTGTGCCATTGTCAACGATGAAGAGCCGGATCAGGCGCGGGCTGACAAAGCTGCGCACCTGTCTGGACAGGTGATGCCATGACAGGGACCAGGATCATATCGGAGGACGCGGAGCGCAGGGAGCTTGCCGGTGAAATCGCGCTCGGCCTGATCAGCGATGCGGATGCAAAGGTTGCCTGTGCGCGCGATCCGATGCTGTTCGACGATGTTCTGAAATGGCAGCACCAGCTGGGCGGCCTTGCGCTCGAGGCACCGGACAGGGTGCCGTCTCCTGCGGCGTGGCACGCCATCCAGATGGCGATCAGCCCGCAACCGCGTTTGCCTG
>JANMHN010000269.1:0-3147 GCA_031375185.1 Allobosea sp. | reverse complement strand
GGGCTGCTGCGCACCATCTTCGTCATGCCGATGATGGCAACGCCGGTGGCGGTCGCGCTGGTCTGGACCATGATGTTCCACCCGCAACTGGGCGTGCTGAACTATCTGCTCTCACTGTTCGGACTGCCGCCATCGCTCTGGGTCTATTCGCCGAACACCGTGATTCCCACGCTTGTCCTGGTCGAGGTCTGGCACTGGACGCCGCTGGTCATGCTCATCGTTCTCGGCGGCCTGGCAGGCCTGCCGCAAGACCCCTATGACAGCGCGACCATCGATGGCGCGACCGACTGGCAGATGTTCCGTTTCATCACCTTGCCGCTGCTGCTGCCCTACATCATGATAGCGCTGGTGATCCGCACCATCGACGCGCTCAAGGTCTTCGACACGATTTTCGTGATCACGCAGGGCGGGCCGGGAACAGCCTCCGAGACGCTGAACATCTTTCTCTACCTGCAGGCTTTCCAGTTCTACAATCTGGGTTATGCCTCGGCCGTGGTGGTGATCTTCTTCATCATCATCGTCGCCCTGTCGCTGCTGCTGCTCTATGTGCGGCAGCGCACGAAGTGGAATGCCTGATGGCCGGGATCGAACGCTCATCGCCCGTCAGGCGCCGGACATTCGTCGGCACAGCCGGGTTCGCGCTGTCGCTGTTCATGCTGGTGTCGCCGGCGGTGCTGGTCTTTCTCTGGATGATCTCGCTGTCACTCAAGAACGAACTCGACAACACGTCGTTTCCACCCGTTTTCATCCCCAATCCGCCGACCTTCGAGAACTTCATCGACGTGTTCGCGAAGAACAACTTCCTGCTTTATTTCTGGAACTCCGTGCAGGTCACGGGCGGCGCTGTGATCATCGGGCTTCTGGTCGGCGTGCCTGCCGGTTACGGCATCGCCCGCGCGAAAGCCGCGAAAACCGCCGTTCTGATCCTGATCGCGCGGATGACGCCGGCCTTGTCCTACCTCATCCCGTTGTTCCTGCTGTTTCAGTGGATGGGGCTGGTCGGCACCATCACGGCGCTGATCATCACGCATCTTGTCATCACCATCCCGATCATCGTCTGGATCATGATCGGCTATTTCGAGGGCATCCCGCAGGAGCTTGAGGACGCGGCCTATGTCGATGGCGCGACGCTGTGGCAGAGTTTCCGCTACATTGCCATGCCGCTGGCCCGGCCCGGCATGGTTGTGGCGGCGATCCTGGCCTTCATCTTCTCGTGGAACAATTTCGTGTTCTCGATCGTGCTGGGCGGCAAGAACAGCCGCACCCTGCCATCCGCCGTCTACAACTCGCTGACGTTCGAGCAGATCTCATGGGGTCCGCTGGCCGCCGCAGCATTGCTGGTGACACTGCCGGTGCTGGTGCTGACGGTCGTGGCACAGCGCGAGATCGTGGCGGGATTGTCGGCGGGTGGCCTCAAGGACGGGTGAGTCTTACAGCACCGCACCGGGATTGAGGATGCCGGATGGATCAAGCGTCGCCTTGATCGCACGCATCAGGGCCAGCTCGACCGGGTCTTTCACACCTGCGAGCAAGTGCTTCTTGAGCCTGCCGATGCCATGCTCAGCCGAGATCGAGCCGCCGAACTCCCGCACCACGGCATGAACCGCCGCATTGACCTCGTCCCAACGTGCCAGAAACGCGGCCTTGTCGGCGCCCACCGGCTGGGTGATGTTGAAGTGGATGTTGCCATCGCCCAGATGGCCGAAAGGCAGCGGCCTGCACCCCGGAACCATCTGTTCCACAAGGGTGATCGCCCGCGCGAGGAACGCCGGCACGGAAGCGACCGGCACCGCCACATCGTGCTTGATCGAGCCGCCCTCGAAGCGCTGGACTTCGGACATGGCCTCACGGATGCGCCAGAAACCGAGCCGCTGGGCAAGCGTCACGGCGATGGCTGCATCGGTGACAAGGCCGGTCTCGAAGGCTTTTTCGAGCAGCGCTTCCATGACGCCGTCAAGCCCGTTCGCCGCCGGTGATGCCAGTTCCATCAGCACGTACCACGGCGACAGCTGGTCCAGCGGATCGCGCGTGTCGGCGGCGTGGCGCAGGACCACATCAAGCCCGAAGCGCGGCATGATCTCGAAGGTCGTGAGCTGGCTGCCCGCTTCGGCCTTGGCCAGATGGAGCAAGGCCAGCGCATGCGCAGGATCAGCTACGGCCACAAACGCCGTGGCGCGTGACTGTGGCCTGGGAAACAGCTTCAGCGACGCCGCCGTGATGATGCCGAGCGTGCCTTCCGCCCCGATAAAGAGATTCTTCAGGTCGTAGCCGGTGTTGTCCTTGCGCAAGGATTTCAGGCCATTCCAGATGCGGCCATCCGCCAGCACCACCTCAAGGCCAAGGCACATGTCGCGCGTGTTGCCATAGGCGATCACGGCGGTGCCGCCTGCATTGGTCGAAAGATTCCCGCCGATCGTGCAGCTGCCCTCCGACGCGAGCGAGAGCGGAAACAGCCGCCCTGCACCGTCCGCAGCCTCCTGCACCCTGAGCAAGGTGACGCCGGCCTCGACCGTGATGCTGTCACTGTCGGGTTCGACGCTGCGCACCTTGTCCATGCGGCTTAGCGACAGGATGATCTCGCGGCCATCGGCCACCGGGATCTGGCCGCCGACAAGGCCCGTGTTGCCGCCCTGCGGAACCACGGGCGTGCCGGTTTCGTGGGCGAACCGCATCAGGGCAGACACCTCGGCGGTGCTGCCCGGCTTGACCACGGCGCTGGCCTTGCCGACAAACAGGTCGCGCCACTCCTTCAGGTGCGGGGCCATGTCGGCGGCTTCCGTCAGGACGTGCCTGGCTCCGACAATCGCGCCAAGGCTGCCGATCAATCCTGCGCTACCATCCATGCCCGTTTACCTCTTCTTCAGCTTCGCCTTGGTGAACACGCCCACCAGTTCGACATGCGCAGAATAACGGAACTGGTCCACCGGGATCACGCGCTCCAGCCTGTAGCCACCTTGCAGAAGTGTCGCGGCATCGCGCACGAAACTGCCGACATCGCATGAGACATAGGCGATCACAGGCACGGTTGATTTTGCGAGTTGGGCTGCCTGGGCTTCGGCGCCTGCGCGCGGCGGGTCCAGCACCACGGCGTCAAAGGCCTTGAGTTCCATGTCCAGCAAGGGCCTGCGGAACAGGTCGCGCGGTTCG
>JANMHN010000226.1:0-15586 GCA_031375185.1 Allobosea sp. | reverse complement strand
TCCGCAGAGCGCGGCCCAGGGCTGGCCTGCCATGGTAGCGGCGGTGCCGCTCCCCAAAACCGTGATGATGTCATCGGCACGTGGCCTGAAAACGCCACTGCCATCCATGTCCCAGATGAAGCGGACTTTGTCCGGCAACGGACCGGGCACATGCGCGACCGAGCTGGCGCTGATCATGTCCGGCACTGGCACGTTCACAGGCAGCTGTGGCTGAATGGCAGAAGCGCCGTGTCCGTGCGGGCCGGCCAAGGATGCAGGCGCTTCCGGCACGGCCTCACCGACGGGCGCAGCCAGGACCTCATCCTGCCGTTGGCGATCCTGCGCGGCGATCAGAAGCAAGGTCGCGCCATCCTCCATCCTGATGCGGCGACAGGCGCAGGTCAGCGCCGCCATGCCGCGCGCTGTCGGCAGGTCGATCTGTTCAAGGCGCACGCCATTGCCAGGTGCCAGGCCGCCAGCCAGCCTGGCAAACTGCAGGATCGTCTTGCGGGGGAAGCCCGCCCGGCCCATGGCCAGACCGGGCTCGTTGCCATGCAGCACATGCGCGCCATCGCTGGCAATGAGCATCACGGCGGCATCGCTGCGCATGAAGGCACTCAGCCCCGGATCGCGCGCAAGGCGGGCGAGGACTGCGGCGAGGGCAGCGTTCAGTGAGGCAGGATATTCGGTCAAGGCGTCACATTTTTGCTTAATGAAGTCTTAATATACCGCCTGTGGCTACAGAATCCATGATTGAATCAGGTCCGTGCCTTGCCTGTTGCCGCGAGGGTTAACCGCCTTGTCGGTTGCCCGTCTCGATATGACGACATCAGCGCTGCCGACCGCGCCACACTTCTGGAATTCCCCTTGTATTGTGCAATGCAACATGATATTGCACTGCACAATAAGTCGACCGCCTGCATGGTTCAAGTTCAGCAGACCGGACATATATTCAGACCTGCATCTGATCTTTTCAGACAGACAACCCCAAGGAGACTGCCATGAACACCCCAAAGATCCCGTTCGAAGTGCCTGCTGAAATGCGTGAGTTTGCCGAGAAGAGCGTTGACCAGGCCAAGAAGGCTTTTGATGGTTTCATGGGCGCAGCCCACAAGACCATGGAGCAGGTCCAGGGATCGACCGAATCAGCCCGCGCGAATGCCGAGCAGACAACCCAGAAGGCCATGGCCTATGCCGAGCAGAACGTCGCCGCCGCCTTCGATCTGGCCCAGAAGATGGTGCGCGCAAAGGATCCGAGCGAGCTCCTGCAGCATCAGGGCGAGTTCATGAAGGCCCAGATGGCCTCGTTCCAGAAGCAGATGACCGAACTTGGCGCCGTGGTGCAGAAGGCGACAGCCGCCGCCACCAAGGGCAAGTGACCCGCAAGAGCATTGCACACAAACCAGAATCTCGTTCTGCGCAACAGCAATGTTCTGAATAACGCTGATCGATCCGGCGGGGGGCTTTCTTCCGCCGTTTTGCTCCCGCCGTCCTGTCCTGATGTGACCAGATGGCACAACCTGGAACCATGATCATGAACAAGACCCCGAAACCCGTTTCGCTCGCCCCCGTGACATCACTTTCCGGCACCGATGCGCCAAAAGCCGCATCTGCGCCAGAAACAGTATCCCAGGGCATGACCGCACCGATATCGGTGCCTCCCGTCGCGAAAATCCATCAGCCGCTGCAAGCGGACGTGCAACAGCCGGTCCAGAAATCCCTGAATCTGAGCGATGCCAAAAGCTCATCCCCGGCAGTGTCCTCCGTGCCGGAACCGAAGGCCAGTGCGCCGGCCATGTCCGCTGACAAGACAATCGCGCCAGCCTATCCGGCAGACAGCACGGTTTCGAAGGCACCGGTGAATGTTGTGGTGACATCTGCAACATCCGTGACGCCTGCGATCCCGCCGGTGGCCGCCAAGCCCGCATCCGTGATCCAGACAGCACCTGCCGCCGCAAAGGCCCCTGTGCCCACGGCAAAGCCCGAACAGACAAAGCCTGTGGCCAAGGCCGCGCCCAAGACTGCATCCAAGACCGTGACCAAGACTGCGGCCAAGACTGCGGCCAAGGTGAAAGCCGCCCCTTTCCGCCCGGTTATGGTGCCTGACCCGGTCCTTGCGCCCGCCAAGGTCCTTGCGCCCGCCCCCGCCAAAGTCACTGCCATGTCTGTTGCCAGAGCAGTGCCTCCGGCCAAAGCCAGATCCGCACCGAAGGGCAAATCCGCACCGGACATCAAGGTTGTCAAAACCACAGTGGCGGCTCCAAAGGTGGCGGCTCCGAAGCTCGACATCAGCGCGGCTCCAGCCCTTCCCGCCATGGCAGCCTTGTTCGACATCCGGTCCTTCGTGCCTGCCGTCGAGACGTCATCCCTGATGCCCCCCGCTTTCAACAACGACATCGTCAAGACGATGACTGGCCAGATGCTGAATGCGGCGCATGCCTTCGGCGACATTCAGGCAACGTTGCTCGACCACGCCGTCACGGAACTCAAGACGGTCATGGGCGAAATAGAGGCCTGTGCCCGTTCCACCACGCCATCAGAAGTGGTGGTGATCCAGGCCCGCGCCGTCCGCCGCAGCACCGAAGCCCTGACCAACACGCTCAAGACGATTTCGGACAAGACCCGCAAGACGCTGATGCCGCGCTGACACCCGGACCCTTCATCCTGCGCGGCGTCCAGCCGGGCAGGACATCTCAAAGACTGCACCTGCTGCCCTTCGCGGTCTTGCATTTGTCTGTCGATACGCCTAGACGTTCGGCCCGAGGCGGGCCGAACCATACCCGCCAGCATGTGCCGCCATAGCTCAGTTGGTTAGAGCGCTAGATTGTGGATCTAGAGGTCCCCCGTTCAAGCCGGGGTGGCGGTACCATTCACCTTCCGTACCGATCAGGCCAGCCACGCGTGGCTGTTGCCACCCGCCTGCCGCCATCCCCTTGCCATCGCGGATAGCTCATCCCATATCACATCGGCTGGTCGAAAAACCTGCTGCGGGTGCTGCATGAGGCGGGCCCGTGTTTGAAACGAAGTGCCGGACTGGGCTTCGCACATGACACGTTATCCTGGGCTTTCGCATCCGTTCCTTCTCGGATTCGACGACATCGAGCGGGCGCTGGACCGCGTGGCGAAGACCACGAATGACGGCTATCCTCCCTACAACATCGAGCGCCTCGACCGCTGCGGGAACGAGCCTGACCGCCTCAGGATCACGCTGGCAGTGGCAGGCTTCAGCCGCGAGCAACTCGACATCACACTTGAGGAAAACCAGCTCATGATCCGCGGGCGGCAGGTCGATGACAAGAGCCGCGCCTACATTCACCGGGGCATCGCAGCCCGCCAGTTCCAGCGTGCCTTCCTGCTGGCTGAAGGCATGCAGGTGCTTGGGGCCGATCTGGCCAACGGGCTTTTGTCCGTCGATCTGGCCAGGCCCGAGCCTGAGCGCATCGTGCGCAAGATCGACATCCTTGCCCGCGACTGACCTAACGGGCTCATCCTTTTCGTATTTCCGCACCGCTCCCGTTCCTCACCGTCGCCTTGGAGGGCATCATGGCACAGGCCATCTCGTTTGCTGACTTCACCCTTTCCGACCTCGCCGCACTTGGCCATGGCAAGGTTGCCTATGTCCGCACGATGCGCTCCGAGGAGGTGCAGAAGCTACTGCCGCAGGTCGAAGGCATCCCGAAGGACATCGACCTGTTTGCCCTTCTCAGTGCTGACGGAACGCCGATCATGATCGCCGACTCGCGCGACGAGTTGACAGCGAATGCGTGGGAAAACGAGCTTGTCACCGTGAGCGTTCACTGAGTTTGGGCCCGCACATCCGGTCCACCGTCTTCAGAAGCAAGGCAATGTCCTGGTCACGCGAGAGACGATGATCACCATCCTTGATCAGGGTCAGCGTCACGTCGTCGGCAGGCAGGTGTTCCACCAGCCTGATGGCATGGTTCCATGGCACGTCAGGGTCGGCCATGCCCTGCAGGATGGTCACAGGACATCCCGGCGTGATCGGTGCTCCGAACAGCGCATGGCGTCTTCCGTCCTCGATCAGGGCGCGCGTGATCGGATAGGGCTCGCTTGAATAGGCCGAGGGACGCATCCACTGGCCTTCGGTTTCGATCTGGCGCTTGACCGCGTCCGGAAACTGCTCCCACATCAGATCATGCGTGAAATCCACAGCCGGTGCGATCAGCACGAGGCCACCTGGAGGTGCATGTTGCAGACCCATCGCCCTTGCGGCCAGCAGCGCCAGCCAGCCGCCCATGGACGAGCCGACCAGGATCGGGCGCGCGCCACCATGCGCCGCGATCATGGCCAGAGTGTCCGCCAGCCAGACCGAGATCGTGGCCTCCTCGAACCGCCCTTCGCTGAAGCCATGACCCGTATAGTCGAAGCGCAGGAAAGCGCGGCCCTGCTCCCGCGCCCAAGCGGCAAGGGCCTCGGCCTTGGTGGCGAGCATGTCGGACCGGAAGCCGCCGAGCCAGATGATGACCGGCCCTTCTCCGGACTGATGCAGGAAAGCCAGCTTGCGCGTGTGCGGCGCATCCTGGCGTACAAGAAAGTCTTGGCGTGCAAGAAAATCTTGTCGCCCAAGAGATTGAGCAAGAAGTTGTGGCTCTGTCATCGTCAAACTGGTCTGCGCATGAATGATGTGGCTTATGGCCCGGTATGGGTGGTCAGATCAACAGGACCATGGCGGTGAATCACACGGTGCAAGACAAAACGGTGCAGGACGAACAGGCAACCTCTCTTTCGGATTCGGCTTCCCATCCGCTAAGCGGGCGCACGATCCTGCAGATCATTCCGGACATGCAGGCTGGCGGGGCTGAGCGCACCACCGTCGACATCGCGGCAGGCCTTGCGGCCGTTGGCGCGCGCGCCCTAGTTGCCACCGAAGGCGGGCGGCTTGTGGGGGAGATGCAGGCCAAGGGCGGCGTCTGGCTGCCGTTTCCCGCAGCGGAGAAGAACCCGCTGAAGATGTTGCGCAACATCCGCAGCCTCTCGCGCCTGTGCGCGGCGGAAAGGGTCGAGCTGGTGCATGCCCGCTCTCGCGCACCGGCCTGGGTGGCGCTGGCCGCCAGCCGCGCCATGAAGCTGCCTTTCGTCACCACGTACCATGGTTCGTATGCCGGGTCGTCCGCGGTCAAGGTGCTCTACAATTCGGTAATGGCGCGCGGCGACGTGGTGATTGCCAATTCCCATTACACCGCCGATCTGATCGCGACCATGCACCCCGCCGCCAGGTCGCGCATCAGGGTCATCCATCGCGGCACGGATTTTTCGACCTACCAGCCGTCGGCGATCGATGCCGAGCGGATCATGGCGCTGCGCTTGGCCTGGGGAGTTGAACCCGACCAGCGCATCGTGTTGCTGGCAGGCCGCCTGACCGGCTGGAAGGGCCAGCGCGTGCTGATCGAGGCGGCGCGGCTGCTCCATGTGGCAGGCAAGGCTCCCGACACCGTGTTCGTGCTCGCGGGCGATGCTCAGGGGCGTGACGACTACGTGCGGGAGCTTGATGACCTGGTCACGAGCGGCGGTCTTGGCGGCATCGTCCGCAGGGTTGGCCACTGTTCCGACATGCCCGCCGCCCTTCTGGCCTCGGCGGTGGCGGTGGTGCCATCCACCGAGCCGGAGGCCTTTGGACGCGTGGCGGTCGAGGCGCAGGCCATGGCGGTGCCCGTCGTGGTGTCCGATCTCGGCGCTGTCCCCGAAACCGTGTTGGCACCGCCCCAGTGCATGCCGCAGGAGCGCACCGGCTGGCGGGTGCCGCCTGGCGATGCAGGGGAGCTGGCGGCAGCCATCGCCGACGCGCTCGCCCTGCGCCCCAGCGCGCGAGATGCCCTGGGGCAGCGCGCCCGCCGCCATGTCGAGACGCATTTCTCGCTGCAGAACATGGTGGGACAGACCCTCGATGTCTACGCCGCGCTGCTTGGCAAATAGGCAATATCAACTGCCATCGCCGGTTTTTGCCATCAACAAGGCGATGCAAATGTTGACATCGCTGGCCATTGTGCAATTTGTGCTGACACCCGTGCTTCGCGCACGAAAAGACAGGAGAGACTCCCATTCGCAGACCATTCCGCGCCCTTCCCGTGCCCCAGAAAGACGGTCCCCGCATCAATCGCGACATCCGCATCCGCGAGGTCCAGTTGATTGACCAGAACGGTGACAACAAGGGCATTGTCCAGACACCCGACGCGCTTAAGATGGCTGAGGATGCCGGTCTCGACCTTGTCGAGATTTCCCCCAATTCGACTCCGCCTGTCTGCAAGATCCTTGATTATGGCCGCTTCCGTTTTGCCGAACAGAAGAAGGCCGCCGAGGCCCGCAAGAACCAGAAGGTCATCGAGATCAAGGAAATCAAGCTGAGGCCGGGCATCGACACGCATGATTATGACGTGAAGATGCGCTCGCTCAAGGGCTTCATCGAAGAGGGCGACAAGGTCAAGATCACCTTGCGCTTCCGTGGTCGCGAAATGGCCCACCAGCATCTCGGCATGGATGTTCTGAACCGCGTCAAGGCCGAGACTGCCGCTTTCGTGAAGGTGGAATCAGAGCCCAGCATGGATGGGCGACAGGTCGTCATGGTCCTCGCGCCGAAATAGGTCGGTTGCGGCTCTCCCAGGCAGGGTGCATGCTGTTTCAGTGTCATCCCCGGCGCGCCAGAGGCGCGGGAAAGGGATCCACAATGCACAAACCGGGTAAGGTGGATCCCCTTCCCGGCCCGTTGGGCCGCCGGGGATGACACAAGCGGGCAACCGCTTTGTCTGAGCGATTGCCCAGCTGCGGCTCCATGCGCATTGCAGCCTGATGGCTTGCGGTCCAGTGTAAGTTCAAACACGAGGCTCGTTCATGCACTTTTCCCTGACCGACGAAGAGCAGATGATCCGCGACACGGCGCGCAAGCTGGCTGCCGACAGGCTCGCGCCTTTCGCGGCGGCGCTGGATCGCGGCGAGGGCCGCGCCGATTTGCTGGCCAACCTGAAGCTGCTGGCGGAAAACGGCTTTGCCGCGCTGAACGTCGCGGCGCAATATGGCGGCACAGAGGCCGGGACGATGGCCTTCGCGCTGGCCATAGAGGAACTTGGCTATGCCTGCGCCTCCACCGCCGTCACGGTGTCGGTATCAAACATGGTGGGCGAGGTCATCCAGGCCTGCGGCACCGAAGCCCAGAAGCGCGAGCACCTGCCGAAACTGGCGGACGGCACCTATCCCGCCGGCGCGTTCTGCCTGACCGAGAGCGGCGCGGGCTCGGACCCTGCCGGCATGCGGATGCAGGCGCGCAAGGAAGGTGACACCTATGTGCTGGACGGCACGAAAATCTACATCACCAGCGCCGAATACGCCGGCATCTTCGTGGTCTGGGCCGTCACACATCCCGATGCGCCGAAAGGCAAGGGCATCTCGGTGTTCCTGGTGCCGGCGGGCACGCCAGGCCTCGTCGTGGGCAAGGCTGAACACAAGATGGGGCAGCATGGCTCGGCGACCAACACGCTGCATTTCGACGCGTGCCGTGTGCCGGCCAGCGCGCTGATGGGCAAGGAAAATGACGGCTTCCGCATCGCGGTGGGCGAACTGGCGGGCGGGCGCATCGGTGTTGCGGCCCTCTCTCTCGGTATCGCACGCGCCGCCATGGACGCGGCGAAAGCCTATGCCAGGGAGCGCAGGCAATTCGGCCAGGCCATTGCCGATTTTCAAGGGTTGCAATGGATGATCGCCGACCGCGAGGTCGACCTTCAGGCGTCGCGCCTGATGATCATGGATGCGGCGGCCAGGAAGGATCGCGGCGAGCCCTTTGCGAAGGAAGCCTCGATGGCCAAGCTCTTTGCCTCCGAGGCCGCGCACCGGGCCACCGACACCGCCATCCAGATCCATGGCGGCGCAGGCTATTGCCGCGACTATCCTGTTGAGCGTTATGCCCGCGATGCCCGCATCACGCGGATCTACGAAGGAACATCGGAGGTGCAGCGGCTGGTGATCGCGCGGGAGACCTTGCGCCAGACAGCGTGAGAAGCAACAAGGGTTGCACGAACTCCGGGAGCCCTCCATGACCATCACCATCTACGGTGTTTACCGCAGCCGCGCCTCGCGCAATATCTGGCTTTGCAACGAGGCTGGCATTGCTTTCAGGCATGTGCCTGTGATCCAGTCCTACCGCCTGCCGCATGCTGGCTATCCGGCGGACATGCTGCATACGCAGAGCCCGGAGTTTCTTGCCATCAATCCGAGCGGGCAGATCCCGTCCATGACGGACGGTGACCTTGTCCTGCACGAATCCCTCGGCATGAACCTTTATCTTGCCAAGACCCATGGCGGCGCGCTGGGTCCTAAAGACCCGGTCGAAGACGCATTGATGACCCAGTGGACCCTTTGGGCGGCGACGTCCTGTGAGCCACACACCATCGAAATCCTTTACAACCGTGTCGGCAAGCCGCCTGAAGAGCGGGACGCTGCCAAGGCAGATGCGGCGATTGCGGTGCTCAGGCGATATTTCGCGGTGCTCGACAAGGCGCTCGCAGCCACTGGTTTCCTGGTCGGCGGGCGCTTCACGGTGGCTGACATCAACGTTGCCGAGGTGTTCCGCTATGCGCGGCCCGCGCCGGAATTGTTCGCGGATGCGCCGCATGTCGATGCCTGGCTCACCGCCTGCCATGCCCGCCCGGCCTTCAAGGCCATGATGGCGGAACGGGACAAGGAACCGGCATGAGGGCTTTCGGCGCGCCGTTGGCTTGACCGGACGCACCGTGCCGATAAGCTGTCATGAGAGGCAAAGTTTCTGGCTTGGGGCTTGCATCGCAGCATCGCCGCTTTGGCCAGCGTACAGGAAAGATCGGGAACCATGACAAGAGCATTCATCTGGGGCGCAGCTTTCGTTGCAGGCTCTTTTGCGACCGCCCTGGGCCTGGCCAGCGCCGCACAGGCGCAGACCCAGCCTCAGACAAAGGTTGCGATCGGCATTTCGGGATGGACCGGCTTTGCGCCGCTCACCCTCGCCAAGGAAGCCGGCATTTTCGCCCGGAACGGTCTTGACGTGACGATCCAGAAGATCCCGCAAAAGGACCGCCACCTGGCCATCGCATCCGGCGCGATCCAGTGCGCGGCCACCACCGTCGAGACATGGATCGTCTGGAACGCGGCCGGTGTCACCACCAAGCAGTTGTTCCAGCTCGACAAATCCTATGGTGCGGACGGCATGGCCGTGCGCGGCAACATCGCCTCCATCAAGGATCTCAAGGGCAAGACCGTGGCGGCCTCCGCCCCCGGCACCGCGCCCTACTTCACGCTGGCCTGGTTCTTACGCGAGAACGGCATGAGCCTGAAGGACGTGAACATCGTCAACATGGAGCCGGGCCCTGCGGCGCAGGCGTTCATCGCTGGCCAGAACGACGCGGCCATGACCTATGAGCCGTTCCTCTCCGCCGTGCGGGCTGCGCCCCAGGCTGGCAAGATCATTGCCACCACGCTTGATTACCCGATGGTGATGGACACGTTCGGCTGCACGCCAACCTTCATCAACGCCAACGAAGGTGCCATCCGCGCGCTCGTGAAGAGCTATTACGAGGCGATCGACATGATCAAGGCCGAGGAAGCCAAGGCCTTCGGCATCATGGGCGCAGACGTGAAGCAGACCGGCGAACAATTTGGCGCATCCGCCAAGTTCCTGCGCTGGTCCGGCCCTGCCGAGAATCGCGCCTTCTTCTCGGGCCCATGGCAGGAATTTTCCGCCAAGGCCTCCGAGGTGCTGCTGGAAATGGGCCTTATCAAGGCCAAGCCCGATCTGGCCTCCCTCGTGGACACCCGCTTCGTGATGGGCGGCGGAAGCTGAGCGGCGCACACACATCGTCATTCCGGGGCATCGCAATGCGATGAGCCCGGAACCCATGGCGGTGGCAGAACAATGCCCGACGTGTGATGCCGACCTGACTGGTTGTTTGTTTTCTCCCCGAATGGATTCCGGGCTCCGCCTGTGGCAGCCCCGGAATGACGGCGACACGCCCTGATGAAACCCCTTCAGCCCGTTTCCTCCGCCTCGCGCGTCAGCTACGGCATCGCCTTCTTCGCGCTGTTCGTGGCTGTCTGGGCTGTGGCGACGCTTGGCGGCTTTGTGCCCAAGCTGTTCCTGGCCTCGCCCATCACCATGGTCGAGGAAGGCTGGCTGCTGATGACGAAGTACGGCTTCGCCTTCGACATCGGCATGACGATCTGGCGCGTGGTCGGCGGGTTCGTGCTGGCGGCGGCGCTGGCCCTGCCGCTCGGCATCCTGATGGGAGCCTACAAGCCTATCGAGGCCTTCTTCGAGCCGTTCGTCTCGTTTGCCCGCTATCTGCCGGCCTCCGCCTTCATCCCGTTGCTCATCCTGTGGGCAGGCATCGGCGAGGCGCAGAAATTGCTGGTGATTTTCATCGGCTCGTTCTTCCAGCTCGTGCTGATGATCGCGGTCGCCGTCGGCGGGGTGCGGCGTGATCTGGTCGATGCGGCCTACACGCTCGGCTCTTCCGACCGCTCGGTGGTGAGCCGAGTGCTGCTCCCCAATGCCGCGCCGGAGATCGCGGAAATCCTGCGCATGGTGCTTGGCTGGGCCTGGACCTATGTGATCGTGGCGGAGCTGATCGGCTCGTCATCCGGCATCGGCCACATGATCACCGACAGCCAGGCCTTGCTCAACACCGGCCAGATCATCTTCGGCATCATCGTCATCGGCCTCATCGGCCTGATCTCGGATTTTGGATTCAAGGCCGCCAATCTGCGCCTGTTTCCGTGGGCGGTGAAATGAGCTTCACGCAATTTCAGTCATCCCGGGGCGGTAAAGCCGAGCCCGGAACCCATCACCGCCACCTGACATCGGCTTTGGGCCACCGGCATGTACCCATTACGTCAACAGTCCGGATGCGCGGACCTGATGGTTTCCGGGCTCTGCTTCGCAGCCTCGGAATGACGAGGGGCGCAGCGACATGAGCAAGCTCTCCATCGAAGGGGTCGGCAAGCTGTTCCCGGCGCGCGGGGCGGCGGAGCCGACGCAGGCACTGACGCCGACCACGCTCAGCGTCGCCGACAATGACTTCATCACCATCCTTGGGCCATCGGGCTGCGGAAAATCGACCTTGCTGCGCATCGTCGCGGGGCTTGAAACAGCCTCCGAGGGCCGTGTCCTGCTCGACGGCCAGCCTGTCACCGGGCCGGGTGCCGACCGGGGCATGGTTTTCCAGAGCTACACGCTGTTTCCGTGGCTCACCATTGCCGAGAACATCGCCTTCGGCCTGCGCGAACGCGGCGTGGGCGAGCGCGAACGCAGCGATGTGGCCCGCACATGGGCGGCCAAGGTCGGCCTCAAGGGCTTCGAGAACCACTATCCCAAGCAGTTGTCCGGCGGCATGCAGCAACGCACGGCGATTGCCCGCGCCCTGGCCAACGACCCCAAGATGCTGCTGCTCGACGAGCCGTTCGGCGCGCTCGACAACCAGACCCGCGCCCTGATGCAGGAGATGCTGCTCGAGATCTGGGAGCGCGAACAGAAGACCGTGATGTTCGTCACCCATGATGTCGAGGAGGCGATCTTCATGGCCTCGCGGGTCGTGGTGATGAGCGCCCGCCCCGGCCGCATCAAGGCCGACATCACCGTCGACCTGCCCCATCCCCGCCCCTACACGATCAAGACATCAGCCGCTTTCGTGGCGCTGAAGGAGCAGCTGGTCGAGGAAATCCGCGTCGAGGTCGTGGGGGTGCATTGAGGGGGGGGCGGCGCTCGCTTCGCTCGCAACACATTGTCTGGATTCCGGGTTCCATTTCGCTGACGCTGCATGGCCCCGGAAATGCGCGGAGATTTTTTGCGCTTTTCCGGGGCTCAGAAGCGCAGCGGATGAGAACCCGGAATCCAGACAACGTCTTCGCCGAAGGCGCCCGCCCTCACTGCAACCGCACCATGACGCTGTCGCTGGCTCCGCTGGCATCGATCACCGACACGCGGGCGAAGCCGGCGCCGGACGCGGGTAGGGTCGCGTCGCGGCGGATGATGCCTTGCGCCACAGGTGCCCCGTCGATCAGCCAGGTCAGCGGAGCAGTGCCGCCGAGAGCCTTGACCGACAATTCGCGGTTTGTGCCGCCACCAGCCAGATCCACCACCGCGCCATCCGGCGGGAACGCGATGCGCAGAGCGGGACGGCTGGATGCGCTTTCGGTCTTGGCGATGTCGCGGCGGATGTGGCGCAGCGGCGGCGGCAATTGCGCCGTACGGGCGACAATCGCATCGGCTGGCGCAGGTGCAGTGTCAGGTTCCAGGCCGATGCGCGCGAACGCATCGAACAGGATCGGTGCCGCCACCTGACGTGCCACCAGGCCGGGCACGGAGGCATTGTCAGGACGCCCGACCCAGACCGCGATGGTGTGGCGCCTGTCATAGCCCACGGCCCAGGCGTCCCGGTAGCCATAGGATGTGCCGGTCTTGTAGGCGATCCGGGCAGCCGGTGCATTGGCAGGCGGGGCCGCGCCGCGCAGCACATCGCCAACATACCAGCTTGCGAGCGGGTCTGTCAGGCGGCGCTCGTCTGGCGCTGCGCCCACATCCTCCCGCCAGTTCAACGCGACCGTCTCACCGCCGCGCGCCAGACCGGCATAGAGCCGCGCCAGATCCGCCAGGCGGATGCCGACGCCGCCAAGACCGATGGCAAGTCCTGGCTGACCATCTTTCGGCAAAGCGAGGTTGCCACCAGCCCCGTTCAGGCGGCTGATCAGGCGCTGGGGGCCAACCTCTGCCAGAAGCTCGATGGCGGGCAGGTTCAGCGACTGCTGCAAGGCCAGCCGCGCCGTGACCGGACCCTGGAAGCCAAGGTCGAAATTCTCGGGCGCATAGGCCCCGAAGCGGTTGGGCCTGTCTTCCAGCATGGTTTCAGGGTGCGCGATGCCCTGCTCGAAGGCCATCGCATAGATAAAGGGCTTCAGCGCCGAGCCGGGCGAACGGATGGCCTGGGCCAGATCCAGCGCCCCTGCCCGCTCGCGGCTCATCAGGCCAAGCCCACCAACATGGGCGCGCACCTTGCCGGTGGCATGCTCGATGACAATGATCGCGCCGGACAGCTTTGGCCCGAGAGGCTCGATGCGCTCGCGGGCAAGGCTTTCCAGAGAAGCCTGCCAGATGGCATCGATGGCAAGCCGATGCTGGCGCTGGCCAGGCTGTTCGCCTATGGCGCGTTCCGCGGCATGGGCGGCCAGCACCGGAAACACCTGGCGCGCTGCGGGCACAGGCTCATGGCGGGCCTGCTCGGCCTCTTCAGGGGTGGCAAGTCCCTCGGCGACGGCGCGGGCGATCACGGCATCGCGAACGCGGGCGAGATTGGACGCATGCCGGTCTGGCCGACGCGTCTCGGGTGATTGCGGCAATGCTACCAGCAAAGCCCGCTCCGACAGCGTCAGCCGCCTCGGCTCCTTGCCGAAATAGGACCACGTGGCGGCGCGCAGGCCTTCCAGATTGCCGCCATAGGGCGCAAGCGCCAGATAATGCTCGAGGATCTCGCGCTTGCTGAAGCGCAGCTCAAGCTCGGCGGCGCGCAGCATCTGCCGCAGCTTCGTGCCAGCGCTGCGCTGCTGGCGCGGCTCGATCAGGCGCGCCACCTGCATCGACAGCGTCGATCCGCCCGAAACAACGCGGCCATGGGTCAGCATCTGCCAGCCTGCGCGGGCCAGCGCCAGTGGATCGACACCAGTATGGGCCTCGAAACGCCTGTCCTCATAGGCTTTCAGCAGCGCGATGAAACGCGGATCGACATCCTGTGTGGCCAGCGGCAGCCGCCAGCGACCCTCATCGGTGGTGAAGGCGCGCAGGAGGCGGCCCTGCCGATCGGACACCGTGATGGATCGGTCAGCGGCTTCGGTCAGATCCAGCGGCGGCAAGTCGCGCCAGATTGCCGTGATGCCGCCTGTGAGGACGAGCACAGCGGCGAAGATGAGGCCAGCGAGGGCGCGGAGGTGTTTCATGGTTGGACATGCCCTCTCCCGTCATCGCTGCGCGATGCCACCCTCTCCCTGAACGGGAGAGGGACTAGAAAGGTGCAGTTCTTCCCTCTCCCGCTCAGGGAGAGGGTGGCGCGGCAAAGCCGTGACGGGAGAGGGCCCTCGATCGTCCGCCTCACCGCCCTGTCACCTCGATCTGGCCATAGCCCGTGCGGCCGTATTTTTCAGGACGGTACATGTCCTCGATCACGGCTGGCGGATGCACGTAGCGGCCCGGCGAAACGGCGCGGACCATGTACGCGACCGAGTAGATCGCCTGCTTGTCGTCCCAGCGGTCAAAAACCGCCACGAAACGGTCATCGCGGTATTCTGTGGTCGTGGGTTCAACCTCGCGTTTCAGCCAGGCCAGCGCCTCGACCTTGCCGGAATCGACCAGGCTCGGATTGTCGATTTCGAGGCCAGCGGGCAAATGATCGACCAGCAGCAGCGAGCCGCGCCGCTTCTCCCGCTCGGTGACCGTGAGCACCACCACGAGCCGGTCATTCTGCGCCACGGTCGCGGCATCGACCTTGGTGCCGTTCAGCCGATAGTAGGCCCGCTCGACCTGATAGCCCTGCATGGCTGCCGCTTGCGGCTCCAGCGGGTTGCCGCTGACCGTCAGCACGGCGTCAACCGGGGCTGCGCCCGTGTTGGCGATGACCAGAGGCTTGGCTTCCAGCGCTGCGGCGCTGTCCTTCCTGTGCAGCGCTCCGGTCTGGGCCTGCCCGTCCACGGTCAGCGTGAGCCCACCCGCATCGCGCTGGCCCGCCTGCGCCGCCAGCACGAGCCAGGCATTTTCCTGGGTCGAGGTGTAGCGGCTCGCCGTCCTTGCCTCGTTCAGCACGGCGGCGGTCTGCACCAGTTCGCCGCGCGCCATGTTGGCTTCCGCAGCCAGCGTCATGATCGCAGCCGAGTCGCGCAGGCGCGAGCCGTAGTCACGGCGGGAATCGGTCGGGCTATCGCGTAGCGCCACAAGCGACCTGATGGCGTCCTGAAAACCCCGCTCGGCGCGGGTACGGTCGCCCAGCAGGGCCAGCGCCGCCGCGATCTGACCACGGGCCAGCGGGGTTGGTGCCTCATTCAGTTTGGTGTCGAGGATGTATCGCAGGTCGCTCATCATCGGGCGGCCGTTGCGGGCCAGCACATAGAGCGCATAGGTGATCTGCTCGCCACCATCCGCCTTGAACTCGGGGTTGTTGACGATGCGGTTGCGCAGCCGGTCCAGCCCGATGTCGAGCGCGCGGGCGGGCACGGTGAAGCCCTTTTCGCGGGCGCGGGTCAGGAAATCGAGCGTGTAGGCATCAAGCCACAGGTCATCCCCGCCAACCGACCACAGGCCGAACGAGCCGCTGGAATCCTGCCGTGACAGCACACGGTCGATGGCATCGCGCACGCGCTCGTCGAGCTTGTCGTCAAGGCCCATGCGCTCGCGGCTGGCCAACTGGTTGACATAGAGCAGCGGCAGCGCGCGGCTCACCACCTGCTCGGTGCAACCGTAGGGGTAGCGGTCAAGCGCCGCAAGCAATGCGGGCACATCAATGCCGCCATAGAGCGACACGGAGGTGGAGACCGAACCCGAACCGGGCAGCAGATCCTGCGTCAGATCCGATGATACGGTGAGGCTTTCGCC
>JANMHN010000208.1:0-12483 GCA_031375185.1 Allobosea sp. | reverse complement strand
TCTATGTTCGCGCCGGTTACCCTACACCCCAACGCCGGTGCCGATCTGGCAGGTGACGCCCGTGCCGCCGATGGAGCAATAACCGGACGGGTTCTTGGCGAGGTACTGCTGGTGATAGGCCTCGGCGAAGTAAAACGCTGGAGCCTCGACGATTTCTGTCGTGATCGGCGCAAAGCCCTTCCTCGCCAGAGCAGCGCCATAGATCGCCTTCGAGGCCTCGGCTTCGGCCTTGTGCGCGGCGGAAAAGGTATAGACGCCGCTCCGGTACTGCGTACCGACATCGTTGCCCTGGCGCATGCCCTGGGTCGGGTCGTGGCTTTCCCAGAAGGTCTTGAGCAGGTCCGCATAGCTGAGCTTTGACGGATCGAAGGCCACCAGCACCACCTCGTTGTGGCCTGTCAGGCCAGAGCAGGTCTCCTCATAGGTCGGATTTGGCGTGAGCCCGCCGGCGTAACCAACCGCCGTGACCCAGATGCCGTCTCCCATCTGCCAGAACTTGCGCTCGGCGCCCCAGAAGCAGCCAAGCCCGAAGACAGCGGTTTCCACGCCTTCCGGGTAAGGCCCCTTGAGCTTGCGGCCATTGACGAAATGGGTCTCGGCTGTGGCCAGTGGCGTCGCGCGGCCCGGCAGGGCTGTGCCGGCGGCTGGCATTTCGGCTTTTTTGCGCATGAAGAACATGGTCTGCTCCGTGACGTGAGGCATGGTCATAGACATATCATATGGGTGGTGCTGCGCGAGTTCGCACGTGTCGCGCTTCTTGGTCGCAGAATCTGGTCGCAGATCTGCTCCCTCAGTTCGGCGCGAGATAGCCGATGCGGCTGGCGCTGCGCTGGCCGATGCGGTGGCAGACAAGGCCAAGGACCAGCAGCACCAGCGATGTCGGCAACAGCATGAGGTTCACCACCACAGGATCCCACACAAGCGGATGAACGCTCCGCTCGATGGCTGACTGCAACGCCAGGTATCTGTCGCCAAAGAGGCGAAAGGCGGTCGAACCGAGCCGCGCATAATCCAGCGTGGAATTGGCCAAGGAGCGCGCACCATCCATGATGGCCGCGACAAAGCCCGCCGCGAGCAGCACGAAGGCCAACATCCGGAAAACACCCTTGATCACGCGCACTGCCTCCGATGGGCCAGATGTGCCCCCAACCTGTTGAAGTTGCAAGAGCCGCAGGAAGGGTTTGGCTGGGCAAGGCGAGCTGGGCCTTCCTGCACAGCCCTTGATACAAACGAAGGATGGTGGTGCGTGAACCGGCATGGCATGGGATATGGACCTCATTGTCACATCTCCGGTCCCGGCAACCATGTCAGACACGCGCTTCACCCATCCGTTTCGTGCCTCCCCGTTTCCTGCTGCCACCGAAGAGCAGTGGCGCGCGCTGGCGTTGAAAGCACTGAAGGGCGCGGACTTTAAGGCAAAGCTGGTCAATCACACCGCAGACGGCATCGCCATCCAGCCGCTGTCCCCTCGCCGCGCCGATGCCATACAAGCCGCCGGGACGCGGGCGGGATTGCGCTGGGCGGTGGCCGCACGGATGGACCATCCGGATGTCGACGAGGCGAATGGCCTCGCACTGGCTGACCTCAACGGCGGCGCGGATGCGCTTGTGCTGGTGTTCCACGGCTCGCGCGGCGCACGCGGCTTTGGCCTGCCGACCACCAGCGCCGATGTGCTCGGCAGGGCTCTGGACGGGGTGATGCTGGACCTGATCGGCATCAGGCTCGAGCCGGCCCCGCAGGCGCGGATCACGGCGCGGCAGTTTGCCGAGGTCGTGCGCCAGCGCAGGCTCAGCCCGGCAGCGCTCGATGTCGATTTCGGCTTTGATCCCATCGGCCTTCTCGCCCGCACGGGCGTGCTGATGGCGCCATGGTCCGACATCGGCGCGCGCCTTCATGACATGATCGGAGAGTTCGGCGGCCAGGGTTTCAAAGGCCCTTTCATCAGCTGTGACGCGCGGCTGGTGCATGAGGCAGGCGGCTCGGAAGCGCAGGAGCTGGCCTGGGCTCTCGGATCTACCGTGGCCTATCAACGGGCGTTGGAAGCGGCGGGCATGCCGCTGGCCAAGGCGGAACAGGCCCTGTCCTTCGCGCTTTCCATCGATGCGGACCAGTTTCTGGGCCTGGCCAAGATCAGGGCGCTGCGCCGGCTGTTCGCGCGCGTCCAGGAGGCCTGCGGGCTGGACCAGCGCCCGGTGCGCATCCATGGCGAGACCTCGTGGCGAATGCTGACACGGCGTGACACGCCGGTGAACATGCTGCGCAACGCCATTGCCGCGTTCGCGGCAGGCGTGGGCGGGGCGGACAGCGTCAGCGTGTTGCCACACACATCGGCGCTGGGCCTCAGCGATGGCTTTGCGCGGCGCGTGGCCCGCAACACGCAGCTGGTGCTGCAGGAGGAAGCCCATCTGTGGCGCGTGATTGACCCGTCGGCCGGGGCAGGAAGCCTTGAGACGTTGACGGATGAGCTTTGCGCAAAGGCCTGGGATGCCTTTCAGCAGGTCGAACGCGAGGGCGGGCTGGTGGCTTCGCTGGTGAGCGGCGCATTCCAGGCGCGGGTCGGCAAGGTCAAGGCGCGGCGTGACAAGGACATCGCGATGGCCAAGGCGCCGCTCACCGGCACCAGCGCCTTCGCGAACCTTGGCGAAAAGCCGGAGAACGTGCTGGATGTCATGCCCGAAGCCACGCGCAAGGTTGCCGCAGGCGCTGTCACCATCACGCCGCTGGAGGCTCACCGGCTGTCCGAAGGCTTCGAGGCGCTGCGCGACAGGGCGGATGCGCTGGCGGCGGCAGACAAGGCACCGACGGTGTTCCTTGCGCTGCTCGGCGATCCTTCCGCGATCACCGCCCGCGTGGGTTTTGCGCGCGGCTTCTTCGAAGCGGGCGGGATCAGCGTGATCATGCCCGATGGTTTCGCGGAAGCGGACGGCACCACCGATCTTGTGGCGCTCACCGATGCTTATCTGGCCAGCGGTGCAACGCTCGCCTGCCTGTGCGGGACAGACGCGAGCTATGCAGCAGAAGGCGTGGATGCGGCGCTGGCCCTGCTCGCGACCGGAGCAAAAGCCGTGTGGATAGCCGGCAGGCCCGGGGAAATAGAAGCCGAGCTGCGGGGGGCGGGCGTCGGCAGGTTCATCTTCGCAGGATGTGATATGCTGGAGGCATTGCAGGACATCATGCCATGACCACAGAACGCGACATCACACCGGGATTGAGCGAGTGACATCGACTTTAGCCCCCTCGCCTTCCACGCCAGCGGATTTCAACCGCAGGCTGTGGCTGGTTTGTTTCGGCTTGCCGCTGATCGGCACACTCATGGGCATCTGCGCCGTCACGCCTCTCGTGCTCATTTTTAGCGACTACCCCTTTGCAACGCGCTTGCAGACCGTGATGGGTTTTGCGATCCTCATCTTTGCTTTCGGGTTTGTCTTCATGATATATTTTCCGCCGGTGTTCCGGTGGGTCTACCTGAGTGTGGTCCGGCGGCATCCGCCTGACGCCAAGATCGCGATACCCTACGGTTTTCTGCTGGGCATCAGCTTGCCGCTGCTTGCGGGTGTGATTGCGGGCGGTGCCAACTTCATCCTGAGTTTTTTCGATTCTGCCGGAGCACCCACCCGGCCGTTCCAGGGTCTTCGCGAGATGTTTGGGTTCATCGCGATGGCTGGCTTTTTCAGTGCCATACCGGGCGCGTTGATTGGACCCCTCGCCGCCATGATTGGCCTACGCCTTCTGAGGCCGCATGACCCGCATTTTGCCAAAGCCGACGTCGAGGCTCTGTCATGACCGCGATCCCTGATTTCACCACCTTCCCGTCATGGCCGGGCTTGACCCGGCCATCCACCTTTGTGGCAAGCGGAAACGTGGGTACCGCGGTCAAGCCCGGGCATGACGATAGGGGCAGCTGCGCAGGCGAGGCCTGGCTTACCCCAGAAGGCATCCCCGTCAAGGCGCTTTATACCGAAGCCGATCTTACCGGGCTTGATGCACTCGACACCTGGCCCGGCATCGCGCCCTTCCTCCGCGGGCCATACCCGACCATGTACGTCAACCAGCCCTGGACAATCCGGCAATATGCCGGTTTCTCCACCGCCAAGGACAGCAACGCCTTTTATCGTCGCAATCTTGCTGCGGGGCAGAAGGGCCTGTCCGTTGCTTTCGATCTCGCCACGCACCGGGGGTACGATTCCGACCATCCGCGTGTATCCGGGGACGTTGGCATGGCAGGCGTCGCCATCGATTCCATCCTCGACATGCGCGAATTGTTCGACGGCATCCCGCTCGATCAGATGAGCGTGTCGATGACCATGAACGGCGCGGTGCTGCCGGTGCTCGCGCTCTACATCGTGGCCGCAGAGGAGCAGGGCGTGCCGCAGGCCAAACTCAGCGGCACGATCCAGAACGACATCCTCAAGGAGTTCATGGTCCGCAACACCTATATCTACCCGCCCGCCCACTCGATGCGGATCATCGGCGACATCTTCGCCCACACCTCGTCACACATGCCGAAATACAATTCCATCTCGATTTCCGGCTACCACATGCAGGAGGCGGGAGCGACGCAGGATCTGGAACTGGCCTATACGCTGGCGGATGGCATGGAATACATGCGCGCGGGGCTCAGCGCAGGGCTCGACATCGACGCCTTCGCGCCGCGCCTCAGCTTCTTCTGGGCCATCGGCACCAATTTCTTCATGGAGGTGGCGAAGCTGCGCGCCGCGCGCCTGATCTGGGCGAGATTGGTCAAGGATTTCGGCGCGAAGAGCGACAAGTCGCTGCCCTTGCGCACCCATTGCCAGACCTCCGGATGGTCGCTGACCGCGCAGGACGTGTTCAACAACGTCACCCGCACCATGGTGGAAGCGATGGCAGCAACCCAAGGCGGCACGCAAAGCCTGCACACCAACAGCCTTGACGAGGCGCTGGCGCTGCCCACCGATTTCTCCGCCCGCATCGCGCGCAACACGCAGATCCTGCTGCAGCAGGAGAGCGGCACCACCCGCATCATCGACCCGTGGGGAGGCTCGTTCTATGTCGAGAAGCTGACGCATGATCTGGCCGCGCGCGCCTGGGGCCACATTATTGAGATCGAGGCGCTGGGCGGCATGGCCAAGGCCATCGAGCAGGGCATCCCCAAGCTGCGCATCGAGGAGGCCGCGGCGAAGACGCAGGCCCGCATCGACGAGGGCCTGCAGAAGATCATCGGCGTCAACGTCTTCAAGCCGGAGAGCGAGGCCGAGATCGACGTGCTCAAGGTCGACAATGCCGCCGTCCGCGCCGAACAGATCGCCAAGCTGGAGCGCCTTCGCGCCAGCCGTGACGCCACCGCCTGCGAGGCCGCACTCAGCGCGCTCACCGATGGCGCGCGCGGCACAGGCAATCTTCTTGCGCTCTCCATCGAGGCTGCCCGCGCAGGCGCCACCGTGGGCGAAATCTCATCTGCGATGGAGACGGTGTTTGGCCGTCACAGGGCTGAGATCAAGGCGATCAAGGGGGTCTACAAGCGCGAGGCGGGCACGGAATCCTTCGCCGTCATCCGCGTGCAGGGCATGGCACAGGCCTTTGAAGAGAATGACGGTCGCCGCCCGTCGATCCTTGTCGCCAAGATGGGGCAGGATGGCCATGACAGGGGCCAGAAGGTAATCTCGAGCGCCTTCGCAGACCTCGGCTTCGATGTCGAGATCGGCGCGCTGTTCGCGACGCCGGAGGAAGCCGCGAAGCAGGCGGCAGATGGCAATGTCCACATCATCGGCGTGTCATCACTCGCTGCCGGGCACCTGTCGCTGGTGCCCGCGCTGAAAGCGGCGCTGGCGGATGCTGGCCGCCCCGACATCATGATCGTGGTTGGCGGCGTGATCCCGCCGCAGGATTTCGAGGCACTCTACAAGGCCGGAGCCTCGGCGATCTTCCCTCCCGGAACCGTGATCCCGGAGGCTGCGGCCAAGCTGCTGGAAGAGCTGAATGTCAGGCTGGGCTATGCGCAGAGGAGCGCGGCTGAGTAAAATCCGTCATCGCGAGCAGAGCGACGCGATCCAGAGTGGCGCGCACCTAGGTTGGATGGCTTCGCTGCGCTCGCCATGACGAGGTGATGACATTCGTCTCACCGCACCCAGTTCTCAACTTGCAACCCCGCCACCCTGCCGAACTCGCGGGCATTGTCCGTCACCAACACCGCCTCGAGCGCCAGCGCGTGCGCCGCGATCAGCATGTCGTTCTGCCCGATCAGGCTGCCGGTTTGCTCCAGGCCATGACGGATCTCGGCATAGTGGGCATCGGCGGGCGGCTCCAGCGCGCGGATGTTGAGGCGGGCCAACACCGCTTCGACAGCTTCAGTGAGACGCGGCGAGTTGCGCCTGAGCACGCCAAAGCGCAGTTCGGCGGCGACGATGATGCTGGTGCAAAGCTCGGCAGGCTGGCACGCCATGACACGCTTTGCCGCCATGCCCTGCGGATTTCGCACCAGATCGGAGATGATGTTGGTGTCGAGCAGATAAAGCGGCATCACAGCTCGACGGCATCCGGTGTCATGTCCGAGATATCACCCATATCGTCGATAACCGGCTCTGCCCCGCGCAGCCAGTCCGCCAGCGAGGATTTCGCGACAGGCTCGATCACCAGCCGGTCGCCCTCCTTGCGCAGGATGGCCTCAACGCCCGGCAACTCGAACTCGCGCGGGATACGGATGGCCTGATTGCGGCCATTGCGGAACAAGCTGACATGGCGTGTTTGCGACATCTCCCATATTTGGCATATGCCATGCCCTATGTCGAGACTCCTCCATTGATCGCCCATCGCTGGCATTAGCGTAGCCATCCAGCCTTTGTGCATCGCTATTCTGGATCGCCAAGCTGCGCTCGCGGTGACCGAAGCCTTGTGCGTCTGGATGACGCGTTGGGCTATTGGCCTTGTTTTCCATCGTCAATGCCCGCGACAGCGCGAACGCCAAATGATTGGCACCCCATCTATCTGAAGAGCGAGGCTGTTTCGTGCTGTTGTCGGCACGTACCCTTGCATCCGGCGCAAAGGGGGCTATCCTGGCATGACGTTGCGTCGCCTGGCGCATTCGCCGGAAAGGCGCCACCTGTGAGGATTGCAAATCATGAAAAAGGAAGATCTGAAAGTCCTCGCCGACCCGGCTTACGTTAAATATTCTGAGGATTTGTCAATCTGGCGGGATAGCATCACATCGCAACTTCCGGAGATCAGGCAGGCGCAGGCCGTGGCACGTGCCAATGGCGATCAGACCGAGGTTGATCGACTCGAAGCCTGTTACCAAGACGTTCTGAAACTCCTGTCCAAATACTGAGGTATGGCGATGGCATCGTTGCTCAGCAAAGAGGAAGCCGCCGCTTACCACGCCGATGTCATCGAGAGAGCCACATTCGGTGTCCAGCCATCGACGACGGGTAAACCCAAGGCACTTATTCTGGCAGGGCAGCCAGGCTCCGGGAAAGGCGCGTTGTCGGACAAGACCAGAGACAACGCCCTTGCTACCGGCGGTGTGGTCGTTGCGGATCCTGATCGCTTCCGCGAACAGCACAAGTATTATAAGAAACTCGCCAGGCAGGACGACAAGACGGCCGCTGACAAGACCCATGAAGATGCGAGCGAGGCATCGCAGGCTGTGCGCAAGGCCGCGATGGCCAAGGGCCTGGACCTGATCATCGACGGCACCTTGAAATCACCCGAGAAGGCCGAGCAGCTTGTCAAGGATCTGGTGGCGGCAGGCTACGAGGTCGAGGTCGTGGCCCTGTGCGTTCCGCTCGAAACAAGCTGGGCCGGCGTCGAGGAGCGCTACCAGAAGCAGAAGCGCGTGAGTGGCTATGGCCGCTCCGTGCCCAGGCATATCCACGATGACGCCGCCAACGGCATGGTGAAATCGCTGGAGGCTCTGCGCAAGCAAGGTCTCGTCACCAGCATCCAGGTGGTCGACCGCGAGAGCAACATCCTGCAGGAGTGCTCACCCAGGGCCGAGGCCGCAAACCCTCCGCCGCCGGGCGCTGCCAATTCTCCGTCCATCAGCTCGACCTTCGAGGACAACCGCAAGGCTCCCCATCAAAAGCCGAAGATAGCGACCAGTTCGCCCATCACGGCAGGCGGAGGGGGCGGGCGGCCTGCGGCCCGGACAGGTGACATGACGACCCATGGCACACCACTGACGCCCGGCCCCGGCAGCTTGAATGTTCTGATCGGCAGCAAGCCCGCATGGCGTGCGCTGCCCGCTGCCGCAGGTGCGGCGCTCCAGTCGGCACAGGCCGTGTCCGACACCGCCATCAAGGTCACGGAGGCAGCGACAGTCGCAGCCGCCGGCACGCCCGGCGCACCTGTCGCCTATGCTGCGGAGCAAGCAGCGAAGACGGCGGCGGCAATAGCCATGGCTTCGATGATGACAGGGCTGGCTGCAGGAGCCGCAGCCGCCAGCGGCGGCATGGGCATGCCTGACATGCACCTGTGCCCGATCCCCACACCCCTGCCTCCGCACGGGCCGGGCTACGTGATTGACGGATCAATGACGGTGTTGGTCAACGGGCTGCCGCTGTCACGGATGGCCGATACGGTGATCGAGGCGCTGGGCGGCCCGGACAAGATCGTCATGGGCGAGATGCAGGTGCTGGTGGGAGGGTAGCTTCCGGAGAGCTGCCTCACCCCACTGCGTTGCCCTCCACCCTCACGCCTGCGGCGCGCCTGTCACCAGCCCGCGTGAGATCGCCGGTGACGGGTTTGCCATATTCGGTGCCGACGACAGCACCCTTTTTCGCACCCGAGATCACATTATTGGCGATCACGACATTGCGCTCCTGCGGCACGAGGCTGACGCCGATGCCGACGCCGCAATTGCGGACCATGTTGCCGGTGGCGAGGAGGTTGCGCATGCCCCATGACCAGCCCAGCGAAATGCCGATGTCAGAGGCATCCTCGATGACGTTGCCAGTGACGGCAGCCTCCGCCTCGACATGGATGCCGGAGCCGCCGATCAGTTCCTTGCCTTTTGGAGCCAACCCCTTGTTGGCACGGCGCACGAGGTTGTTGGCGCAGACCGCGAGCCGCCCGCCATGGTCCAGATTGGTGATGTTGAAACCCTGCGCGCAGTCTTCCGCGATGTTGCTGGTCATCACCGCGCCCTCGAAGGCAAACTCGGAATAATAGGCGACTTCGCCACAGCGTTTGCCGTTGTTGCCGAGCATCTGGACCGATGCACCGGAATTGTTGCGGATGAAGGTCAACGCGCAATCGCGAAAGGCATTGCTTTCGACGACGACGCCGCCTGCCCTGAACAGCACGATGCCATTGCCGTTAGGGCCGTCGCCGCCCGCATCGCTGCGCACGCGAGATATGCGGTTTCCGGATATGCGCGAATTGTCGTCACCCGGCACCGAACGCCAGAGCGCGATGGCATTGTTGCCGATGTCCTCGATCACGTTGCGCTCGATCATCAGCCCGCGGGAATCGAGGCTGAACAGCCCCGTGTCGCGGCTGGCGATGATGCGCGAGGTATCGATGCGGCCACCTGTGCGGGTCAGCGTCAGGCCGTTCGCGCCCGCATTGCTGAACAGGCAATCGTCCACCGTGAGATCCGCCACATCCTCAGCCGTCAGAAGGCCCGTGCGGTCAGCCGAGCGGATCGACAATCCGTCCAGTACGAGCCCGCTCAAGGACGCGCGGCGGGTCCGGCGGGCTATGAGCATCGGGCCGCTACCGGCTGCGACAAGCTGGGTCGCGCCAGGGACACCGATCAGCCGCATGCCTTCGGGGATGACGACATTGCTGATGCGGTAGCGGCCCGGCGGCAGCAGCAGAGGCGCATTGCGCTTCGCAGCTTCCACCAGGGCCTCCTGCAACCGGCGCGACTGGTCGTCGGCTGAACCGGCGCGCACACCAAGCTGGCCGGCATCCAGCCCCATGCTGCCGAGCGGGCCCGGCGATGGCGAACGGGGAGCGCCTGCCGGCAGCGGGGCTTGTGCCTGGTTTTGGGCTTGGGCACGGCTGGCTGCCGCCGCTGTTCCAAACAGGGCCAATCCGAGAAATCCGCGTCGTGCGAGCATGGTTGTGCCTCCAGGTCTGCACACCAAGGCTCAAGTTTCATGCCAGCGGGCGCTGTGCCAATCTGGTGCGCCTTGCCTGCCGCGCGAGCCTGATCGCGATGTGGCTCAGGGCTTTCTCCAGAGATGAAGAGCTGGGTTGCCAGTCTTTGCCTTGGCTGGCGGGCACTGTGCCAGGACGGGCGCGCGGATACGGCACATGCACGAAAAGGACGGGTCGCCCGGCAGCCTGTTGCAACGCTGCCGCATAAACCGCATTGCACAGGTAATGGCCCGCGCTTGCTGACAGGCGCGCTGCGATGCCGCCTGACCGCAAGACTGCAAGTGCAGGCTGCACCCGCGCTGTCGCCCTCAGCGGCATCGCACCCGACGACTGCTGGATCGATCCGCCTGCCCCGCCCGCATCAAGCTGCAGCGGGCTGTCCAGCGGTCGCGCAAACTGCTCGACACGCACCCATCTTGCACGGGCCGCCAGCCCCAGAAGCAGCACGGCGTCAGGCGAGGTGGCGGCATCGGCATCTGCCAGCTCGCGCCTTGCGTGGCTGTAGCGGACTGTCAGCTCGACGCCGGTTGCGGCAATGCCATGGAAGCCCCGCCCGACGATCTGCGACACACGGCGCATGAGCCTGGCGGTGGGGTTGATGCGGACACCTGGAAAGGCTCCGAACCCCGTGATCAGCACGGTCACTGGTTTCACACCGCCTGCCTCCGCCTCTTGCTGCCTTGTCCGCGCAAGGCCACCGTGTCAAAGATCACATCCCGACTTTCAACGACAGGGATTATCATTTGCGTGGCGCTGGCGCATCAGGCTGGATGATGGCTGCATCAGTGCTGCTGGCCCTGTCCCTTGCTGCCTGCGGCACGAGACCCCCCCCGGGCCTCACGCCGGTGGCCTCCCCCTCCCCCCGCGCCGCGACCGTGGACCTGCTGGTCAGCACCACGCGCAGGCCGGATACAGACCCTGCCATCCTGTTCAACGGCGAGCGCACCCTGAAACCGCGCTATGCCAGCCTGACGGTCAGCATCCCTCCCAACCATGTGGCGGGTGACATTGCCTGGGCGACGACCCGCCAGGCCGACCCGGAGACCACTTTCGCCACGACGCGCGCCAGCTATCTCGAGCAGGCCAGCTTCACCACGGCCTTGCGCCAGCGTATCCGCAGCACGAAGCGATCTCATGTGCTGGTGTTCGTGCATGGCTACAACACGCGTTTTGACGAGGCCGCCTTCCGGTTCGCGCAGATCGTCCATGATTCCGCATCGCCGGTGACACCGGTGCTGTTCAGCTGGTCGTCCTGGGGCAGCTTTGCGTCCTACCCCTATGACCGGACCAGTGCTTCGCTTGCACGCGACGGGCTCGAGAGCCTCCTGACGTCGCTGGCGCAGGACCCTGCCGTGAGCGAGGTTTCGGTCCTCGCGCATTCCATGGGCGGCTGGCTGGCGATGGAGACCTTTCGGCAAATTGGCATCCGCAACCGCCAGATCAGCCACAAGATCCGCAACCTGATGCTGGCAGCGCCGGACATCGACGTGGATGTGGCCGCCGAACAGGCCCGCAGTTTCGGGCCGAAGCCGCCGCGCATCTCGCTGTTCGTGTCACGGGATGACCGGGCGTTGCGGGCCTCCCGGCTGTTCTGGGGTAGCCGCGACCAATTGGGAGCGATCGACCCGGGACAGGAGCCTTACCGGACCAATCTGGAGCGTTTTGGCGTCAATGTCATCGACCTGACCGATGTGTCTTCCCCTGACTCAACCGGACACGGCAAGTTCGCACAGAGCGCCGAGGTCGTGCGCCTGATCGGCACACGGCTTGCGCGCGGCCAGACTCTCGAAGCGGGCGCGCCCGGACCCGTCGAGGGCGTGGGACGGTTGACGCAGGGCACGCTGAACGTTGTCGGCGATGTGCTGACGGCACCTTTGCGGATTGGCCAGCCTCCCGAGCCTGATCCGCAATCCGCCATTGCACAGTGACCGGCGAAGGCAATGTGCTGCCTCAAAATTGCCTTTGTGCTGGGCTCTTAACCTTTTTTTCAGTCCGGCGAGGCTTTTTGGCCTTTCAAATCCCTCATTTTGTCTGGTTGTGCCGTGCATCGCATGAGCGTCCTGAAACTTTGCCTGCATTGTCTTGGCCTGCGTTGTCTTGGCCTTGGGGCCTTGGCTTTCGTGCTTTCCGGCTGCCTGTTCAATGAACGGGGGCTCAATTCTCCTTATCAGGTGGCGCGTGAAGGGCTGACACCCATTCAGGAAGACCCGCTGGTGCTCGTCGCCACGACACGCAAACCTGCGGCAGGCCTCCGAAAGAGCCCTTATTTCACCTCGGATCGTGGCACAGGGCTGACATTTGCCGAAGCCAGGCTCAACCCGCCGGACCGTTCGTTCACGGGTTCCATCACCTCCGCCGTGACCTCGCCATGGAGCGTGAATGCCATCGGCGCAGGCAGCAACG
>JANMHN010000201.1:0-10213 GCA_031375185.1 Allobosea sp. | reverse complement strand
CGCCACAAGACCATGAACAAGGGTGAGTACCAGTTCGGCTTCGCCGTCGACTGGATGCGGAAGGATCTCGGCATCGTGCTGGCGGAAGCCCGCCGCAATGGCGCGAACCTGCCCGTCACCGCGCTGGTCGACCAGTTCTATGCCGAGGTTCAGGGCATGGGCGGGGCAAGGTGGGATACCTCGAGCCTGATGGCGCGGCTCAACAGGTGAGGGGCAAGTTAGTAAGACGTCAGGAGGTAGATTAGTAAACAATGGATATCTAACACTATTCTCTGATCCGCTTTAACAATGCAATGAAACGAGGCTCCGCATTCAAGCCACGCAAATCGGAGTCGTGTTTCAAATGACTTCGCTTAGGCAAAGTGTCAGCCTTTTCGCATGCCTCAAGTTCGTTGAGCGCAGCTGTCACATCGCCGTTCAAAGCAAACACGCAAGCTAAATTATAGTTGGCTTGCGCTGATATCTCACGCGCTCTAAGCGCGATCTCCTTAGCGCGCATAAGTTTGGCATCCCGCGCCGTTCCATTGAGCTCGGCAGCCTCCTTAGCAAGCGCAGCGGCCCAATTATTGAGCACGACAGGTTCATCCGGCTTGATCTTCAGTGCTTGGGCAAACTTTTCTTCAGCCTCAGCAAACTTTTCTTCCCTCGGTTCCCCCTGAAGTTCGTCAGCTGCTTGTGCAAGCGCGGAACCCCAACTGCGGAAAGCTTGGTGATAGTTTGGCTTGATCTTCAATGCCTGGGAAAACTTTTCTCCAGCCTTGGCGAGTTTGGCCAACCTCGGCTCCCTCTGAAGCCCATTTGCTTCTTTCAGAAGCGAAACGCCCCAGTTGTAGAGTGCTTCATGTATGTCAGGCTTGATCTTCAGTGCTTGCGCAAACTTTTTCCTAGCCTCAGTGAATTTATCTGCCCTTTGATTTCCTTGCAGTTCGTCGGCTTGTCGAGCGAGCGTGATGCCTTTCGATGTATATGCCCACGCCCGGGCTTTGCGTTCGCCATCTGACATATTTGTATTTGTACTAACCGTCACAGGCAACGTGCCACTCAGCAGCGCCATTTGCGCTTGCGCTTCGGACGACCCGCCGTTGATCCAGTCTTCTCCGGCTTGCTCGAGGCGCGTCCTTGTTGAGGTCAGCAGGTCAAGGCCCGTATCGGCCAGTACAGGATAGTCAACCACTTCTCCAAGCTGCTTGAGCACATGAAGAGGCGGATTTCTGACCACTTCTGGTGGCCAGCAATCTAAACCTTTCGCGAGCGCGATCATGGTTATGTCGAAGTCACAATCACCCACATAGGCAGCATACCGCTTTTCAAGCAGCGGTTTTAAATGTGAGCCAGGTTCCTTTCCGTATCCCATCCAGATGAGGTTAAACTGCGAGTTGAACTCCTCCGTGATGATGCCAAGTGCCGGGTCAGTTTCCCCACTATAGCCAAAGACTAGAGTCAAATGGTTTCGAACACTGTCTGCTAGCAGGGGACGCAATGCATCCTTGTGTTCTTCAGTTTCCTCAGCGGAGTTAAGGTGCCGCAGACCATAGCTTTGGCCATGGAGGTGGAAGATGGCGGGGGTTGCCAGCGCGGCTATCTCGCGGGTTGGCGAAACTCCGAAATCGTAAACTGGCAGGTGCATACCGAGGAGGGAAGCAGCCTTTTCCAGGACAAGGTCGAAGTTGAACGTTAGAATCCGGCTGACCTTGCACTGCTTGATGATGCAGGCCAGCGCGATATGCCCCCAGTTGATGCGCGACTTCTCCAGCAAAGGCTGGATCAGCGTCTTCCGGTCACCCGGGGACAGCGCACCCATGACGCGTCCATAGTCCTTGCGCTCGTCTGACGACAGGTTGACGAGGCAGTGTCCGAAATCTTGATTGATTTGCTTGATGAGCTCAAGGGCAGTTGGGATACCTGCTGTTCTGGACGCCCCCGCGCCCATGATGATGCTAATATGTGATGCGCGCCGAATGTAGCCGACAACTTCTTCGATGCGCATCTGAACCTCGAGATACCAACTTTACGGAAGGCTAGTTTCGCGATTGCCATATGTCCATCCGGCTAGCTCGCAGTTGAAATTTCTTCAGAACATATGTCGGTGTGCTTTAGCGCTTAGGCTGGGATAATCTTAGCAACTGGCTTGCCGCGTCTCGTGACAACGAAACTCTCGCCGCGTTCGACGCGATCAACAATCTCGGCCATTCGCCGCTTGAGTTCCGTGACGCTGATCGAGATCATGTGAAACCCACTGGTCAGATCAAAAAAGTATAGCGCACCTTGCATGGCTACCAGCGTGCCTCACCGCCCCTTGAACACCGGCGGCCTTTTGCCCGCGAACGCCATGATCGCTTCCTGGAAGTCGTCACTCTTGCCGGCCTTGTTCTGCAGGTCGGCCTCGAGCTGGAGTTGCGCGGCGAAATCGTTGTCGAGCGATTTTGCCAGGACTTGCTTGATCAGCCGGTAGGCACCCGCCGGCCCCTGTGCGAAGGGCGCGACGAAAGCGGCGACATCGGCGACAAAGCTCGCATCGTCGAACACCTTGTAGATCAGCCCCATGCGCTGGCCGTCATCGGCGCTCACCCTGTCGCCTGTCAGCATCAGCGCCAGCGCCAGCTTGGAGCCGACGATGCGCGGCAACAGCCAGGTGCCGCCCGCATCCGGAATAAGCGCTATTTTCGCGAAGGCCTGCTGGAAATAGGCCGAGCGCGCTGCCACGACCATGTCGCAAGCCAGCACAAGGTTAGCGGCCGCCCCGACGGCAGGCCCGTTGATCGCCGCCACGGTGATCTTGGGATAGCTCATCAGGCGCAGCACCAGCGGGTTGTAGTCGCGCTCGAGCGGGGGCCCAAGATTGATGCGCCCGTCATCGCCCATGGGCAGTTTTTCAGTGAGATCCTGCCCGGAGGAGAACGCGCGGCCTTGCCCCGTGAAGATGACCACGCGGACATCATCGTCCTTTTCCGCCTGGTCGAGCCCGGAGCGTATGCCCTCGAACATCTGTGCCGAGAATGCGTTGAGTTTTTCGGGCCGGTTCAGCGTGATGGTGGCGACACCCTGGCCGGAGGAATAGAGGGCTGCGGCGGAAAGCGTGGCTGTCATGGCATGGTCCATTTGTTCAGATCTAAACTATGCCTCAGCCCGAGGGGCATTCCAAGCTGCAATCATGGCGGGGCCATCAGCCCGGCGCGCCATCCCGGCTGCGCCGTTTGCGGCCTTCTGCCAGCGCATGGACCGCGCCGCGCAGTGTGCGGCAGTCCTGTTCGCTCATCGCCAGCCGGTGCAGGATGTCACGCAGGTTGCGTGCCATGATCTCGCGCTTGTCGGGCGGAAAGAAACCGCCCTGCTCAAGTTCATCTTCGAGATAGTCGAACAGCGACACCACCATCTCGCGCGGGGCGGGCGGTGCATCCGTTTCGCTGAACGGCTTGACGTCGCCATGGGCCGCATGAAACCACTCGTAACCCATCAGCAGCACGGCCTGCGCCAGGTTCAGCGAGGCGAATTGCGGGTTGACCGGAAAGGTCACGATGGCATCGGCAAGGCTGATCTCGTCATTTTCCAGCCCCGTGCGCTCGCGCCCGAACAGGATGCCGACACGCTGGGAGGACGCGATGCGCGAGGCGACATCCGGCATCATCTCGGCAGGGGTGTACACCCGCTTCATCTGCCCCCGGTTGCGGGCCGTGGTGGCGAAGACATGGTTCAGGTCGGCGATGGCCGTCCGCGCATCAGGAAACAGCCTGGCGCCATGCAGCACATGAAGCGCGCCGGACGCGGCTTGGTGCGCGCCCTTCGGCAGGCCGCCGCCGGTGGGCCAGCCGTCTCGCGGCTTGACGAGGCGCAGTTCGGAAAGGCCGAAATTCGCCATGGCCCGTGCCACCATGCCGATGTTCTCCGCCAACTGCGGCTCGACCAGGATGATCACCGGGCCGGGCCCGCTCAAATCCTGGGAGGTGTGGTTGGTGCCTGCGCCGGTCATGGCAGGCGCATAGCGCAAGTTGGCTGCCATGGCGAGGTGCCACCCAAATGACACCTCGCACCAAATCTCGCCTTGCAGCAAAAGCCGTGCTTGCCGCAGGTGTCGCACCCGCGCTAGATCGTCCCGAAGCGGATTGCATGACAGCTTGCGATCGGACACATCTTCGGGAAGGTCTCATTTCATGAACAAGATCAAGGTTGCCGGCACGATCGTCGAGATGGACGGCGACGAGATGACACGCATCATCTGGCAATACATCAAGGACAAGCTGATCCACCCTTACCTCGATGTGAACCTCGAGTATTACGACCTTGGCATCGAGCACCGCGACGCTACCAATGACAAGGTGACCATCGACGCCGCGAACGCCACGAAGAAGCATGGCGTCGCGGTCAAATGCGCCACCATCACGCCCGATGAAGCCCGCGTGAAGGAATTCAGTCTCAAGGAGATGTGGAAGTCGCCCAACGGCACAATCCGCAACATCCTGGGCGGCGTGATCTTCCGCGAGCCGATCATCTGCAAGAACGTGCCGCGCCTCGTGCCGGGCTGGACAGCCCCGATCATCGTGGGCCGCCATGCCTTCGGCGACCAGTACCGCGCCACCGATTTCCGCTTCCCCGGCAAGGGCACGCTGACAATGAAATTCGTCGGTGAGGACGGCAAGGTGATCGAGCGCGAGGTCTACCAGTCGCCCGGAGCCGGCGTTGCGCTGGCCATGTACAACCTTGATGATTCCATCCGCGACTTCGCCCGCGCCTCGCTGAATTATGGCCTCAACCGCAAGCTGCCCGTCTATCTCTCGACCAAGAACACGATCCTGAAAGTCTATGACGGTCGTTTCAAGGACATCTTCGAGGAGGTGTTCGAGGCCGAGTTCAAGATGAAGTTCGAGGCGCTGAAGCTCACCTATGAGCACCGGCTGATCGACGACATGGTGGCGTCGGCCCTCAAGTGGTCAGGCGGATATGTCTGGGCCACCAAGAACTACGACGGCGACGTTCAGTCCGACATCGTGGCGCAGGGCTTCGGCTCGCTGGGCCTGATGACCTCGGTGCTGATGACGCCCGATGGCCAGATCGTCGAGTCGGAAGCTGCGCACGGCACCGTGACCCGCCACTACCGCGAGCACCAGAAGGGCAAGGAAACCTCCACCAACTCCATCGCCTCGATCTATGCCTGGACCGGCGGCCTCAAGCACCGCGCCAAGCTGGACAACAACCTCGCCCTGTCGAAGTTTGCCGACACGCTGGAAAAAGTCTGCGTCGATACGGTTGAGGCCGGCTTCATGACCAAGGATCTGGCGCTGCTGGTGGGTGCCGACCAGCGCTGGCTTTCGACCACGGGTTTCCTCGACAAGATCAGCGAAAACCTGACCAAAGCCATGATGGCTTGAACGGCCACGAACCGCCACGCAACCGAGAAAGGCCGGTGCATGCACCGGCCTTTTTGAATCAGGATGGTGGCTCGCTGGTCAACCCGTGAGAGCCGCTTCAACCGCAGCGATTGCGGCATCAGCCTTGTCGCCATCAGGCCCGCCGGCCTGCGCCATGTCGCGCCGGCCACCGCCGCCCTTGCCGCCAAGAACCTCCGAAGCTGCGCGCACCAGCGCCACGGCATCAAACCGGGCGGCCAGATCATCGGTGACAGCCACAACGACACCTGCCTTGCCGTCCTCGCCGACGCCGACAATGGCCACCACGCCTGAGACAAGTTGCTTCTTGGCCTCGTCCGCAAGGCTTTTCAGGTCTTTCATCTCGACGCCAGAGATCGAGCGTCCCAGGAACCTGACACCGCCGATATCCTTGACCGGGTCAGATGCCGCCGCCCCGCCCCCCATGGCGAGCTTCTTGCGGGCATCCGACAGCTCGCGCTCGAGCTTGCGGCGTTCCTCCAGCAGGCTGGCCAGGCGATCCGCCGCCTCGGCGGGGGTGGTCTTCATCAGGCTGGCAAGCTGCTGGAGCCTGCGGCTTTCCCGGGCGAGATGCTGGCGTGCCGTGTCCCCGGTCAGAGCCTCAAGGCGGCGCACACCGGCGGCCACGGCGCCTTCGCTGACGATCGTGATCAGCCCGATGTCACCCGTGGCGCTGGCATGGGTGCCGCCGCACAGTTCGACCGAGTAGGTCTGGCCTGCGCGCTCGCCACTTCGCAAGGTGCCCATCGACACGACACGGACCTCATCGCCATACTTCTCGCCGAACAGCGCGCGGGCACCCGATGCTATGGCATCATCCACGCCCATCAGTCGCGTCACCACAGGCTCGTTCTGCAGCACGATACGGTTCGCGATGGCCTCGATCTTTTCAAGGTCAGCATCCGCAATGCCTTTCGGATGGCTGAAATCGAAGCGCAGACGCTCGCCCGAGACCATCGAACCCTTCTGCGCGACATGGTCGCCCAGCGTGAGCCGCAGCGCCTCGTGCAGCAGGTGCGTGGCCGAGTGGTTGGCCCTGATCGCGCTGCGGCGCGCGGCATTGACGCGAAGCTCGGTGGCCTTGCCGACACGCAATTCGCCTGCCGTCACCCTGACCTCATGTGCGAACACATCGCCGACCTTCTTTTGCGTGTCGGTGACATCGGCGCTGAAACCATCGCCGCTGACAATTCCCATATCGCCGACCTGACCGCCGGACTCGGCATAGAACGGTGTCTGGTTGAACAACGCAAAGCCTGTGTCTCCAGCCTTGAGCGCGGCGACTTCTGCCCCACCGCTGACCAGCGCCGTGATCACGCCCTCTGCCACCTCCGAGCTGTAGCCCAGGAACTCGGACGCGCCGACCTTCTCGCGCAGGCCAAACCAGACGGCATCTGTCGCGGCCTCGCCCGTGCCGGACCATGCCGCGCGCGCCTTTGCCTTCTGCTCGTTCATGGCCACGTTGAAACCGTCCGTGTCCACGCCGATATCGCGCGCACGCAGCGCGTCCTGCGTCAGGTCGAGCGGAAACCCGAACGTGTCATACAACGTGAAGGCGACCGAACCCTTGAGGCTGTCGCCTGCTTTCAGCCCTGCGGTCTCCGCATCCAGAATGGTCAACCCGCGCGCGAGCGTGGTGCGGAAACGGCTTTCCTCACGTTGCAGTGTTTCAGAGATCAGGGTTTCGGCCCGCACAAGTTCGGGATAGGCCTGCCCCATCTCGCGCACCAATGTCGGCACAAGCCTGTAAAGCAGCGGGTCGCGCGCACCAAGCAACTGCGCATGGCGCATGCCGCGCCGCATGATCCGGCGCAGGACATAGCCCCGGCCCTCGTTCGACGGCAGGACGCCATCCGCGATCAGGAAGGCCGAACAGCGCAAATGGTCGGCAATGACCCTGTGGCTGGCCTTCTGCGGCCCGTCAGCGTCGATGTTCGTCAGCTCGGCCACCCGCGAGATCAGCGCGCGGAACAGATCGATGTCATAATTGTCATGCGTGCCCTGGAGCACGGCGGCGATGCGCTCCAGCCCCATCCCCGTGTCGATGGACGGCCTTGGCAGGCTGAGCCGCTGCCCATCCGCCGTCTCCTCGTACTGCATGAACACGAGGTTCCAGATTTCGATGAAACGGTCGCCGTCCTGGTCGGCCGAGCCGGGCGGGCCGCCGAAGATATGGTCGCCGTGATCGTAGAAGATTTCCGAACACGGCCCGCACGGCCCAATATCGCCCATGCGCCAGAAATTGTCCGAGGTCGGGATCCGGATGATCTTGTCGTCGGTCAGGCCGGCGATCTTCTTCCACAAGGCATGCGCCTCATCATCTTCGGAATAGACGGTGACGGTGAGCTTCTCCTTTGGCAGCCCGTATTCACGCGTGACGAGGTTCCAGGCATGCTCGATGGCGACATCCTTGAAATAATCGCCAAATGAGAAATTCCCCAGCATCTCGAAGAAGGTGTGGTGGCGCGCGGTGTAGCCGACATTGTCGAGATCGTTGTGCTTGCCGCCGGCGCGCACGCTTTTCTGGGCCGAGGTGGCGCGTGTGTAAGAGCGCTTTTCCACCCCGGTAAAGACATTCTTGAACTGCACCATGCCCGAATTGGCGAACATCAGCGTCGGATCATTGCGCGGCACGAGCGGGCTGGAGGCCACGACCTCGTGACCATGCTTCTTGAAGTAGTTCAGGAACGTCGACCTGATCTCGTTGACGCCACTCATTGCCATGCCACCCGGTGATTGAAGTCTGTCTGCTGGGCTTTTGTCTAGTGTCGGGTTTGGCGTATGTCCACACGCCAGAGCATCTTGGAGAGCACCCTGGGCGCACCGTCGCGGGACTCATGAAAACGGCGCGAACACTGGTTCGCGCCGTGATGTCCGGCTTGTGAAGCCGATGGTCATGCCGGCTCGCTATCGTCCAGATCATCGGCGGTTGGTGTGGCGGTTTCCAGGATCCGGTCGGCGACCACGGCCTGATTCTGCCGAATCATCATCTCGATCTTGTTGGCCACATCCGGATTGGTCTTGAGGAAGGTCTTGGCATTCTCGCGGCCCTGGCCGAGCCGCTGGCTGTCGAACGAGAACCACGCGCCGGACTTCTCGACGATGCCGGCCTTGACGCCCAGATCGACCAGTTCGCCCACCTTCGAGATGCCTTCGCCATACATGATGTCGAATTCCACCTGCTTGAAGGGAGGCGCGACCTTGTTCTTGACGACCTTGACGCGGGTCTGATTGCCCACGGCCTCGTCGCGCTCCTTGATGGTGGAGGTGCGGCGGATATCGAGGCGCACGGAGGCATAGAACTTCAAGGCGTTGCCGCCCGTGGTCGTCTCAGGCGAGCCATACATCACGCCGATCTTCATGCGGATCTGGTTGATGAAGATGACCATGGTGTTCGAGCGCGAGATCGAGCCGGTGAGCTTGCGCAGGGCCTGGCTCATCAGGCGGGCCTGAAGGCCGGGCTGCACCTCGCCCATTTCGCCCTCGATTTCGGAGCGCGGCACCAGCGCGGCGACCGAATCGATCACCAGCACGTCGATGGCGCCGGAGCGCACCAGCGTGTCGGTGATTTCCAGCGCCTGTTCCCCGGTGTCGGGCTGCGAAATCAGCAGATCGTCGAGTTTGACGCCCAGCTTGCGCGCATAGACCGGGTCGAGCGCGTGTTCGGCATCGATGAAGCCGCAGACGCCGCCTTTCTTCTGGGCTTCCGCGATCGTGTGCAGCGCAAGCGTGGTCTTGCCGGAGGATTCTGGCCCATAAATCTCGATCACGCGGCCTTTCGGCAGCCCGCCGACGCCAAGCGCGATGTCCAGCCCGAGCGAGCCTGTCGAAATGGTTTCAATCTCCACCGCCTGCTGGTTCTTGCCCAGCCGCATGATCGAGCCCTTGCCGAAGGCGCGCTCGATCTGGGAGAGCGCGGCGTCCAGAGCCTTGGTCTTGTCCATGGAAGAGCCTTCAACAAGTGAGAGTTTAGCTTGAGCCATCTGCGGCGTCCTTATGGCATGGGGTTGATCGGGTCACAACGCGTGATCACCTGCGTTGTCCACAATGTACCTTATTTGTTCTTTTCGTAAAGTTCTTTTTTTGTTCCCCCTTGATGAACCGCAGACCTGTGCGCCACACGCGCTCACGGCACCGCCGCAAAGCCCGCATCAGGGAACAGCGCCCTGGCCTTGTCAGCCTGGATATGGGGCGCGAGCAGCGTCTGGAAGGCATGGGTGATCTGCTTGTATTCATCGCTGCAGCCCGAGGCGCGCCAGGCCGGCAGATCGCTCATGGCCAGCAGAGTCTTGAAGGCGGCTTCATCAAACCCGGACGCATGGCAGACGATGCTGTAGAGCCGCTGCAGCGCTGTGGAGTGTGCGCCGCCATAGGCGCGACTGGGCACCACACGCTCTTCCAGTGCGGGTGCGTCGGTGAACGTGCGCATGCCGGCATCGGCCAGATAGGAGTAGGCGACCCCCTGCACCAGTGCTGGGGCCTCCTTGCCGAACAGGTTGAGGATGGCGAAGGTGGAGACCATGTCGGCGGCGTCCTCCTCGCGGCCCAAGAGCGGGGTGCGCAGGAATTCGAACAGCGCGTGCGCGCCCTCGTGCAGCACGACATCGGCCACGGGCCCGCGGATGGCCGCCTCCCGGCTCACCCAGCCGGGGCGCTTGTCGCTGGCTGCGCTGTCGATCAGGTTCTGCACGTAGTCGTAGCAGATCGTCACCGTGCCTTCGTAGTACCACGCGCCGCCGCGCCCGCTGCAGCTGCGCGTCCTGAAGGTGAGGTCGCGCGGCAGCCGGAAGATCGCGAAAAAGTCCTTCGCGCGGGCAAAGGTCGCATCGTCC
>JANMHN010000186.1:0-15263 GCA_031375185.1 Allobosea sp. | reverse complement strand
GTCTTCACGCGGTCTGCGCTCGCCGGCAATCCGCTCGCAGTGGTGCTGGATTCAGGCGGGCTGAACGACCACGCCATGCAGTCGATCGCGCGGGAGTTCAATCTTTCCGAAACCGTGTTCGTCTGTCCGCCGGTCGATATCAAGTCACGCGCCTCTCTCCGGATTTTCACGCCGGGGCGTGAGTTGCCATTTGCAGGTCATCCAACGGTTGGGGCGGCTGTGCTGCTGGCCATCCGCGACCATGGCGGGCAGCACGGGCATGTCGCGTTCGACCTGGAAGAGAAGGTCGGGCTGGTGCCCTGTTCGGTCGAGGTCGAGAGCGACGGGATGGGCAAGGCGGTGTTCTCGCTGCCGCGCCTGCCATGGTCCCTTGGCGATGCAGCGCATGATCTGGCTGTGGCGCAGGCCCTGTCGCTGAAGCCGGGCGATATCGGTTTTGACCGGCACAGGCCAAGTGTCTACTCGGCAGGCAATGGTTTCAGCCTGGTGCCCGTCAGCGGGCAGGATGCGCTGGCGCGGGTCAGGCCTGACCTTGGCCACTGGCAGGGCATCAGGCCCGCCGACCATCCGAATGTCTTTGTCTACACCCGCCAGACATCGGATGCGGCGCACCACTACCGGGCCCGCATGTTTGCGCCCGACATGGGCCTTGGCGAAGATCCGGCCACTGGCTCTGCTGTGGCTGCCTTCGCGGGCGCTATCATGGAATTCGATGCGCCCGATGACGGCCAGCACAAGCTGACCATCGAGCAGGGCTACGAGATGGGTCGGCCAAGCCAGATCGATCTGCATCTGACCATCGAGGATGGCCTTCTGGTCAAGGCCGCGATCGGCGGGTCAGCCGTGATCGTCAGCGAAGGCAGCCTCAGGCTTTGAGCGCGGGATCGCTGTCCATCCTGCCGATCATGCAGGTCAAGGCAGAGGTGAAGGCGCATGACTGGCCGTTCAGAAGCGTCCGCAAGGACGAGATCGCCGTGCATTGGGCAAAACTCAAGGCCGCGAAACCTGCCATGTTCAACGGGCAGGTGCTGCTGCAGTGCCGGGGCGAGGTTTCGGGAACCACATTTTCAGCCGACTATTTCCAGCTTGATTACGCCAGCTTCATTGCCTGGCATCACTGGGGATACCCGCAAGAGGCCCATGAGCAGATCCGCAACGGCTTTGCCATGGGAGCCTTGCGCACGCGCGATGGCGCATACCTCATGGGCGTGATGGGCGAGCACACAGCCAATGCCGGAAAGGTGTATTTTGCGGCAGGCACACCCGACCCCGGCGATGTCCTCGCGAACGGGGAGGTCGATCTGGCTGGCTCGGTGATGCGCGAACTTGAAGAAGAAACGGGCCTTCAGGCCAGCGAGGTCAGCGTCGGTGATGGCTGGCGCATCGTGCTGGGGCGCGAGCGCGTGGCCTTCATGCGCGATGTGTTCATCGATCTTGCCGCCGACGAGGCACGGAGCCTGATCCGCGACAGGCTGTCACGCCAGATCCAGCCGGAACTTTGCGATATTGCGATTGCCCGGTCCGTGGCCGACATTGACGAGGCACGCATGCCGATCTTCATGCAGGTTTTCCTGCGCGACGTCTTTTCGAGAACCTGAAGGTTTCAGCCTCATGACCAGCCTGCCATCCGACAATCCATTTGCCGCGACCTGGACCACGCCATTCGGGCTGCCGCCCTTCGGTGCGATCAAGGCCGAGCATATCTCGCCTGCCCTTCACGCCGCGCTGGTGAAGCACATGGCCGAGATCGAGGCGATCGCGGATGATACATCCGAGGTGACATTTGCCAACGTGATCGATGCGCTGGAACGCGCGGGGGATGACCTGAGCCGCGCAGCGGGTGTCTTCTACAACCTGTCCGGGGCAGACACGAATGAGGCACTGCAAGCTATCGAGCGGGAGATGGCGCCTGTCATGAGCCGCCACTGGTCAGCCATCGGCATGAACCCGAAGCTGTTTGCCCGTGTTGACGCCCTGAACGAGGTGAGGGCTTCGCTGACCATGACGGCTGAACAGGCACGGGTGCTGGAACTGACCCACAAGGGCTTCGTGCGCTCGGGTGCCAGACTGGATGATGCCGACAAGACCAGACTCAAAGCCATCAATGAGCGGCTTTCGACGCTGGGTACGCAATTTTCGCAGAACGTGCTGAAGGATGAGGCAAGCTATGCGCTGATCCTCGACAGCGAGGCCGATCTGGCGGGCCTGCCCGATTTCCTCAAGGCCGCCATGGCGAAAGCCGCGGAGGACCGTGGCCATCAGGGCAAGCACGCCGTCACGATCAGCCGTTCGATTGTCGAACCGTTCCTGACGTTTTCATCCCGACGCGACCTGCGCGAGAAGGCGCGCAGGGCCTGGGATGCGCGCGGTGCCAATGGCGGGGAGACCGACAACGCCGCAGTTGTCGCGGAAATGGTGCGCCTGAGGGCCGAGAAGGCAAAGCTGCTGGGCTACCGGAATTTCGCGACCTTCAAGCTCGATGGCACGATGGCGAAGGAACCGGATGCGGTGCGCAAGCTGCTTGAACTGGTCTGGGCCCCGGCGAAGCGCCGCGCCGCCAGGGAGGCCGCCGATCTCGCGGCGCTCGCCCGTTCAGAAGGCCAGAATGATCCGATCGCCATCTGGGACTGGCATTATTATTCCGAAAAGGTCCGAAGCGCGCGCTTTGCCCTCGATGAGGGTACGCTGAAGCCTTATCTGCAGCTCGACAAGATCATCGAGGCCTCCTTCGATTGCGCCACCAGGCTGTTTGGCCTTGTTTTCAAAGCCAGGCCGGATCTTGAAGGCTATCATCCGGATGTCCGCATCTGGGAGGTGTCCGAAACCGGCGGCCGCCATATCGGCCTGTTCATGGGCGACTACTTCGCCCGCGCCTCCAAGCGTTCCGGCGCATGGATGAGCGCCTACCGCAGGCAGGACAAGCTGGATGGCGAGGTTCGCCCGATCATTGTCAATGTCTGCAATTTCGCCAAGCCGGCAGAAGGCCAGCCGGCCTTGCTCTCGCTCGACGATGCACGCACACTGTTCCACGAATTCGGCCATGCCCGGCACGGGCTGCTGTCCGATGTCACCTATTCGTCCGTCGCCGGAACATCCGTCAGCCGCGATTTCGTCGAGCTGCCATCGCAGCTCTACGAGCACTGGTTCATGACACCCGAGGTGATGGGCCGCTTCTGCATCCATGCCGTCACTGGCGAGCCGATGCCGCAGGCGCTGATGGACAAGGTCAAGGCCGCGCAGACCTTCAACCAGGGTTTCGCCACGGTCGAATACACCTCGTCCGCGCTGGTCGACATGGCCTTCCATGAGATCGAGCATGCCCAAAAGAACGAGCATGCGCAGGCGATCGACCCCATCGCTTTCCAGAATGCGGAACTGACGCGCATCGGCATGCCGGCGGAAATTGGCATGCGCCACAAGACGCCGCACTTCACGCATGTCTTCTCGGGCGATGGCTATTCCGCCGGGTACTATTCGTATCTGTGGAGCGAGGTGATGGACGCCGACGCCTTCGACGCCTTCCGCGAGACCGGCAACGTCTTCGATGCCGCAACAGCCGACAAACTCAAGCGCTTCATTTATTCGGCGGGAAATTCCAGCGACCCTGCGGAGCTTTACACCGCTTTCAGGGGCCGCATGCCGACGCCAGAGGCGCTGCTGGAGAAGCGTGGTCTGGCGGAGGTGTGAGGGGCGGGCATTCACATCCGCGCTGCCGGCAGCCTTCCCTCCCCACCACGTGGGGAGGGTAAGGGTGGGGCACTTTCTGCGATCTTCGCGGTGGAGCCACCCCACCCCGACCCTCCCCGCATTGCGGGGAGGGAGAAGAATCAGAACACCCGGTGCTTCATGTAGGCTTCCTGCGGATCGACGCCGGCGCGGATGGCGGCCATCATGCCGCCTTCAGCTGCCATCTTGGCTTCGGCGGCGGCGAGCACCGCTTCGATCTCCTCACCCGGAATGAGCACGATCCCGTCGCGGTCGGCCAGGACATAGTCTGATGGCCGAACCACATGGGCCCCGAAGACGATCTCCTCATCGAAAGCGTCGGCGCGCCAGTTGCCGACGATGTCGATGGGCGAGAAGAACCGGCAGAACACCGGGAAATCCTGGTTCACCACGTCCTGTGCGTCCCGGCAGCCGCCATCGACGATGTAGCCGCGCACGCCCTTGATCTTGAGAGCTTCCGCCGACAGCCCGCCCATCAGGGCGCGGACATCGTCCTGCGGCTGGCAGATCAGGACATGGCCTGTCTTTGCTTTCGACAGCACCCCGGCCCAGGCATACAATGTGTCGTGCTGGCTCAGGGTCGGGTCAGGCCGCCCGCGCACCGTCATCACGGGACCGGCACATGTCATCTGCGGATCAATGCCCCGCACGTGCCGGGGCAGGACACGGGGCGGCGTGCCCTGGTTGCGCATCACGTCGTAGATGACACTGGAGTGGCAGCGGTGCAGGCGGTCGGCAAGGGATGTTTCAACCGGTGATGTCATGTGCGGTCCTCGCATGAAACCGCATCATCGCCCGAATTGCCTGATCAATGCCAGCCCTGCATGCGGTCAGCTTTCCCACAGCGCATTCAGGAACACATCGCCATAGGCTTTCAGCTTGCGCTCGCCGACGCCCTGGACGCGGGCCATCTGGTCAAGGTCCGAAGGCTTTTCGCGCACCATGTCGATCAGCGTCCTGTCCGGGAACACCATATAGGCGGCGATGCCCTCTTCGCGCGAGATTGTGGCACGCAAGGCGCGAAGCCGCTGGAACACGACATCATCCACATCGTCCAACGGGTTGCCATAAGGGCCGGACGTGCTCCTGATGCGCGCAAGGCGCTCCGAGGGAGACTCAGCACGCAGCCGGATTCCGTCACGCCCGCGCAGGAGATCCTCGCCCTTTCCCGTGACGACAAGCCCGCCATATTCATCGCGGTGGGCGACAGCTCCCGCCGCGAACAACTGCCGGATGATGCTCATCCAGCTTTTCGCGGCCTTGTCCTTGCCCACGCCAAAGGTCTTGATCTCGTCGTGCTTCTGCCTGGTGATGGCGTCGGTGCGCTTGCCGACCAGCACATCGGCAATGTGCGAGGCCCCGAAGCGCTGTCCGGTGCGCAGCATGGCCGACAAGGCCTTCTGTGCGTCAATCAGCCCGTCATAAAGCGACTTCGCGCCGTTGCCGCACAGGTCGCAGCCCTGGCAGGCCACGGTGCTTTCGCCGAAATAGGACATCAGCGCCCCGCGTCTGCAACTCGACGCCTCGCACAGGGCCGTCATGGCATCGAGCTTGCGGTGTTCGATGCGCTTGCGCTCCTCCGCCATCTCCTTCTCGTCGATCTGGCGGCGGCGCAGCGCCATGTCGTCCATGCCGTAGAGCGTGAGGGTGGCGGCTGGCAGGCCATCGCGGCCTGCACGCCCGATTTCCTGATAGTAGCTTTCGATGGAACCCGGCATGTCGGCATGGATCACGAAGCGGACATCGGGCTTGTTGACGCCCATGCCGAAGGCGATGGTGGCGCAGACGATGACGCCGTCCTCCTGCTGGAAGATGTCCTGGTTGCGGTTGCGGCTCTCCTGCTCCATGCCGGCATGGTAGGAGACAGCGCGCCAGCCTTTTTCACTGAGCCATTCCGCCAGTGCCTCGGTGCGCTTGCGCGACGAACAGTAGATGATGCCGGACTGGCCCTTGCGGCTTAAGATGAAGGCCTCGATCTGTTTTTTCGGCTGCTCCTTGGGCTCGAACCTGAGCGAAATGTTCGGCCTGTCGAAGCCATGCACGAACATGACCGGATCGGCATCGAACAATTGCGCCGCGATGTCGGCGCGCGTGGCCTGGTCGGCGGTGGCGGTCAAGGCCAGCACGGGCGGCATGCCGAGGGCTTTCCTCAGGCGGCGCAGTTCGCGGTATTCGGGGCGAAAATCATGGCCCCATTGGGACACGCAATGGGCTTCGTCGATGGCCAGCCGCGCCACGCCCAGTTCGGCCAGCCGTGCGCCCATGCCGTCCATGGCAAGGCGCTCCGGCGAGACATAGACAAGGTGCGTGTCGCCATGGCGCAGGGAACGCCAGGCCGCAGCCGCCTCATCATCGCTGTTGAGCGAGTTCAGCGTGACCGCTCCGACGCCGACAGCCGCCATCTGCTTCACCTGGTCGCGCATGAGCGCGATCAGCGGTGACACCACGACGGTCAATCCGCCCTCGACAAGCGCGGGAAGCTGGTAGCACATGGACTTGCCGGAGCCTGTGGGCATCACCGCCAGCACGTCGCGCCCGGCCAGCACGGCCTCGATCACCTCGCGCTGGCCGGAGCGGAAGTCATCGTAGCCGAATGTGGATTTCAGCGTGCTGCGGGCAGCGGACAGCGAATCGGACATGGTTCTGGTTTAGGCAGGCCGGAAGCTGATGCAAGTATCGTCAGGGGCGCACGGCCCGCCTCATGCGCGGGTTCCAGATCATCACCAGCTCTTTCCGTCATCACCAGCTCTTTCCGCCATCACAAGCTCCTTTCAGCCAGCCTTGTGCAACATCGGGCAAAAAGTTGTGATTGGCCCAAGGATCATCGCGGTGGATAAGAGTGTGGCCAGAGCGTTGCACGCACTGTCATCTCACGATGCCGTCGCAACACAATGCTCTTCTTTCTCGTCAAACATCATCTGCCCCGCCGGTTCAATTGAGCCGTTTCCGGAGAAGATGACCCTCGGAGACGCATTGATGACCCGTGCCAAGATCGACTTCATCGACCTCAAGGCGCAGCGCCGGCACATCGGCGCTGCCATGGATGAGGCGATCCTTGGTGTCGTGCATGACGGCAATTACATCCTCGGGCCCCAGGTCAAGCGCTTCGAGGATGAGCTGGCGGCATTCTGCGGCGCGAAGCATGCCATCGGCTGTGCCAATGGCACCGACGCCATTGCGCTGCCCTTGATGGCGATGAAACTGAGACCCGGGGACGCGGTCATCTGCCCGTCCTTCACCTTCGCGGCAACCGCCGAGGTGGTGGCATGGCTCGGGGCCGTGCCGATCTTTGTCGACATCGACGAAGCGACCTACAACATGGATGTGAAGGGTCTGGGCGCTGCCATGTCGACCGCCGCGCAGAACAATCTCAAAGTCCGCGCGGTGATTGCTGTCGACCTGTTTGGACAGCCTGCCGATTATGATCCGATCAGCGCCTTCTGCAAGGACAACAACCTTGTCCTGGTCGCTGATTCGGCACAGGGCTTCGGCGGCATCTACAAGGGCCGCGTGGCCGGTTCGATCGGGGTTTTCGCCACGACCAGCTTCTTCCCGGCCAAGCCGCTCGGGGCCTATGGCGATGGCGGCGCCGTGCTCACGGCCGATGATGCTTACCACGACATCATCCGCTCGCTGCATGTGCATGGCAGGGGAACCGACAAGTATGACAATGTCCGCATCGGCGTGAACTCGCGCCTCGACACCGTGCAGGCCGCCGTCCTGCTGCTGAAACTCGCGGTCTTCCGGGAGGAGATCGACAAGCGCCAGATCATTGCGGCGCGCTATCAGGAGGGGTTGAAGGCGGTGGCTGTGACGCCTCATGTGATGGAGGGCTGCGTCTCGACCTGGGCGCAATACGTCATCCGCGTCAACGCTGACAAGCGCGCCCATGTCATCGAGGCTCTGAAGGCGAAGGGCGTTCCTACCGCGATCTACTACCCAAAGCCCCTTCACCAGCAGACGGCCTACAGGCGCTTCCCGGTCGCCGGCAACGGGCTGCCAGTGTCTGACCGCGTCTGCCACGAAGTCCTTGCCCTGCCGATGCACGCATACCTTGATGCCGACACGCAGGACTATATCATCGCCTGCACAAAGGCGGCGCTGGCCTGACCGATCGTTTCCTCTACTAGCCCCAGGTATCCACGCAACCCGCCGCACATCGCCATGGTCGGGCAAGAGCCGGGCAAGGCTGCCTGATTGACAGGACATGATGCCCAACAAAAACCCGCCGGATCGCTCCGGCGGGTTTCGTTATCTCGGCACAGGGCAGCTTGATCAGGCGACTTGCTGTATCGCGGAGAGCTTCCAGGCATCGGCGTGCATCTGGCCGGGCTCCCGCACGAAGGTCCACAATTCGGTGACGTCACCAACCTTGGCGATATCACCTTCCAGTGTCTTGCCGCTCCGGCGGTCAACAAGCGCATCGGAGATGGCATAGCGCATCGCGACCGTGGCATATTCGCCGGAAGCCTCGCGCCAGGCTTCGGACAGGTCACCCTGCAGCAGCTTGACGTTGTCCAGACGATTGACCACGCCCTTGGCTTCGTTGTCGGACAGATCACCTTCCATGTACGACGTCATTTCCGGCGTCAGCATGGCGCGCAGTGCAGGCACATCCTCACGGCTGTAGGCCATCTGGACGTTGCCCAGCAGTTTTTCGAACGCGACGAAATCATCGCCCGTGAGCGTCAGCGGCTGGGTGGTGGGCTGGGCTGAAGCTGCTCCACCCATGGCACCCATCATCTGGCGCTGCATGGGCTGCTGCTGTGCCTGCACATCACGCGGCATGGCGTCACGCGGCATGGGCTGCGCGGTGGCCAGCGATGTCTCGCGGCGGCTGCGGATCAGGCGCATGACGAGGAACACGACGCCAGCAATCAGACCGACCTGGAGCAGAAGGCCGAGCATGCCGGCGAGCGAGCCAAGTCCGCCCAGGAACCCGGAGCCTGACAGAAGGCCGAACAGGCCTGCGCCAAGCAGGCCCGCACCGACGCCCATCATGAGGCTGCGTGCCATCGAAGGCTTGGCAGCCTGTGCAGCGGCGGCTGCAGCAGCCCCGGCAGGCGCGGCAGCTGCGGCGGAAGGCGCGCCCTGGTTGATCGAGCGCTGCATCGGCTGCGCACTGGTCGGTGCCGTGCTGGTCGAAGGTGGTGCGACATTGGTTTGCGAACCGCGGCTGCCGGAGCTCTTGCCGCCGCCTGGGCGCGCATCGGCTGCAGTGAAGCTCAGCGCCAGTGCGCCGGCCAGCATGGTCACGGTGGCAAGACGATTTAACGTCTTTGACATGTTAATTCCTCCATAGGCTCAAGGCCTTATCCATAGATAACACACTTTCCGCTGATTTTAAGGGGGTCACAAAGGAATGTGTCGATTCATCTCATCAAGATGATTGATCTGTGTTTCAGTCAATCTTGGCCAGGCTTGTATCAGTGCTCGCAGACCGACCCGTCTCAAGTCCAAGGTGACGCGGTTCGCTGAAGATGAGCGTCATTCATCTGCCGCCCGGCTTCAGGTTGTCTGCTTCAGGTCGTCTGGTTCAGGTTATGTTGCAAAACAGATGTCTTCCGGGTGGCATGCTTGGTTCATGGTGCTCCAAACTGCCAGGTCAGGCTGCAAACGTCCCGCCAAGTTCGTCGTCGATATGTGTGCGGATGATGTCCTCGAAGCTGCTTTCAGCCTTGAATCCGAGAGCGCTGGCGCGTTCGGGAGAAAAATCCCGTGGCCATCCCGCGACGATGCCCTGGATCGTCGCGTCCGGCACACGGGCAATCCGGGACACCACGCGGGCACCGGCGATCTTGGCAAGTGCCGCGATCTGTTGACCGACAGTGCAGGACAATCCCGGCATGCCAAGATTGCGCCGTGGCCCCACAAGATTGAGGTCAAGGGTCGCGGCATGGAGCAGAAATCCGACCGCCGAACGCGGGCTTGCATGCCAGTGCCTGACATCGTCCGAGACCGGCAACACGGCTTTGTGCCCTGCGAGAGGCTCGCGGATGATGTTCGAGAAGAACCCGGAAGCGGCCTTGTTCGGCTTGCCGGGCCTGACACAGATGGTGGGCAGACGGATGCCGATGCCATCGAAGATCCCGCGTCTGGAGTAATCAGACAGCAGCAATTCGCCGATGGCCTTCTGCGTTCCGTAGCTGGTCAGGGGCGTTGTGTGGAACTCGTCGGTGATCTTGTCATGAAATGGCGCACCAAACACGGCGATCGATGAGGTGAAGATCACTCGGGGCCTGTAACTGTCTCCAACCAGCCTGATGGCTTCGAACAGGTGGCGCGTGCCGTCAAGGTTGATCCTGTAACCCTTTTCGAAATCGGCTTCGGCCTCGCCCGACACGATGGCCGCCAGATGCACGATGAGGTCGGGACGACCAGCCACCAGTCTGGCAGCCTCGCCGGGCAATGACATGTCGCTGGCAAGGCAGGATGAGGCGAAAGCCGCGCCGGATGGTGCAAGCGGCATGACCACATCATGCAGCGTTGCCTGGGTCACCTCCTTGCCGCCGATGTGGCCGTCTCTCGCCACGCGCGCAAGAAACTTGGCGCCAACCATGCCAGCCGCGCCCAGAACCAGAATGTGCATGATGGCCTCCTGCCAGTGGTGATGGCGCAAGAGCGGAAAACGGTCCTGCGCCGGAACATGCCGAACAAAGTTGAATCAGAGGGCGAAACCGCCATCGACCAGGTGGATCTGGCCTGTCGTATAGCTGGCTTCATCCGATGCGAGATAGACGGCCAGCATCGCCACCTCCTCCGCCGTGCCGAGGCGACCCATTGGCTGGCGGTCGATGAAGGCCTGCCGCGCTTGTGCCACCGTCATTCCGCCCGATGCGGCAAGCGCCTCGATGCGCTGGTCAAGGGAGGGCGACTGGATCGTGCCGGGACAGATGGCATTGGCCCGAATACCCTTCTTGATGAAATCGGCCGCAACCGCCTTGGTCAACCCGACAACGGCAGCCTTCGTGGTGCCATAGACGTAGCGGTTGGGAATGCCGCGCACGGAACTTGCGCCGGAGGCGATGTTGATGATCGAGCCGGAGCCCTTCGCCAGCATGCCGGGCACAATGGCCTTGATGAGGCGGTGCATGGATGTGACGTTGAGATCAAACGAAAAGGCCCAGTCAGCATCCGAGCAGTCGAGCACGCTGCCGTGATGCACATACCCGGCGGCATTCACCAGGATGTCGATGGGGCCTGTGGCGGCCACCTGCTTGTCCACGAAGCTGCTCACCGCCTTGGACGAGCGCACATCCAGCTTGCGTCGCACCGCGCGTTTCAGGCCATCGAGCTTCCCGATATCGAGGTCTGTCGCGATCACGCGCGCCCCTTCCGCAATGAAAGCCTCGGCGATGGCCCTGCCGATCCCCTGGCCTGCCGCCGTCACCAGCGCTGTCTTGCCCCTCAGCCTGCCTGTCATGTGTGTTCTCCGCCCTGCACCATTTCGAACAACGCCTCTCCGGACGCTTTCCTCAAGACAGAATGCCGTGCCCGCAGACACTCTGCCAGCATCATTTCACGAACATGGGACGATGGCAGGACTGGGCGCATGTCGCCAGAGCATGACACCGGGTCCGATGGCCGGGAGTATCGGACGTGCGAACGCTCTCAGCTTGCCAGTGCGGTCTGGACGGCCTTGATCACGGCATTCATCAGATAGGGGCGCCGCATCTTGTGAACCGAGTGCATCATGGCATCGACATCACGCGTGAAGAACGGCTTGCGCAGGAAATGCACAAGGCCAAGGTGCTTGAGCGACTGGCCGAGCCCGCCATCATTCGACGGCAGGATCGACACCACCATGAGGTCCGGATGCAGGCCCTGCATCTGGCATGCGGTTTCAAGCCCGCTTATTCCGTTGAGGTTGGCATCGACAAGAGCGATGTCGAATGTTTCAAGGCGGGTCAGCTTCAGCGCGTGCCCACCGTTGTCGGTTTCCTGGATGTCCATCTTGAAGCGGCTGGCATTGACCACCTTGCGGACCATGGCACGTGTCTGGTCGCCAGCATCCGCGATCAGGAGCCGCGTCGGTTTCTGCATGCGGACGTAATTGCTCAGAAGATTGGAAATATCCTGTGCCGAAAAGGGCTTCTTGACGAACTCGTAAGCCTGAAGGTCCGTTGCCAGCATGCTCCAGTTCGGCAGGACCGTTGCCGATGTCAGGATCAGGAAAGGACGCACACCCTCTTTCCTTGCTTCCAGGATCACGTCCGAACCAGGCAACGACGACATGGCGATGTCCATGATCACGATGCTGATTGCACCTGATCGCAGCATTCCAAGCGCTTCAGGGCCAGATTTGGCCTCGAAGATGCGGGCTGACGGAAACACATCCCTGACGGCACCAGCCATCATCGCGCGCATGTCAGCAGACGCATCGCCCACCAGAACACCCGGCGGCGCTATCGCAGATGGGAGCGAAGGGTCATTCATCGTGTTGGCAACCGTGGTTCATGCCTGTCATCAATAACGTCATGTTGGTTTCCGCACAGTTAATCACCGGGATCAAAATGCTTCGGACCTGGTCAGATGCGCGCACGAGGATGTGCAGAACGATATGCTGACAAAAGCCGTGATGTGTCGATTTTCGTGTAGATTTGAGTGGTTGCGAGGGACGCATGGCCGAGAAGATCCTGGATTGCGCGCAAGTCTCCACCACGTCCCAGCAAATGACTGGCAAATGAATGTCGCAAGGCATGCGGTGTGGCACTGTCGGGCAGGCCAAGCGCGCCGCGCATCCTCTCGACCGCAAGCTGGATGATGCGTGGTGACAATTGTCCGCCCTGCACCCCGATGAACAGGGGTCCGTCCATCGGCAGATTGTAGGGGCACATGCCGAGATAGCGGGAGATCGCCGCGCTGACGGCGGTCATCACGGGTGCTTCACGGCGCTTGCCGCCCTTGCCCAGCACGGTGACACTGTCCCTGCCTGCAACCGGCGCATCGGCGCGTCTCAGGCCAAGCGCTTCCGAGATGCGCAAGCCGCAACCATAGAGCAGTGCCAGCACGGCCGCATCACGCGCCAGCACCCAGGCCGGACGCTCCTCTCCGGCGCGTGTATCGACATGGGCCAGCGCCCGCGCCGCTGAGGCAGCAATGGGCCGCGGCAGGGTTTTCGGGATTTTCGGGCCCCTGACATTGACGATGGCCGAGGCATTCGCCAGGTCATGCCGCTCCAGATGCCGTGCGAAAGACCGCAGGGACGCGAGCTGCCGCATCAGGCTGCGGCTGGTCGTGCCATTGCGGCGGCGAGCTGCCAGGAAAGCCCGCACATCGAGCGGCTTGAGCTTGCCCAGCACGGAAAGCGACACCGCTTCGCCGGTTTGTTCCGCCAGAAATGCGATGAACTGGCGCACATCGCGCTGATAGGCCTCCAGCGTGTGAGGCGACAGGCGGCGCTCGTGCTCAAGGCTGTCCAGCCAGGCTCTTTCGGCATTGAGCACATCACCCGAGATGGTGATGGGCACAGGCGGCTGAGGGTTCTTCGTCATGCCTCATGTTGCTGTGCCAGCCTTAATGAAACCCGAACGGCGCTGACCTCGTCGGGCGAATCGATGCTATTCCAGTTTCATGACGGCGGCGGATGACAGAATCGCAGACGAAGACAGCGTGGTTGCTGACGTGCTGATGCCTGTCGCGGTCGACACGGCCTATTCGTATCGCGTCCCTGCAGGTCTTGGGCTTGCCGAAGGCGATGTCGTGCGGGTGCCACTTGGCGCGCGTGAGGCCACGGGCGTCGTCTGGGCCCTCAAGGCAGGAAGCGGAGGCAATCTCAAGGCCGTCATCTCGCGGGTCGAGACCCCGCCGCTGGTCGCACGCATGCGTCAGCTTGTTGACTGGATCGCCTGGTACACGCTCAGTCCGCGTGGCTCTGCGCTGTCCCTGGCCCTGCGTGCGCCAGAGCCCGACGCAAAGCCGCAAAGGCCACGGCTCGGTGTGCGCCTCACAGGTGCGCCGCCTGCCCGCATGACGCCAGCCCGCGCCCGTGCCATGGCGGCTGCGGAGGGCGGCCTGCTCTTTGCCAAGAGTGCCCTGTGCGACATTGCCGACGTCTCGGCTGCGGTGATCGACGCGCTTGTGGACGAAGGCACGTTCACGGTCGAGCCGATGCCCATGGCGGATGCGGTCCAGCGGCCCGATCCTGACCATCCGCATGACGGATTGTCTGCCCAGCAGGCTGAAGCGGCTCAGAAGATCACTGCATTGGTCGCGGCACGCAGATTTGCCACCGCCCTGTTGGAAGGCGTGACGGGCTCGGGCAAGACCGAGGTCTACTTCGAGGCGGTGGCAGAGGCCGTGCGACAGGGGCGGCAGTGCCTGATCCTGATGCCGGAGATTGCCCTCACGGCCCAGTTCATCGACCGTTTCACGGCTCGCTTCGGGGTCATGCCGGGCCTGTGGCATTCTGGCGTGGCGGGTCGCAAGCGTGACCGCCTGCACGCTGCCGTGGCCAGCGGCGAGGCGCTGGTGGTGGCGGGTGCGCGCTCGGCGCTGTTCCTGCCGTTCTGCAATCTGGCGCTGATCGTGGTCGATGAGGAGCACGAGGCTGCCTACAAGCAGGAAGACGGCGTGACGTATCATGCGCGTGACATGGCGGTGGTGCGCGCCCGTTTCGAGAATGCCGCGATTATCCTCGCATCAGCCACGCCTTCGGTGGAGAGCCGCGTCAATGCGACGCGCGGACGCTATCTGCATGTGCTGCTGGATGAGCGCTTTGGTGGGCGCAATCTACCGGATCTCGCAGCGGTGGACCTGACCATGAACGCCGCCCCGCGCGGGCGCTGGATTTCGCCGCGCCTCGAAGCCGAGGTGCGGCACAATCTCGAAGCGGGTGAACAATCGCTTCTGTTCCTCAACCGGCGTGGCTATGCCCCGCTGACCTTGTGCCGGAGCTGCGGGCACCGCTTCCAGTGCCCCAACTGCTCGACCTGGCTGGTTGACCACCGCTTTCGCCGGGCGCTGGCCTGCCACCATTGCGGGCATATCGAGCGCAGGCCTGACGCTTGCCCATCCTGTGACAGTGCCGACAGCCTTGTGCCCTGCGGGCCCGGCGTCGAGCGGCTGGCCGAGGAGGTGGCAACACTCTTTCCCGATGCGCGCACCATCGTCCTGTCCAGCGACTTTCCGGGCGGGACCGAGCGGCTGAAGCAGGAATTGCAGGCCGTGGCCAATGGCGAATTCCAGATCGTCATCGGTACGCAGCTTGTGGCCAAGGGGCACAATTTTCCCGGACTGACGCTGGTGGGCGTCATTGATGCCGATATCGGTCTTGCATCGGGTGATCCGCGCGCGGCGGAGCGCACCTTCCAGATCCTTCAGCAGGTGACCGGGCGAGCCGGACGCGGGGCCAAGGCCGGCAGGGCGCTGCTGCAGACGTTCCAGCCAGGGCATCCGGTCATCGCAGCGCTGCTGTCTGGCGATCCGGAGAGCTTTTACAGGGCCGAGATCGCGTCGCGCGAGGTAGCTGGAATGCCGCCCTTCGGACGTCTGGCGGCGCTCATCGTCTCCGCCGCTGAGCGCAATGACGCAGAGCG
>JANMHN010000173.1:0-3577 GCA_031375185.1 Allobosea sp. | reverse complement strand
CGGCTCGCGCCCGATCTCGTGCAGCATCTGGCGCGAGGTGCGCACGATCTTGTTGATCGTCTCGATCATGTGGACCGGGATGCGGATGGTCCGGGCCTGATCGGCGATGGAGCGGGTGATGGCCTGCCGGATCCACCAGGTGGCATAGGTCGAGAACTTGTAGCCGCGGCGATACTCGAACTTGTCGACCGCCTTCATCAGGCCAATGTTGCCCTCCTGGATCAGATCGAGGAACTGCAGGCCGCGATTGGTGTATTTCTTGGCGATGGAGATCACGAGCCGCAGGTTGGCCTCGATCATCTCCTTCTTGGCCTGCCGGGCTTCGCGCTCGCCTTTCTGCACCATGTTGACGATCTTGCGGAACTCGACGATTTCGAGGCCGGTTTCGGAGGCGAGGTTGTGAATGTCCTCGCGCATGTCCTTGATCCGGTCCTTTTCGGAACCGATGAATTCCTTCCAGCCCTTCGAGCCGAGCTTGGAGACGCGCAGCAGCCATTTCGGGTCGAGTTCGCCGCCCTGGTGGTTCTTGAGGAAATCCTCGCGGCTGACGCCATAGGACTCAGCCAGGCGCAGCAGGCGGGTTTCCTGGCTGATCAGGCGCTTGTTGATGTCGTAAAGCTGTTCGACCAGCGCCTCGATGCGGTTCTGGTTCAGTGACAGCGATTTCACCGCCGTGACGATGTCGCTCTTCAGTTCGCGGTACTTGCGCTCCTGGGCGGGCGTCAGCTTGGTGTTGGCCAGCCTGTGCTCGATGTCCTGGTCCTGCAGGCGGCGCAGCTTCTTGTAGTTGTCGGCGATGTTGTCGAAGGTCTCCAGCACCTTCGGCTTCAGTTCGGCCTCCATGGCGGACAGCGAGACGTTGTTCTCGATGTCGTCATCGTCCATGTCATTGGGAGGCGTGATGACCTCTTCGCCATCCTCGTTGAGCGTGCGCGTGGCTTGCGGTTCGGGCTCGTCGAAACCGTCAGCGCCCTCGACCTTTGGCGCGCCCTTGCCGTCAGGCCCGGCATAGGTGGCTTCGAGATCGATGATCTCGCGCAGCAGCACCTTGCCTTCGTTGAGTTCGTCGCGCCAGATGATGATGGCCTGAAAGGTGAGGGGGCTCTCGCACAGCCCGGCGATCATCGCCTCGCGGCCCGCCTCGATGCGCTTGGCAATGGCGATCTCGCCCTCGCGGGAGAGCAGCTCGACAGACCCCATCTCGCGCAGGTACATGCGCACCGGATCGTCGGTCCGCTCGGACGCGGCGAGGTTCTGCTCCATCTTGACGGGCATGGCGGTGCGGACAGGTTCGGGGCTCTCGCCCTCGACCTCTTCCTCGGCATCGGCTTCGGCACCGGCAGGGGTTTCGGCAGCCGCCTCGTCGTTGTCATCTGATTCGACGACATTGATGCCCATCTCGGAGAGCTGGGCATAGACATCCTCTATCTGGTCGGAGGTGAACTCCTCGGACGGCAGGACATCGTTCAGCTCTTCATATGTCACAAAGCCGCGCTTCTTGGCGGCCTTGATCATGCGCTTCACAGCCTGGTCGTTCAGGTCCAGCAAAGGGCCGTCGGACTGGGGCTTCTTGTCCTCGGGCCCGTCTTCGCCCGCTGCCGTCTTGGTCACCATGCGTCCGTTCTCTCATCCAACGTCTTGTCGCCGAAATGACCCGCTTCAGGCACTCCAACGTCAAAAAGGGGCTGCCACGGCTTGCACAAAGCCATGAGCATCCCGTCTGATTCGCCTCAGCTTCCAGATGATGCGCCTGATCTTTCGGATCAGTTACCATCTGCTCGCCATGGTCCCTGTCGCAAGGCGAACCCGCAGCAGGACACCACAACCTTTCGCACATCAGGTTTGCGCGCCCCTGACCATTTGGCCCGGTTCACGGACCGTGGACATCCGCTAGTCCTGTGACGCCTCGGATGACGCCTCGGTGCCCTCGAGCGAGGACAACCTCGTTTTCACATCCAGCAGCCACGCGAGATTTTCCTCGCTGTCATCATCCGAGAAGGCGAGTTTTGCCTGCTCGAGTTCGGTATGTAGCGTGCGCGCCCGCCGATGCAAGACAAGAGCTTGTCTAATCGTGTCATAAACCGCATGCACATCTGCATTTGGTGCAATTCGGCTGCGGTCGCCTGATGCCACAAGCCGTTCGAGCCGCATGAACGCCTCTTTGGCAGCCCCCGATTCGAGCAGGCGTTCAATGCTTGCCGTGCTGGCGGCTCCATCGACCACCGCTTGCAACAGTGCCTGGCACACCCGCAAGGCACCGTGCCCCTGCCAGTCGATCTCGGCCAGTTCATCCGCGACGCGCATCAGAACTTCCGGGTGTGCGGCAAGCCCGACCAGGATGGTGGCCTCGCGCGGGTTTTCGCCGATGCCCGGCCTTGAAAAGATGGCGGAGCGCGCGAGCGCGGGGCTGGCCCGCATCGGCTGGGGCACCCCGTTGATCACCCCGAAACGGGACTTGCCATAGGTGCTGCCGTTCTGGCCAGCGCCATCGCGCCGCTCGCCCCTGCGCCCTCTTTGTGATTGGTTCGGAAACAGCAGCGCCAGCCGGTTGTCCATCTCTGCGCGGTAGTGACGGCGCGTGGCCTCGTCCTTTAGCACGCCCAGAACCTGTCCGAGCTTGCGCTCCAGCGCCGCGCGGCGTTCTGGCGTGTCGAGCGGGCCTGCTTCCACCTCGCGCGTCCAGATCAGGTCCACGAGCGGACGGGCTGCGGCCAGCACGGCGGAGACGGCCCCGGCCCCGCCAGAACGGAGCAGGTCATCAGGATCCTGGCCTTCGGGCAGCAGTGCAAACCGCAGCGATTTGCCCGGCTCCATGACGCCAAGCGCCACGTCGATGGCGCGGTAGGCGGCCTTGCGCCCGGCCTTGTCGCCATCAAAGCACAGCACCGGCTCATCCGCCATGCGCCAGAGCAGGGCAAGCTGGTCTTCCGTCAGCGCGGTGCCCAGCGGGGCGACGGCATTGGGAAAGCCCGCAAGCGTCATGGCGATGACATCGACATAGCCCTCCACCGCGATGACCTGCCCGGCCTCATGGGCAGCCTTGCGGGCGGCATGGTGATTGTAGAGCATCCGGCCCTTGTGGAAGAGGCTGGTTTCGGAGGTGTTGAGGTATTTGGCCTGTGCGTCCGCGCTCATGGCACGCCCGCCAAAGGCAATCACCCGGCCCCGCACGTCAGCGATGGGAAACATCACGCGGTCACGGAACCGGTCATAGGGAACAGCGATCTCTTCGCCATGGATGAGCAGGCCCGCCTCGATCATCAACTCCGCCGAAATCCCTTGCGCCGCCAGATGATCACGCAAGGCAAAACGGTCAGGCGGTGCGTAACCGAGCCGGAACCGGCGCTGCGGCTCGCCCGAAAGCGCCCTACGCTCCAGATAACGCCTGGCTTCGAGGCCACGCGCGCCCTTCAGTTCCGCTTCGAAGAACGCTGCAGCAAGCTCGATGACCTCATAAAGTCCCTTGCGGACCTCCTCCTGGCGCACCGCGTCTTCGGTGATTTTCGGCAGCGTGACCCCGGCCTCGCTCGCCAGCCGCTCCACGGCTTCGGGAAAGCTGACGCCTTCGGTTTCCATC